>NZ_JAESKI010000017.1:0-19091 GCF_017892065.1 Staphylococcus sp. GDY8P120P | reverse complement strand
ATTGACGTTGAGCCTCGGAACCCTTAACAATCCCAAAACTTGTCGAATGGTCGGCTTAATAGCTCACGCTATGCCGACATTCGTCTTCAAGTTTAGTTAAGGGTTCTTCTCACCGCACAATAAATTTTCTCGGCATAAATGCGTGCTCTACTTTTTATTTTTACTCACTTTGATAACAAGAAATGCCATTCCAATACAAAACCACATACCTATAAACGAAATCCAAAATGCCATAAAAAGTCTCCTTTTTTAACAAACTTTAGCACAAGAACTATTTAAATTATAAATGCCTTTATTTTGAATTTTAAAGGGGCATTTTAAAGATTCAGGGGTAAATCATATAGTTTTATACCTAAAAACGTATATAAGCTCTTAAAACGCAAATATGAGCCAAATAAATATATTTTAATTACACCAACTAAAATTTGAGCAAAACCAGTGACTAATTTTTTAGACACTGCCCATTTACGCACAAAATTATTTTTTGCGTAAAAACTGGGCAACCATACTGGTTGAACGCTATAGTTCCCGCAGGGGCAAAAATACATAAAAAAACGCTAGCTTTTAAACTAATGTTTCAAATCTTTTAAGTAATAATTTTGTTTTTCAAAATGCCAAATTGCCGTAATTGAATATGCTTTTTTTCTTCGTCACTTGTATTAATCAAATTACCCATCTTCAGTATCGTCTAAATTTAAAATTCTATGTTTTTGTTTTAGCAATCCACCATAACTCAACATACGTTTTCGGTCTAAACCTTTTTCTAAATCATTTACGATTTCTTGATTTTTTTCGTCATCATCAGTTAAAAAATCAGATGACTTAACCGAGTATTTTGAAGTCTCTTTGATTGCTGAAAGATCATTTGAATTATTGATTAAAGATATTATGTTTTTTAATGTTTTGACGTCGCATATACAGTGCATGAGTTTCTTCAAGTTCAGCTTTAATCGATTGCATTAGATACCCTTGCATAGCTTCAACAGATTCATTTTTTTGTAGCAACATAGCTTTAAACCGTTTTAAGACACTGACAAGTTCAAACTC
Source organism: Staphylococcus sp. GDY8P120P (assembly GCF_017892065.1). Taxonomy (NCBI): domain Bacteria; kingdom Bacillati; phylum Bacillota; class Bacilli; order Caryophanales; family Staphylococcaceae; genus Staphylococcus; species Staphylococcus sp. GDY8P120P. Next base: position 18,044 of record NZ_JAESKI010000017.1, on the reverse strand, counting down.
CATGTCTTCTAAACGGTAATATGTATCATGGGCGTTATTAAATGATTTTTTCCCTTTAAGTAAAACACTTTTAATAATACGAATTTCTCTAATTTCAAAATTACCTAAGTAATCTTTGATTTGTTGTGGCAATTCTTCAAGCACTTGAAATTTTAAGGCATCATTATTAAATTCAGTTTGTTGATGATTTGTATGATTCGAATGGGTATTTGTAGAAATATTGTTAGAGGTATCATTCAAATCATTCGTATCATTATTCTCAGTCTCTATATATTCAGTATCATTAAGTTCAGTATCATTTGTGTATGATTTTGATACGTCTTGATGTATCATATTGATATTTCCAGACGTATTATTATCATAATTCTGGACGTATGATAATAATACGTCCGTGTCATTACGAGATTCTACATCGTTTTCTTGTTGTGATATGTAATATATATCAGCCTCTGTTACTTCAGGTTTTTTAATATATAGCTTATTTGGTTTGTTCAAACCTACTCTTATTTGATTAAATAAATCAGCTTGAGTTAATTCCTTTTTAATTTTAGATAATTTATTGGGACTACTGATGTTTAGAATGGATTTAAGCTTTTCATTGGTATAAATAAAGAATATATCTCCATTTTCGTCTATCCAATTATTTCTTATAGATAAGTCTAAACGATCTCTTAGTATTGACCAAGTTATTTTTGCATCATTAGATAACTTAGTGTATTTAGGGTTAGTAAAAAATACTTTAGGTAATTGGTAAAACTTCTCTTTTTGGATTTCTTTAATATTAAAGTTGGACATATAAAAAACCTCTTTCACATTTAAATTTAAAAAAGAGGTAATAAAAAGTTATAAGTATGTTTATATGTATTCGACTTGCACTAATAATTCTTAGTATATATAATAAGAATATAACAACTATATAAACAAACAAATCTCTTGTTTTATTACCGAAGAAACCCGACTATTCCCGTAGTCGGGTTTCTTTATATATATTTATATTAACACTTTTGAAAGGTTTGTTAAATTGTTTATACGCATTTGAGTGTAAGCTTTTTCAAAATAGTGTATCCCTATATAACCAGTTTATACGCAGGTGTTATATATCCCTATATAAACCTTTTCACATCAAGTATAAACGGCGTATAATCATTTGAAAGGATTGTTATATGCCTCTATAAACCTTTATACATATAATGGTTTATACGGTGTTGAATTTATAAGTATAACAGGTATATAACAACATAAACATTATATATATAATTATATGGAGGGCGTTATATGAAGAGTATGAAACAAATCGCCGATGAATTAAATGTAACAAAAATGACTGTTTACAATAACGCGAAAAAAGCAAATGTGAATTTTCAAAAGATTGATAATGTAAACTATTTATCAGGTGAAGATGAAATTATAGTAGTAAATAGAATTAAAAAAAACCAAAATAAAAGTGATTATTTTGATAATGAAAAAAAAGAAGAAAGTAAACCCAACGATGATAATCTTGTAAAAGATGAGACGATTAAGCATTTATATAATCAACTAGATATATATAAAGAACAGTCAACTAGAGATAAAGAACAGATAAATACACTGAATAGACTTCTAGAAAATCAACAAATATTAGCTTTAGAAAGTAATAAAAAAATTCAAAAGTTAGAAAATCAATTAGAGGAAGAAAGACAGCTTAATTATTCTTTTGATACACCTGTTAATGGTAGACAAAACGTTAATGTACAAGAAGCAACATCTACTGGAGAGTCTAAAGATACTGATCAACAACAAGGAGATGAACAGTCCGTAGAAAAACAGTATAGAGATATACCTGAAAAGAAAGAGGATGAAAATCTCAACGAAGAACCAACTAAAAAAGGGTTCTGGAGTCGGTTGTTTGGTAATTAACACAATTAAAAGCATTACAAGTTCATAAGCTTGTAGTGCTTTTTTAAATATCCTTTATTTCTATGAGCATTGTATACTCATAAATACAAGTTTTCTTTTAGTAATCAAATAAAAAGGTACTATCAGCAGAGACTTTTATAACTTTTGTAAAATCATAAGGAAATATATTAGCATTTATAATTCAATTAGAATAACTAGTATGCATTAAGCTTTTTAATATATTTATTTTTATAAATATCGATTATCATAAAACTATTCTACTAGAATCAACAGCATTCTTGATTTGTATATTTAAAAACATAAGGAACAACATAATAAAAAAGTGTTTTTTTATTAATTAAATACTACTAATCTATAACTAAATGTGTTAAGGTATATTAAGCGTTAACTTAACAAAATATTAACATTTCAGCTCCTAGAAATAGGAGCTATTTTTATGTGCAATTCATTAAAATATAAATTATAAAATTAATTATTCATCTGAAATATCTAATAATTCAATTATATTATTTTTCATTTCATTACCTTCTTCATCTTCTTCATCTATAAATGTATTATTATAGAATTTTTTATTTTTTTCTAGATAAAAAAACTGTAATAGAATTGCAAATAAACTTAAAATAGATAAAATATTAAAAAGTTTTTTCATTGTTTCACTCCTCACGTTATCTATTATATAATAGATAACGTGAGGAGTGAATAGAAGCTTTTTAAAGAAATAATAAGAACAAATAATTTTAAAATTGAAAGGAGAAAAGAAAATGATTTATGCAGGTATTTTAGCGGGTGGTATAGGTTCAAGAATGGGGAATGTACCATTACCGAAACAATTTTTAGAACTTGATGGTAAGCCTATTATTATACATACAATAGAGAAGTTTTTATTAACGAAAGAATTTGATGAAATTTTTATTGCTACACCAGAAAAATGGGTTTTACATACAAAAGATATACTAAATAAATTTAATATTGATGATGAGCGGATTAAAGTCATTCAAGGCGGAATAGATAGAAACGAAACTATTATGAATATAATAAATACTATAGAAAAAAATAAAGTTATAACTGATGATGACGTTATTGTAACGCACGATGCAGTGCGTCCATTTTTAACGAGACGTATTATTAAAGAAAACATCGATTTTGTACTTGAAAATAAAGCTGTAGATACAGTTATTCCTGCTACTGATACTATAATAACTTCAAAAAATGGAGAAGATATTGAATCAATTCCTTTAAGAAATGAAATGTATCAAGGTCAAACACCTCAATCTTTTAATATTAATTCATTAAGAGCTAATTATAATAACTTATCAGATGACAATAAAAAAATATTAACTGACGCTTGTAAAATAATGGTAGTTTCTGATCAAAAAGTAAAATTAGTAGATGGGGAATTATATAATATAAAAATCACGACACCCTATGATTTAAAAGTGGCTAATTCTATTATAAAAGGTGGGATGGCAAATGATTAACCAAATTTATCAATTAGTTGCCCCACGCCAATTTGAAATAACTTATCGTAACGAAAATATTAAAAAAAATAAAGTTATTGTACGACCTCTCTATTTATCAATTTGTGCTGCAGATCAGCGTTATTATACTGGTAAAAGAGATGAACAAGTATTAGAAAAAAAATTACCAATGGCTTTGACACACGAAGGTGTGGGAGAAGTAGTTTATGATTCCCAAGGTAAATATGATATTGGGACAAAGGTGATTATGGTTCCGAATACACCGATAGAAAAAGACGAGGTCATAAAAGAAAATTATTTGCCTAGCAGTAAATTTAGGTCTAGTGGTTATGATGGGTTTATGCAGGATTATGTGTTCATGAATCATGATAGAATTGTCGAAATCCCTACCAATTTAGATTTAAGCATTTTATCATATTCAGAACTAGTTAGTGTTAGTTGGCACGCTATACAACGTTTTAAGCAAAAATCAATTTCGAAAACAGATTCATTTGGCGTATGGGGAGATGGCAATTTAGGATATATAACAGCTATTTTATTACGCAACCTTTACCCAGAATCAAAAATTTATGTTTTTGGTAAGACTGACTATAAACTTAGCCATTTTTCTTTTGTTGATGATGTTATTTATATTAATCGCATACCAGAAGATTTGAAAATTGATCATGCTTTTGAATGTGTAGGTGGCAAAGGGAGTCAATCAGCTATTAATCAAATGATCAATTTGATTTCCCCAGAAGGAAGCATTGCATTATTGGGAGTGAGCGAGTACCCAGTTGAAATCAATACAAGATTAATATTGGAAAAAGGGTTAACTATGATTGGTAGTAGTAGAAGTAGTGCTAAAGATTTTCAAGATATTGCCAATTTATATAAAGAAAACCCAGATATTATAGAAAAGCTGTCTTTACTTAAAGGAGAAGAAATTGAAGTTAGAACGCTTAACGATGCTATTAAAGCATTCGAATTAGATTTATCTACATCATGGGGGAAAACAGTGATTAAATGGACTATGTAAGTAATTAAGAAAGAAGAGTGTAGAATTTGGATAATAAAAAATTAATAATAGATAATATTTATTGGGAAAGAATTCAACTTTTTATTGAAGGTCATGTTGAGAATATAGAGTTGAACAATAAAAGACTAACATTAAGAAATTTAACTGAAACAAAGGAAGTACAAGCAAATAATGTAGAACTCAATGGCAATTATTTCAAAGCTCGTTTTAATATAGCTATATTGGATAACGGAAATTATTTGCCTTCAGGACAATATCTTCTAATATATAAGGAAAAATTTGAGTATATAGCTCACATTAACAACAATTTAACAGATTTAGATAATTATGAACTAGATGAAGAGCAGTTAAATAAATATTTAGAGCTCGAAACGTCAAATGATAAAAAGAATTATTTACTTAGTTATTTTAAATATACTTTTAAAAAAGGAGGGAATTCTAAAAAAACTATTTATACAGTATTCCCAAAAATTTCTAAAGAAGTAAACGAATTTGTTTTGCAAATTACTTTCAATAAACCTAAACCCAAGCCGAATAAATTAAAAGAGAAAATAAAAATAATTAAAAATAAATATAACAGAAGAATGTTCAAAATCCGAAAGTTATTATTCAAGTCTATTTTTAATATCACTAAATTTCTCCATTTACGAAAAGGGAATACGGTGTTATTTACTTCAGATTCTAGAGAAGAAATGTCAGGGAACTTTGAGTTCGTATATAATGAAATGTTACGTCAAAATTTGGAAGAAAAATACAAAATACACCAAATATTTAAACCGAATATTTCTGCTAGAAGAAACTTTATCGATAAATTTAGATTTCCTTATTTATTAGGAAAAGCTGATTATATTTTTGTCGATGATTTTCATCCATTACTTTACACTGTGAAATTTAGAAAGAGCCAAGAAATCATTCAACTATGGCATGCTGTAGGAGCATTTAAAACAGTTGGTTTTAGTAGAACAGGTAAAAAAGGTGGGCCATTTTTTGATTCAGTGAACCATAGAAATTATACAAAAGCTTTTGTATCATCAGAAAATGATGTCCCATTTTATGGAGAAGCTTTTGGGATTAAAGAGCAAAATATTATACCCACAGGAGTACCTAGAACAGATATTTTATTTGACGAAGAATATGAAAAAGAAATTACTAAAGAAATGGAAGAATATCTCCCAATTATTAAAGGAAAAAAAGTGATTTTATTTGCGCCTACCTTCAGAGGTAACGGACATCGTAGTGCACATTATCCTTTCTTTAAAATAGATTTCACCCGTTTAGCTCATTATTGTAAAGAAAATAATGCTGTTGTATTGTTTAAAATGCATCCATTCGTAAAAAACACATTAAACATTCCAGAACAATATAAAAACTATTTTGTAGATATATCTGATTTTCGAGAAGTTAACGATATTTTATTTATTACAAATATTTTAATAAGTGATTACTCATCTTTAGTATATGAATTTGCAGTATTTAAACGTCCTATGCTCTTTTACGCTTTTGATTTAGAAGATTACATAACTTCTCGAGATTTTTACGAACCTTATCAAAATTTTGTCCCAGGAAAAATTGTAGAAACGTTTAGTGATCTAATCGAATCACTTTATAATAATGACTTTGAAGAAGAAAAAATTCCTGGATTTTTAGATAAGCATTTTAAATATACAGATGGCAAGTCAAGCGAAAGAGTTGTTCGCCGCATTTTTGGTGCTTAATCTAATTAAGTAATATATATAAATCAATCCCAATAAATACCTAATTAACAAAGACTGCGCTGAAATAACTAGTCTTATACTTATTTTAATAAATACTATTAAGTCTATTATAAACAAGAACTTTTAAGTACATATTATTATAATAGATACAATGAAGATTGGAGAAATATTAATGAAAAGAATCTTAATAAGATCCGGTATAGCTCCTAACGAAATACGTAAACCAGAAGAAATGATTCTAAACAATCTAATTGGTGGTAACGTTGGGAACTTAATATATGCGTATAGTATATATAGAAATTTAATGACAGAAGACGTTGAAATAATACCTGATAAATATAAAATTGATCCAAATCAAGCTGATTATATTAATGAAAATTATGATGCTTATATAATCCCTTTAGCAGATGCTTTTAGGGATACATTTATTAAACATTTAAAAAAATATACTGAATTATTTAAAAACCTAAAAATACCCGTTGTTATTGTAGGAGTTGGTATTAAAGCTCCAATTGGAAAAAATGTGAATGAAGGTTTTCCTTTTGATAAAGAAGTAAAAGAATTTATTGCCGCAGTTCTAGAAAAATCGAATATTGTGGGAGTTAGAGGGCAAACAACAGCGGATTACCTAAGTTATCTAGGATTTAAAGAAGGTAAAGACCATATGGTAATAGGGTGTCCCTCCATGTACACTTTTGGACGCAATTTAAAAATAAGAGATTTACATTTTAATGAGAATTCAATTATATCTTTGAATTCTTCTAAGCTAACTCCAGAAAAAGGTTTGAAATTTATTTCTCAAATTGCTGAAGACTATGAGAATTACTATTTCATACCTCAGTGGATGAGTGAATTTAAAATGGTTTATTTGGGAAATGAAAGATTAGGAGAGAACACTTTATATTACCCTAATACAATATCTTATAAATTTTATAGAGAAGGTAAAGTTAGATACCCATTAAATGCTCACATGTGGATTAATTTTTTAAAAAATGTTGATTTGTCAGTTGGTGCAAGATTACATGGAAATATAACAGCCACTCTCTCAGGAACACCTAGTTTGTTATTAGCTAAAGATGCTCGGATGAGTGAATTGGCAGATTACCATAATTTAACACAATTGAAAATAGACGAAATAGATGAAAATACAAAACTTCAAGATGTAATTCCAAAATTAGATTTTAAATCTCCAGAGAAAGTTCATGAAAGAAATTTTGATCGCTTTATTTATTTTTTAAATAAAAATAACTTAGACCACATATATAATTATAAATATGAAGAAGTGCCATTTGACAAGGTAATGAAAAATGCTAAATTACCTAATATGTTGGAACCTATCAATAATCTGACACCTCCTCAAATATCAGAACGGTTTATTAATTATGAAAAACTAAAGGAAAAGAAAAATGAAATTGCTAAAAAGAATACTGAAAAAAAATTAAAAAAATTAACAAACAATAACCGTAAGAAGCAAAAAGAAATTAACTATCTTAAAAAGACATTAAACCGTAAGTCAGTAAAAATGAGTATAAAACTCACTGATGTTTTAAGAAGAATAAAAAAATAGGAGGGATATTATGATTAAAGTATCGTTTGTTGTAACTGTCTACAATAGAGAAAACGTTATTATACGATGTTTAGAAAGTCTTAAAAATCAAACTATGAATCCTAAATATTTTGAAATTATAATAGTTGACGACTGTTCTAATGATCAATCTTTAAAAAATATCAAGAAGTTTTTTAAAGATAATCAATGGTTAAATCATAAAATCATAAAATTAAATAAAAATACAGGTAATGCAAGTATTCCAAGAAATTTTGGAATTAATAACTCTCAAGGTGAATATATTTTATTTATAGATTCAGATGATTATATTTCAAAAAATACAGCTTTTAACAGTTATGAATTTGCCAAAAACAATGACAGTGATTTAGTTTGTTTAAAAATGAAAGCTGTAGGAGAAGGTAGAAACGTGCCTACAGCAGCATATAAAAATGGTAATATTAAACACGCAGACATTATTGAAAACAGTATTATTTATACAATGTCTGCACAAAAATTATTTAAGACATCTATAATTAAAGAACAGTGTTTGCAATTCTCACCTAAAATAGATAAAGGTGAAGATATGTTGTTTATGATGGAATTTATAATGAATAGTAACAACATTTCTATTTTAGCAGACGATGATTACTATATGTTATTTACAGATACAAATGACAAAAAACACTTATACGCTAAAAGAACGAGTCCAAAAAAATACTTTAGTGTTTGCGGTGAAATTTTCAAAGCGATTTATGAAGGTAATAAAAATATTTCTTTAGAAACAAAACATCAAATCGCTGGAAAGTACTGTACTCGTATCTTTAGGCATGGAGAAAATAACAATTTTGCTTCAAATAACGATATAGATATAATTAAAAAGAGAGAGTGGCTATACTATTTTTCGCATTGCTTAAACTTCTACCTACCTAAAGAAGCAGACAAGTATGTTACTTCGATTTTTAATGCGCGTTTAGAAGCTGTAAGAAATAATAATTTATCATCACTTATCTTATTAGAAAATAACTAATAACCTTCATTTATAAAACACCCTTTCTTAATTAATTGAGAAAGGGTGTTTGTGTATGTTTAAGGTCTACCCTAATTAAAGAAATAAAGATATATGTGAAATACTGTTTCTATATGTATGATTAGAGTGTTTGAAAAAGAAAAGAAGTCCGAAATACTTATTTAAAAGTACTCCGGACTTTTGGTTTAATTAACATAATTAATTATTATAGGTAGTAAAAATGTATATCCTATACAATTTAAGTTTCTACGAATAAAAGAAGTATCTGTTTTACATAAACAGATACTTCTTTTATTATATATTTAATACATATCATGTTATACGACTTACTTAACTCATATTATAGGAGTTTTTTATCGAAAAAATATCAACATAAGTTTAATTTAAAAGTTTAAAAAGGAGTTACAGTATGAAAAAAGTTATTTTAGCTATATCAATTGTTAGTTTTCTGGTATTTTTAGCAGGTTGTAATAATAAAAGTTCAGAAAGTCACGACAATAACAGTTCTAGTGATACTAATACATCAGAGAATAAAGAAAATGAAACTGACAAGAAAACTAACACCTCTGAAAATCGTGATACCAAAAACAAGAGCAATAAACAAAACAAGAAGCAAAGTGATAATAAAAACCGAGAAAAAAATACTGATAGTAATGAAAGTCACCAATCTACTGATAGAAATAAAAGTTATTTAAATAATTTCAGCTCAGAAAAAATTGAATATGCACGGGTTTGGTATCAGTTAATATCTACAAAAAATGATTTAAAAGGTATTAGAAATGTGTATGTTACAAAAATACCAAAAGGATCAAAAGTAAATCCACAAGCCCAAGATAGTGCAGTTTATAAAGAAAATGTTGTGAAATTAGAAGCTCCTATGAAGGCTGGTGGGTCAGTAACGTATAGCAGTAATGGTGATGGCTCCATTAATGTGTATAATAGTATCCCTTATAAATGGGAAAGCCCACAAAATAGTGATTATAGTCAAATGGATAAGATAACAAGAAAAGCAATTGAGGATAATGTTGAAACAATCTATATTAAACCCCATGATAATAAAACAGTAGCTAAATTAGCAAATAAGGTTAAATACAATAAGTAGTGAGCTATTTTAATTTTTAATATAAAATTTGATTTTGAAACGATTAAGAGATTCTTTTTAAAAGAGTCTCTTTTGATATATATTCTGATAAAGCTCTATTATGTTAACTAAAACTATAAGTGTTATAGTTTAATTATAATGATATGCAGTGTAGCACTATTTTTCTAATCATATTTAACATCTCACATTTATTTGTGAGGTGTTTTGGTCTATTTAGATCCTATCCTAGTCAAACAATCGGAGATGCTTGTAAAACGGTGTTTTTATATGTATAAAAAAGATGTTAAAGCAATCCTTTAGTATTAAATATATTTATCACTTGTAAAAGAAGTTATTAAAAGGATTAAAGGAGTATTTAAATCTAATTCATATCATGAGTTTGAAGCTAGCTCAAACAGAAGTAACAGTTTTGAATATTTTATAGTAGTTTTAGTAAGTAATCCAATTAACACTACACAAAGTTCAATAAATATTTTAATTATTATATAGATAAATTTACAACATTCTACTATTATAGAATATTGGGCGTCTATTTTAGCTTTATAAAAATAACAGGGAGAGAACTGATATGTTTTCTATTATAATTACCACTCATAACAGTGAAAACTATATAGAAAGTACTTTAAAAAATGTTTTTCAAGCTACAGAAAATATAAAATGTGAAATCATTGTTGTTGATGATGGTAGTTATGATAATACACTTAAAATATTACAAACTTATAAAAGTATTCAATTGTTGCATCAAATGAATAGTGGAGTTAGTTCAGCTAGAAATAAAGGATTGAAATATATCTCAAAGGATTCTGAATTTGTAACTTTCATAGATGATTCTGATTGGGTAAGTAATAATTTTTTTGAACAAAGCATTACTTTTTTTAATAAATATAAAAATATTCAAATGGCTGTAACCCCCATAACAGTTGTAGAAAATAATAATAATCGGGATCACTTTTTAAATTATAGATTCAATAAATCTATAGATATTGTAAATATTTTTGAAAATTACAACTATGTTCAATTTCATATTGGGGGTGTTGTGTTTAGGAGTGAATTACTATTTGCTATTGAACAGCCATTTGATGAAACTATTAATTTTTGGGAAGATGCTAAACTAATTAATAACCTTTTATTAGAAATACAAGATTATGGATTAATAAAAAATGCTACATATTATTATAATAGGGATGATAATAATTCGTTAGCAAAGTCGGCATGGAACAATAAAGAAAGATATAGTGGCCATATAGAAAAAAATTTCTTGTCATTAATTAATCAATCCATTCAGGTTCATGATTTTGTAATAAAATACGTAAAATATGTTGTAACTATACATTATTTACAGTTTTTGTTTAGTCATAACTTACAATATATCGATACTAAGTATATGTTAGAAGACCAGAGGTTTCTATTATTATCTCAAGAATTATTTACTTATATCGATAAAGACACGATTGATAAATTACATATAAATAAAAGATATAAATATTTTTTATATAAACTGAAGAATTTAGATATAAGTGATGAGTTGAATTATATTAGTGTTTACATACACAAATTTAAATTTTTACAAACAAAAATAATATTTTCTTTTTCGGAAGAAGCTTTTAATATCAGCGACAATTCAGATGTTTATATTAAAAAACATAGCGTTGATCAAAAGGTAGGCCTCTTACAAAAATATGAAAAAGATACTTTACACTATCTATCTAATGACTTTAGTAGAAATATTTATCAAGTGAAACTCGGCTTCAGAGAATTTTTTCATAAAAATATTTTTTTTATAAAAGACTATGATAATAATAAAATTATTCAAGTAGTCAGTGATTCTATTTTTAAAAGAATTTGCAAAAAGTTAAAATTATATGTTGGAAGGAAAGTTAAAATTGGGAGATAAATTTAATATAAGTATTATAATACCTGTTTATAACGCTGAAGATAGTATACAGGAAACTCTATATTCTATTGAAAATCAAAGTTTTCAACAACAAGTGGAAGTGTTATTGATTAATGATGGTTCTGAAGATAATTCTATAAAGTATATTGAAGAATTTATGGTGAATAGTTGCAGAAATAATATTCACTATACTCTGTATGATGATAACCAAAACCTAGGACAAGGTGCACGACGTAACTTTGGAATAGAACAAGCACAGGGAGAAACAATATTATTTGTAGATTCAGATGATTTCTTGGTTGAAAACGCGCTCGAAATAGCTTACAAAAGATTTAAAGGTAACAATGAAAATGATTTTGTTATATTTGAATGGGCTTATTACTACCCTAATACAAACGAAACAATATATGTAAATAAAGAAAAATATAACCAAAAATTAGCCTTATATAGAGAAACTTGCGAGTTATTACTTGCTTGTAGTACTTACTTTACTGTTAACAAACTATATAAGAAAAAATTTTTACTGGACCATAACATACGTTTTGGAGAAGGATATATATATGAAGATTTGGAATTTTATATCAAATGCGCTTTACGCGCCTTACGTGCGCCAGTTATTCCTAATATTTTGTATAAAGTAAGAGTACATGAAAATAGTACTACAAAAACAGATTATAATAGTTTAAAACATAGAGATTCTTTTTTAAGTGCCATAGAAAAAAGTTCTCAAATTTTATATGAAGGTTCGAGAAATATAAATACTGGTTATCACGTAAATAAATATTTTATTTATAGATCCTTACTATATTCAGAAAGACGCTTACCTAATTCAAAAAAAATTAAGGATAACTTCATTTATAATTCAATGAATATCATTAATGAATACAGCCCTAATGTTCATGTTCCTAAAGGGGTTATTCCTTTATATGACCATTTATTTAATAATCATCTTATACGAGATTATAAAGTTTCAGAAGCTAAAAAAATATTCAAGTTGCATAGAGAAGGTAATATCAATTTTTACACTCATAGAAAACGTAGAAAAATCAATAAACGTAAAAATATAAAAACAAAATTAGAGAAAAATTTTTATTTGGAACCCTTGGTTTATTCATTAAGAAAAAATGTTCATAAGAGACGAAGAAAAAAAAATGAAAAAAAACAAAATAAATTACTTGATAAAAAAATAAATGAAAAAACAATACTAATGTTAGGTTTTGATTATAAATATCAAGGTAATTCTAAATACTTATTTGATTATTTAAAACATAATTATGATTCATCAAAACTAAAGTTTGTAACTAATGATAAACAAGTACCCAAAGAATATAGAATTGAACCTAAAAGCGATGAATTTTTTGAACGTTTCTATTCTTCTCAATTCATTATAGCGGAATCATGGATTCCGTTAGCTTTTAAAAAGAAAGAAGGACAAATTTGGATACAATTATGGCATGGGACACCATTTAAAAAAATGCTTTTTGACTCAAATGAAAGTCACATGCTTAATTTAAATCCTAATCATAGAGTTAGAATGAAAAAAGATATTGCTCGATGGGACTATCTACTTTCTGACTCTGAATTAGCCAAATCAATATTTAGCACCGCATTTGATTTTGATATAGACAAAATAATAAATTATGGTTACCCAAGAAATGAATGGTTACTCAAAAATAATGATAATAAAAACCTCATTAAAAGAATTAAAATCAAGAATAATATACCTTTAGATAAAAAAGTTATATTGTATGCGCCAACTTGGAGAGATTACAATTACAAAAAGCGAGAAAGTCAAAAAGACAAAAATTATATGGTTAATTTAAACGTACTTTTACAATCTTTAGGTAATGAATATGTATTAATAAATAAGGCACATTCTATGGATACACAACCATCATGGAATACTGGATCTCATCAGATATTAACTGTGAATAATATGATGGATTCTCAAGAATTGTTACTTATTAGTGACATAATAATCACAGATTACTCATCTATTTTCTTTGATGCCATTCATATAAATAAACCCTTCTATCTTATTACTAAAGATTTAAGTAAATTCAATTTATCTCGTGGTTTTTATAATAACATTTATAAAGATTTACATTTAATTTTCGCTAAAAGCGATAAAGAACTTATATCTAAAATTAAAAAAAATACATTTGCAAAGTTAGAAATACCCAAAATTTACAAAAACAACTCTATTCATGATGCAAACCAAAAAATCCAAAAATTTATATTACAAAAAACACAAAATATGAAGGATAATAAACTATGAGTATATATGATAAGTACAATGTGTATCGTTTAGAAGATGAAATTACTTCATTTTATAGTGATCGTATTTTAGTAAAAACAAACTCAAAAAGTAATTTACTAGAATTATCTAGAAAAAATCAAAGTATAAAGATGAAATACAAAAAGCTTTTGGCGAATGATTTTGTTTTATATTTTCATAAAGATGGCATTTCTAGATTTATTAAAAGAACTTTAGTAAATAATGTTCTTGATAAAAATAAATATATAAACGATGATGGAATATTTTACTCTTTACATGAACCTTTTGGTCGTAAAATAAATGAAAAGACTGAAAAAAAATTACTGGTAATTTTTTCAAAAATGCCTGGTAGTAACTTGTACGATAGTCCAAAACTTCCACATAGAATGTTACCGGCATTTTTTGAAGGTATAGAAAGAAATTTAGTAAAAAATGTATATATAATGAGAATTATGGATTTAAATGTTTCTCATGGCTCTCATTATGTAAATACTATTAATTTTCCTGATTATGAAGAAAAAATACAAAAAGCGATAAATAATATCAAGGATAAACTTAGCATTAGCCGAAAAAATGTTGTGTTTTATGGAGTTTCAAGAGGCGGTGCCGGTTCTTTATTACATGGTTCTGCTATGGATGTTAAGACACTTGCAGTAGATCCTATAGTTAATATCGGGGGAAATATGTATGCAAATGATCGAAGACTTTTAAAAGGTTTAAGACAAGAAGACTTAATTCCAACAATAAATTTTAACTCAAAATCAAATAAACAATCTACTAAATTCGTTATTTGTAGTGAGAATTCAAAAACATATTACAATGAAATTATTCGATTAAATAGTGATTTTTTCAATATATTAAATATGAAAGATGATAATATAACCACACATCCTGAAGTCTCTCAAAACACTGTTCCTGAACAATTAATGTTATTAAACATTTTACTAACAGATTTTAGCGTTTAAAATTTCATATTATTACATTTAGCATCTCACACTTTATTTATGAGGTGCTTTTGTATTTTTATCAATCGTTATTGAGACAAGTTTTTATTTTGAAACGTTTAAGCCACTTCTTTTAAAAGAAGTGGCTTTTATTATTGTTTCTTATTAGGAAACTTTGTTTATGTAAGTTGTCATATAGGAAATATACCTTCTATAGACTTTCTAGTATCATTAAATAAAAGAGGTGTTATTAATGATCCAAATAGCAAAGACAATTAAAAAAGAACGATTAAGACGCGGAATGACCCAAGAAGCATTAGCTGAATATCTTAATACAACGAAAACAACTATTTCCAAATGGGAAAATACATCCCTTTATCCTGATATTACAATGCTTCCTAAATTAGCAAAAGTATTTAATATTTCAGTTGATGATTTGCTCAATTATAGTACTACAATGACTGATGAAGAAATTAAAAAAATATCTATATCACTATCTAAAATGATTAATCACACAAGTTATCCTGAATATTTAGCTACTGTGAGAGAATATTATATTACGCATTGTAATGAATTTAAATTTCTAAATTCGTTATTAGGCATTTTATTAAACAACATTTTATATTGCGAAAATGAATTGCAACTAAAGGAAACAGCCTCACTAACACATGAAATTATTAAGACTACAGAGGATAATTCAGACTCAATTTATTTGAAAAAACATGCCCAAGGATACAAAACATTGCTATATATGTTTGAAGGAGATTACTCTTCTGTTATAGAAAATACACCAGATTTTGATTTAAAAATCGGAGAAAATGCGACATTAGCGATTGCTTATTTGCAAAAAGATAATATTTCAAAAGCTAAAAATGTAATTCAAACAGACATGTATCAATCTCTAATGACTTTCATGCATGAGTTTTCTTTGATGATTTCACATGATTTACACTCTGTTTCAATCGAAACCTTAGAATTGAAATTCTACCATTTAAATAAAGCTTTTAACGTGGATTACTTATTCCCAGCTATAAGTCTTAATTGTTACTATCAGTTTGCCTTATTTTATGCCAGAAAATCTAATGATATTGCCATTTACCATTTGAAAAAATATTGTCACTGCTTTGATTATTTAGTAAGTGAATTTGTATATCAAAAAGATAATCTGTTTAATGGCATTGATGAATGGTTAGATACATTACCGTTGGGAGAACGATTACCAGCTAATTACGAAAATACTTTGAATGTTATGTATTCAATAGTTTCGGAAAACGAACACTTTAATACCTTAGAAAATTTTGAGTATATAAAGAAAGATTTGCTTAGAATTTATAACAAAAAGGATGAACCTAATTGATATATAAGAAAAAGATAATGTTATTACTATTAACATCATTAATCATTTTATCCGGTTGTGATTATTCAAAATCAGAAAATAAAGATGGTTTTTTCTATAATACATTTGCAGTGCCGATGGATAACCTTTTACATTGGTTAGGTTCAACGTTTGATAATAACTATGGTTTAGCAATTATTGCAATCGTATTGATTGTTAGACTCATCATGTTGCCATTTATGTTAGCCCAATCTAAAAATGGACATTTCATGCGTAAGAAGATGGATATCGTAAAACCAGAAATGACTAAAATACAAGAAAAAATTAAAAATGCCAACACTCAAGAAGACAAAATGGCTGCAAATCAAGAAATGATGGAAAAATATAAAGCTTATGGCATGAATCCTATGAAAACGATGCTTGGATGCCTACCTTTACTTATACAAATGCCCGTCTTATTTGGGCTATATGTTTCACTAAAATGGCCCTCAAGTGGTGGTTTAACCGAGCATGCCAATTTTCTTTGGTTTAATTTAACACAGCCTGATATTTGGATTACTATAATCGCTGGTATTCTATACATCATCCAACCATTAATAAATCTTGAAAACATGCCAAAAGAACAACGTTCGATGGGTTATATGATGGCAATCATTTCTCCAATATTTATCATATATATATCAATCACATCAGCTTCCGCCTTAGGATTGTATTGGACAATTAATGCTGCATTTTTAATCGTTCAAATGTTCTTTTCGAATAAATATTATTCGAAATTAGCAATGGAAGAAGCCAATAAATTAGAGAAAAAAATTCAAAGTAATCATAGCCAAAATAGCGAAAGTAAGCGAACATTGTCTGAAAATACGTAGTTTGTTAAACGTTCGTTTTTGACACAAAACCTCTTAACTTAATATTAAGAGGTTTTTCTTGGATATTTAAGTCTATAAACTTGTGTTATAATCAATGTATCACAAATATCAAAAATCATGAGTTTTTAGACGATGAGAGACGCGTTTATTTGCATCGAGAATTAGATTTCGTTAATAAGTACCCACAAAACGATTAAAAGAGGTGGTATTCAAATGGCTAAAATTGGTTATGCACGTGTATCAACACAAGATCAAAGTCTTGATGGACAGATTGATACACTTGAGGAATATGGTTGTGAACGTATCTTTAGCGAGAAAGCGAGTGGCCGTAAAACGAATAGAACAGAACTTGATAAATGCTTAGATTATTTACGTGAGGGAGATATTCTAGTGATTTATAAACTAGATCGTCTTGGACGTACAACGAAACAATTAATTGAGTTATCACAATGGTTAGATGAAAACAGCATTGACTTACATATTATAGATATGAACGTATCAACGAAAGATGCGATGGGCAAGATGTTCTTTACCATGATGAGTGCTTTTGCGGAACTTGAAGCTAACCTACTAAGTGAACGTACGAAAAAAGGACTAGAAGCTGCGAGAGCAAGAGGACGAAAAGGTGGACGCCCTTCATTGCCCGACCATAAGAAGAGAGAGATTAAATTCTTATACGATGAACAAAAACTTACTGGAGAAGAAATTGCTAAACAAACAGGAGTGAGTCGTTCTACTGTATATAGAATAATAAAAATGAAGTAGTAAAAACAAATAATCACAGGAAGAAAACTAATGAAAGGAGAATCTCTAATTTGAAGATTCTCCTTTCATTAGTTTTTATAACCTATATTATAATTTAACGAGAATTTTTGCTTGTGATTTATCGTTTACAAGTTGTTCAAATCCTGACTCTACAATATCATTTAACTCAATTT
>NZ_JAESKI010000016.1:0-42299 GCF_017892065.1 Staphylococcus sp. GDY8P120P | reverse complement strand
AAATGAATAACCATCATAAAGGTCAATATTTTCTTCTTTTTCACGATTTGAAACTGTAGGATTAATAACAACACGATCGCCTTTGTTAAATTTTGTAACCTTAGAACCAATATCATCTACTACGCCTGCAAATTCGTGGCCTAATGTAACGGGCGCTTTTTGGCCAAGGAACGGGTCTGGTTTGTCTGTTGAAATAAATATAGGGCCTTCTAAGTATTCATGTAGATCTGTACCACAAATGCCAGCCCAAGACACTTTAACTTTAACCTCATTATCTTGTAACTCTTTAGATTTTCGATCTTCAACACGTACATCCTTTTGACCATACCAAACTGCTGCTTTCATTGATAAAACCTCCTTGTTTTAGTTAATTTAATAGTATGCCTTTTAAAAATTACTTTCAAATAAACTAACCTTTTAATATAGTGTTTCTAAATTATTATATGATTAGAGTGTACTCTAATTAAACGTTGATTTTTAAATAATGTATAAACAAACTACTTATTCACTTATATTTAGTTTATTTCTTTAGCCAATTTAAATATTTTATATATATAACTGAAATAATTATACCAACACCTATAATACTACTCACAATAAGTGGTTTATCGTCTGTGAAAATATCAATTATTTGGCCTAAAGAAATAATAGTAAATATCAGGATAATGACATTTAAAAAGTTTATTTTTGAATCCGTCACTTCCTGTTGTTTACTTATTATGTTATTCGTATTTTCAAAGTGTATTTTTTGTATAAAATCAAATTCTCTATCATCTATAAAGTTTTTATCTAGTTCACTTCTTAGATTATGGGATGGTAAATATTTTAATGAGTACCCTTGTATTATAGTCTTTTCTAGTTTATTGAGCCATTCTTTATGCAACGGTGTATCAATATACGTAGTTTCTGCTAAAAGGTTCAATATAGTTTTCTTTATATATATATGGTTTAATGCAGACATAATAAACGCATGATTAATTCCTCTAAAATGATCCTTATCACTAATATAGTCATCTTTAGATATTTCATACTCATTTTTTCCACTTTTTAAATTAATAACCATGCGATCAATATTTCCTATAAAAGTAAAATGGTTAAAATTAAATTGATTTATTCCATTTATAAAATAAGATCCGAATTTATTATAATATGGGGCTGTCGCTATTTTTTTGTAATCGTTAATATTACTAGAAATATTATGCATACTATTATCTATCATAAAAAGCGTATAATACGAATGTTTAGTAACTTGATTAAATATTTTTTCAATATTTTCGACAATTTCTTTCCAATAGTCGCTAATAAAGTCATTTATTATATCTTCTTTTATTTCCGTTTCTTCATAGTCAATTTCTCCTTCTGTTAATTTTGGAATTAAAACTTTATCTCCTTTTCCTACTATTTCCAAAATATTAAAATTATCCTCCTCTGTTTCTAACTTATCTAGTTCATCGGATATTTCCACATAAAAGATTCCTTGTTCAAATATTTTCAAAGTAAAGTATGTATAAATATTTTTATTCTCTATTTCAAATACAATAGGTGCTAAAAAAAAAGTATGGTAACTAGAATAGGAATCCATAGATATACAGTTACTGTAATACCCTTCAGACTCTAAATAATTTCTTCCGATATATTTTAATGTCTCTTTATAGAATTTTTGCTTTTGAAAAAGTTGATGGTTTTCAGTAATTTTCCCAAAATTCATTTCATTTTTTCTCTTAAACTTACCAAATGCTACGACCGGTAATACTTCCATTATTTTACTTAAATCATAGTTATCAGAGTTCTCTACTACATTTTCAAAAACATGATAATGATATATGTATCTATTGCCTTTAATATTATTCACTAAAAACTCTCCTTTGCACCTAATTTTATATCAAAATTGTATATCTAATTTACAGATTTAATTTTGTAAAGATAGTTATTTTTTCCTAGCTTTAACAAGCTTTTTGCATTCCTCTACACTATGATGTTATAATACAATTAACGAATAGAAAGTCCATAGATATACACCGAGCCCCAACCTATTGCCGTAGGTTTGGGGCTCTTTATGTGATATGGATAGTCGCCTATTTATTGTGCTGATTTAGCCAATAGGTAAACCAAGCTACAATACATCCAGTTATCACAGGTGCAATAACCGTTACGAATAAAAAGTCCACAGATGCTCACCTCCTTCCATAGTAATTTCGCCTATGGAAGTTAAGGCGACTCTGTTATTATACCATCTGTATCTTTTGAAGCATATGCACTTCCGATAAGTTGAATTATGTAAAAATCAAACTTATAACTCATTATAGGTCATAACTTTACGTACGTTTTTAAGTACGTTATAATATAGAATAATGAAAGGACGTGACTAATAATGAATATTAAAACACCTACTAATGCGAGAAAAGAATTCTATGAACTACTTAAACAAGTTAATAATAGCCACGAACCGGTTATTATAAGTAGTTCTAAGAGTGAAAATAACGCCGTAATCATAAGTCAGAAAGATTGGGATAGTATTCAAGAAACGTTATATCTTGAAACAACAGGGACTATGAATAAAGTACGAGAGCGTGAAAAAGATAACAGTGGCTACACTAACGTTGATGATTTAGACTGGGATAATCTCTAAATGGATAATTACAGTATTTCTATTAAAAATTCAGCAAAAACTGATTTAAAGAAAATTAAACAATCACAGTTGAAAACACAATTCTTAAAAATTATAGACACGTTAAAAGAAGACCCTTATTTTCCGAGTCAATCTTTTGAAAAGTTGCAACCTAAACACTTAGGGCGCTATTCAAGAAGAATAAACCATCAACATAGAGTTGTTTACACAGTTGATGAAGATGATAAGAAAGTTTTTATCCTTTCTGCATGGTCACATTATGAATAAAAGCAGCTAATTTTTAGCTATGGATTATATATTAAAATAGCATATGGGCATTTATGTAATACAATATTATTATTGATTTGTATAGAAAAAGGACAACATGCGCTAACATGTTGCTAAATGAGCCCGTTCGAAAGACGGTAGCCTTATTATTTATCTAAAATAACCATTAACCGGCTAAAGTTGGATGGTTATTTTTTTTGGTCTTTATTACTAAATAATCACTAGTAAATAATAAATCGAAATTTAAGATATGAAAGATTAATTAATCATATTGATATATTTGATTATATATCATTACTAAATTGGTTGGATA
The DNA here is from genome assembly GCF_017892065.1 of Staphylococcus sp. GDY8P120P. Lineage (NCBI taxonomy): Bacteria > Bacillati > Bacillota > Bacilli > Caryophanales > Staphylococcaceae > Staphylococcus > Staphylococcus sp. GDY8P120P. Next base: position 39,090 of record NZ_JAESKI010000016.1, on the reverse strand, counting down.
AAATAAATATAACAGAACCACATGCTATAATCGGAAAAATAAAACGTGGTTTCAATTCATATATGAGTGTTAATTTTAAAAATGATGCAGTAAAACAAATGAAACGGATTGATGAAATTATTTAGGGAACTATTAATATAGTTCTCTTTTACCTACAAGTGATGTAAAAGATGCATTAAGTTAATAAAGTATATTTCAAATATCTTTAGAGGAATTTATATTATGTATAGATTCCTCTTTTTTATAACATTTAATTAGTATTTCAAAAACTAAACCTCTTGCATTAACTTATAACTAAGTTTAATTGCATTTAATAAATCAAAAATAAAAATGTGGTTATTTGATTTATTAAAGTATATCTAATGTTCCTAATTAGCGTCACATTTTATATACATTAATTGGTTGTTTATTAATAAACGAACTCAATTAAGATGATTAAAGTTTATTAATATAAAACTTATAACATTATATTAATGGTAATTAATAGAACAACTTATATTGTTTATTCTTGCCTATTAATTATATCAGCGACTCCTTTTAGACTCCCTGATAACAGGATAAGGAGGAACAATGCCATTGCCATGGCACCCAGCATAGCTGGGGTTCTCTAAACTTATCCTTTAACACTATAAATGCTGATATGATAGTGTTTATATAATAATTTATAACGCGATAACAATAGAGTTTGTTTATTTTTACATGGCATTTTTATGAGCATTTACCGAACGACATATCCCTTGTCCCGCAAGAGGTTTAAAAACGAGGACTCTTTAGAGTCGTTACAGACTCCCTAAAGGAGTCTGGATTTTATGTATTTTATTTAAATTAACGAGTATTTGTGAAAGACTTAACATGTATTATTTACATAATTTATTCGCCTTAAATTAACCTTTGAAATTATTTTTATGTAGTAACTTATGCTTATACATTAACGGTACCAGAATAAAAAAGTGTTCAGTTAAATATTTTAACTGAACACTTAATGTTTAAATAAATGTATTTATATCTTCATTTATTTGATTATCTTTATTGTTATTGTCATTAGTTATTGATTTGTTTGTATCATCTTCATTGGTTAATTGTTTTATGAATTGAGCATTTTCTCAGTAGTTTGTTGTGATAGGTAATATTCTTTATAACGTATTATATCGTTATTGAAATCATTTAATTGATTAATCAATTCATTTATTTCGTTTTCTTTATCTAATATAAAGTTTGAATTTTCATCAATTTTAACTTCTCCATAATTCAATTCTTCAAAGTTAATGTTTTTATATAACTAATTTAATTTCTTTTATATACCTTCTATTTGTTTAATTTTTCTAGGCGCTACCAGAATAAAATCATTCTTCTTATTTTGGTTTGTCATTTGATCTGATTCCAGTCTTATTATTTATTGATGTTAATTCATAAATTTTATCAGTACTAAAATGATTAAGTTGTTTTTTCTGAGCTTTTAGTCCTTCTTGAGTATCGTTTTCTTATTCTATTTCACTATATAATTTTTCCATTTCATCTACTGCATCGTTTCTTATATTTTCAATATCAGTATTTGAAATGTCTGTACTTTCACTTGCTGCGTTGTCTAGATCGGTAATAGCAAACAGAATTACTAGCTCTTTTTCCTCATCTTCATCTAAAATAAGCGAATGTATAACGAGTGAAGATGACAGAATTTATCGAGTGAGAAAGCCCTCGATTTTAATTGTGTGGGTGAGAACGAAAACTTCAAAATGTAATATAAATTATATTCGTATGTTTTATATCTTTGAAAAATTAAATCAGTTTTCAAAAAATGATTTAATAGCATCCCTAATATCTTCTTTAAGCTTTTCATCATTTTTATATCCATTCAAATTAATATATTCCGCATCCTCTTGTACATACTGTAAGAACTGCTTAAACGTATCAATATAAGTTTTATAATGTTCACATTGTGCTTCTAAAAGTTCAACATCTTCTTTTGGTACGCTTGTCTCTAAAGCCATTTCAAGTTTTTGTTTTTCTTTTTTTAACTGTTCAGTATGCTCATCTGTGTTGTAGACAATTGTAGGTTTGATACGATTACCTAATGCCACAAGCCGTGTATAAGCTGTTGGATTTAAATCTCTATCTTCTGCTAACGCTTTTACCTTTTTATATTCTTCTTCAGTCAAATTGATATTGATTGTTTTAGCTTTTCTATGACTTTTATCGATCATTTTTGACCCCTCCATAACTAAGTAATTACTCATTTGTTCATCCGATAATATGGTTAGTAATCACTTAATATTTTTACAAAAAATAAACTAAGTAAATACTCATCTATTTTAACAAGTTGTTGACTTAGCAATTACTTAGTTTTATCGTATCATATTAAACTTAGTAATTACTAATAAAATATAGAATGAAATATTGATTAATTTAGAAGGGAAATAGGGAATCCTTTAGGGAATCCCTAGGGAATCTAAAGATTCCTTGTTGCTAAATCCCTTGCGCCCCAAAGGATATAAGAATTGCTGTTTTCCAAAGAAAATGCCATGTAAAATTTCATGGATTCCTTTGTGTCCATCATTAAATATGATTCATAAACACCGTAATATCAGCATTTAGATCTTTTAAAGATAAGTTTAGAGAACCCCAGCTATGCTGGGTGCCATGGCAATGGCATTGTTTCTCCTTATCCTGTTGTCCGGGATTCCTTCCGCGATTCCTTTGGTTAAAGTCTTAGTCAATATAAATTCATTTTCAATGATCTAAAAGTATAAATAACTCTCTTTCATAAAATATATATTAAACTCCTTTTTTTATCATTACAAATACTGCTAACAAACTTTCAATAAAAAAAGTGACCTATTGCATTAATTCTTAATACATGTAGGTCACTTTTTACTCACATTATTTATTTATAAAATTCGAACACTATGTTGGTTAGCTCAGATTCAATATTTAGACCTAACAATAAAATACTGCTTACTAATATCATAAATTAAAGTTTTTTTATTTGTTCTTTAATTCCTCTCTCTTTTATATTTAAGCAATTCTTTATTAGCATCTAATTGTAATTTTTGTTGCTGTTTGAATAATATCGTTAAATCTTCAATTAAGTTATCTTTCTTACTAATTTCGCTTTTAAGATATTCATTATCTTTAAAAATTTCTTCAGCTCTTTTTTCCAGTAAAACTGTTTCCATATCTGAATCCTTAGATTCCTGCTTTTCACTATTTAAATCTTCATTTCTATTTTTTAATATACTATCTTTTAAAAATTTTTCTACCTCAGTATCAATTTTGTAAACGTTTTTTTGTTTAAATTTTGATAAATCCTGAGATAGTTTTTTTAAATGGTTTCTAACTGTGGTGTTAGAAACGCTTAAATTTATTGCAATCTCTTGAATTGTTTTCAATATAAATATTCTCCTTATATATAATCAAGCTACCACATAGTGTCAATTTTTTTACCACCAGTATGATTTTATCAATAATTAAATTAAAAATCTTACAAATGATACTATATAATTTAAAAAGAACATTATTTCTATATAGTATCAAGACAAAAAGAAACTCGTTTCAAAATCACCAAAAATAATAAATATTTATCGCTTTGTATTGACCATTACGTTAGGTCATAGAATACAAATGAAAGTGGAGGTGAAACTATGTCTGAATATTCAACAGGAGAATTAGGTAAATTATTTAATATTTCCAACAGATCCATTCAATTTTATGATAAAAAAGATTTATTAAAACCTGCATATATCAAAGATAACAATTACAGAGTTTATACTGAAAAAGAAGTTGAAAAGCTTAAAATCATCTTAATTTTAAAAAACATGGATATATCTCTAAAAGACATCACAGAATTACTAAAAAATGATAAAGATATGAGATCAACCAACTTGATAATAAGCGAAAAAATTAACGAAACAGAAAAAATCATTCAAGAAAACAAGAAAAAGTTAGACCATATGTACAATATAAAAGCTATGATTTCCGAAAAATCTAATTCTCAAATACAAAAGTTAATAGACATAGAAAACGCTATGACAAAAAACGCAGAACGTAAGAAACTATACAAAAAATTATTTTTAATCGGCGGTATAGGAACATTTTCACAACTATTAGGTATTTCTATAAGTTTTGCAATTAAAAGTTATTTACCCTTTTTAATATCACTAATAATAGCAATACTATGCGCTATATTAATAACAAATAAATATTTCCAATCAGTCATATACATGTGTCCTAATTGTCATAACCAATTTAAGCCAAAACTTTTACACATAATGTTCGCAGCACATACGTCAAAAACTAGAAAATTAACATGTCCATATTGCAATGAAAAAACCATTGCTTAGAAGTTATACACGATTAAAAAATTAGTTACTTGATTGATGTTGAGACTCGAAACCTCTAACAAATCCAAAATTTGTCGAATGATCGGTTTAATAGCTCACACTATGATGATATTCATTTGCAAGCTTAGTTAAGAATTTTTCGCAACACACAATATATTTTCTCAGCATAAAATAAAGAAATACCACAAAACTTTAAGTAAAATGTCTCAAGGCGTGGGCGCTTTATTTTTTGTGGTTTTAAGTGTTGCATTAGTAACAGGACCTATCGGCGATATACTAATGATTAATAGCTATGCAGAAAGCATTCATGATCAAAACATACAAACTGTACAAATTATCAGCAGAAGACGAATGATGTTTTAAGAGTCTGGGACGAAGGGCCAGACTCTTATTTTTTAAATGATATTAAAGAATTAATTTTTATGAACTTAAATCAAAAGCTATTGTAATAATGGATTACATATTTGAATTATTTCTAATAGTATCAAGACAAGAAGAAACTCGTTTCACTCGTTTCAAAAACCCTCCTGATTTTTAGAGAAAAACTCTCTTATTTCATCGTCTTTAATAAAATAATATGCCATCTTTCCCTCTTTATAAAAATCAAGTACATCATTTTTATATAAAAGTCTTAAATGATGTGAAGTTGAAGCAACACTCATTTTCAATATCAAAGAAATATCACAAACACACAACTCATCTTCTTTAATCAAAGATAATATGATTTTCAATTTCTTATCATCACAAATTTTTTCTAAAATGTTAAGTAATTTCTTAGATTTATCATCTTCTAAAAAACTTAAAGCATTGTTAACTTTATCCTCATGTACACAGATCACATCACAAGCATTTTCATAACTCATATAAAATCACACCCTAAATTAAAATATAAATCCTAAAATTGTTTGAATAGTGTCATTTTCAATAATAATAAATAAACCTAAAGCTATATAAATAACAGCCATAATCCAACGACTAAATTTCTCAACAATTTCTCCAACTCCTGGAATATTAGCTAATTTTTGTGCAGTAAATACCAAGAAGAAAATTAAAATTAAAAAGACAAACAAAGTAATTAATAAATTAGTAACACTTAATGTCACAAAATACGGAACAAATAAACCAATATTATCAGCACCACAACTTGCTATCGTAACAATTACAACCGTACCAACTAATTTAGACAACCCTTTTTCATTCAATTCTTTTTTAGCTCTCTTTTCTCCTTCACAATCACCATAAATAGCCACTTTAATTCCTAAATAAATCGGTATTAACCCTAATAATCCTAATATCCATTTTTCAGGAACATAATTTAATACATAAGCTAAAAACAAACTAACTAATATTAAAATAATAGAACCCAAATACTGACCAATATAAATATCTCGATATTCTTTCCTAGTCTTTGCTCTAGCAAAAAATATTAATAAAATCACTAATAAATCTACTGCTGTCGCAATATAAAGAATAGCAGCAGTTACAATAGTCTGAATCATAATTACACCTCATTCAAAAATATTTTTGAATGTATTATAACTTATGTTTTCAAATAATCATAGATGCTTTATTCCAATTGCTTTATTGACGTTGAGCCTCGGAACCCTTAACAATCCCAAAACTTGTCGAATGGTCGGCTTAATAGCTCACGCTATGCCGACATTCGTCTGCAAGTTTAGTTAAGGGTTCTTCTCAACGCACAATAAATTTTCTCGGCATAAATGCGTGTTCTTGTTATAATATGGCTATAACGTTTAGGCGCTTATTAACAGTAGTTTTTTATAATCTACTTTGCAAAAGCCATTCCATTTTTATGTGGATTGGCTTTTTATTTTATATATCCAAGGGCGCACTTACACACCTAAAAGGTGTCGTTCTAAAATCATATTTGCGTTTGATAATCTAATATATCTATTTTGCATTTTAAGGGGGTATTTAGAGCAAACTCTAAAGTAATATATATTTTTATCTGTATAATCATTTTTATTTCTTAAAACACAAATATGAGCCAAATAAGAGGTGTTCTTTATGATAATAAACTTTGAATTTATATTTTCCGTATTTGATAAAACATCACAAGAACTTTTTGATCTATATGATATTCCAAACACTAAAGAATTATAAAAACAATCCAAATTATGAAAAAGCAAAATATCTCTGATACTGATTTGGAATTTCTTAAACTTTATAATTTTTATTTTGCAGATAAACCATACATAAATTTCTGATAAATCCAGTGTCGATTTTTAAGACACTGCCCAGTTACATGCAAATTAAAATTTTCATAGTAAAACTGGTCAACGATGCCGGTTGAACGCTATAGTTCCCCCAGGGGAAAAAATACATAAAAAACGCTAGCTTTTAAACTAACGTTTCAAAGCTTTTAAGTAATAATTTGGTTTTTCAAAATTCCAAATTGCAGTAATTGAATGTGCTTTTTCTTCTTGGTTTGTTGTTTTATCTTAGTCACTTATATTAATTAAATTGCCATCTTCGGCATCATCTAAATTTAGAATTTTATATTTTTATTTAAGTAATCCACCATAACTCAACATACATTTTCGATATAAACCTTGTTTTAAATTACTAACCTGAATTTTTTTTACTATATCCAGTTAAATAATCCGATGACTTAATCGGATATTTTGAGGCCTCTTTGATTGCTATAGATTATTTGAATTACTGATTAAAGATATTATGTTGTTTCATGTTTTGACGTCGCATATAAAGTGCATGTGTTTCTTCGAATTCAGCTTTAATGGATTGCATTAAATACCCTTGCATCGCTTCAACCGTTTCATTCTTTTGTAGCAGCATCGCTTTAAAACGTTTCAACACACTTACAATTTCAAACTCAACATCTTCTAAACGGTAATACGTATCATGTGCATTATTAAATGATTTTTTACCTTTGAGTAATACACTTTTAATAATCCGAATTTCTCTAATTTCAAATTTACTTAAATAGTCTTGAAGTTGTTGAGGCAATTCTTCGAGGACTTGAAACTTAAGCGCATCATTATTAAATTCGGTTTGTTGATGATTTGTATGATTCGAATGATTATTGTTTATTGAATTGTTGTATGTATCATTCATATCATGCGTATCATTATTCTCAGTCTCTATATAATCAGTATTACTTAAGTCAGTATCATTAGAGTCTAAGTTTTGGGATTCTGGGCTCCCATTGTTTGGGATTCTGGGCTCCCATTGTTTGGGATTCTGGACTCCCATTATTTGGGATTCCTTGCTATCACTTGATTCGTCATTGTTTGAAGTGCTATTTTGTATTTCTTTTTCAATATTTATATTTGTTTCAATTTCATGAAGGTATAGTTTGTTTGGTCGATTAAATCCAGTTTTAACTTGTTCTAATAAACCCACTTCTTGTAATTCTTTTTTAATTTTGGTTATTGTATTTTTACTTTTATCTAACACTTCTTGAAGATTTTCATTTGTGAAAATAAAATATATATCTCCATTTTGATCTATCCAATTATTTTTAATAGATAAACTTACTCTATCATTAAGAATTGCATAGGTAACTTTTGCACTATCACTTAACTTTTTATATTTTTCATTGATAAATAATACTTTATGTAGCATATAGAAATTTTGACTGGCCTGATTTTTTATGTTTTTTCTAGACATAATAAAAACCCCTTTCCTATTCAAATTTTGGATAGAGGTAATAAAACATTACAAGAACACATAAATTTTTTGCTTGCACTTTGATGATATAGTTGTATATAATACAGATATCAAAATATTTATAAACGTGCTGCAACGTTTTATTACCAAACCCCGACTATTACCAGTAGTTGGGGTTTTTGTTGTATTAAGGTTATTATAGCACTTTGAATAAGCTTATAAAAGGGAAAATGTAGGTTTGTCAAGGGTTGATAAAGGGTTTATAAACCCTTGACAACAACCATCAACCCTTTATAAACACTTGATAAAAGGGTTGATGGTTGTATATTTTTGATTTACCAATTACTTTATTATGAAGCATAACAAGCTTGTAATATGTTATAAAGGGTTTATAAACATTTTATAAAGGGTTGATGATATGAAAAGCGTGAAAATATTGAGTGAAGAATTAGGGGTTAGTAAGCAAACAATTTTCAATAACATTAAACGATTGAATATAGAGACAATAAAACAGGAAAACACTTCGTTTATTAAAGAAGATACCGATATAGAAAAAATTATTCAAAGAGTAAATGAAAATAAAAAGAAATATGGTTTTGAAAGTACTACTGAAGACAAACAAAAAAAAGAGTCAGATAATATTAATGTTGAATCCAAAAGTGATACTCAAATAGTAGAAATCCTTAAAAATCAGATTGATACTTTGAATGATCAAATTGAAAAACAAGAAAATCGTCATGAAACAACAATTGAATTCTACAGAAAAGAGTTGCAGGAAAGATCAAAATTACTTGAGAATCAGCAAGTATTGGCATTAGAGAGTAATAAGAAGATTCAAAAATTGGAGAATCAATTAGAGGAAGAAAGACAGCTTAATTATTCCTTTGATACATCTGTTAATGATAGACAAAACGTTAATGCGCAAGAAGCAACATTTACCGAAGAATCTAAAGATATTAATCAAGAAGAAGAAGATGAACAGCCAACAGAAGTACAACATAAAGATGTAGCTGAAGAGAAAAAAGATGACAGTACAAACGAAAAAGTATTAGCAAAAGATGATAAACCATCTGAAGAAATAGAGAGTGAGAATGAGGATAGGGGAGAACAGCCCCCTAAAAAAGGGTTTTGGAGTCGTTTATTTGGTAACTAATTGTAATTAAAAAGGCACGACAAGTTTATGAACTTGTCGTGCTTTTTTATGTGAATCGAACTTCTGATAATCATCGATTATGTTAATAAATGCAAAATCAAACAGAACTTTTTTAATGTTAGCAACAATTTTTATTACCATTTTCTTTTTTCTCATTATTTTCGTCTTTTTTGTCTGTTTTCTCTTCAATTTCAACTGAACAACATGACTGTTCTTGAGGTTTTAATTTTTTTAATGCGTCTTTGATACCCATTTACTTCATCTCCTTAAATGATTAAGTTAACAATTAGACCAGTAGCAATAGCTACGACTAAAATTGCTATAACAAAAGATATTACAAATTTCTTTTTAAATAATTTAGATAACAATACAACTTCAGGAATACTTGCTCCTGCGCCACCTATAATTAATGCTACGACTGTTCCCAGTGACATACCTTTAGATACTAAAGCTTCAGCTATAGGAAGCATTGTTTCTGGTCTAATATACATAGGTATACCAATAACAGAAGCAATAATAACAGAGATAATACTATCGCCACTCGCATATTGTGTTATAAAGCTTTCTGGAATAAATCCATAAATAAATGCACCGATAAATACACCAATAATTAAATAAGGTAACATTGGATATAGGAAAGCCCAAGCATCATTTAACGCTTGCTTAACACGAGATCCTGATTTATTAGTGAAAAATCCATCACCTTTGACATTAACGCCTTTATAACTCTCTGCTAAATTCACTTTTGAAAAAACAAGGCCAGTTAAAATGCTGAATATCGCTAATACAACAAAATAAACAACAGCAACTTTCCACCCTAATAAAATCCATAGCATAAATATCATGAGTGGATTCATGAGTGGCGAAGCGATTAAGAAACTCATAGCTGGACCAAACGGAACTTTAGAGTTTAACAAACCTGCAAGTATAGGAATAGTAGAACAAGAACAAAATGGTGTTATAGCACCAAAAATCATTCCTAATACATAGTTGGTTGCTTTATTTGGTTTGCTTAAAAGCTTTTGTATTTTATCTTCTGATACTACTTGTTGAATTAAACTTACAATAAAACTTACAACTATAAATAATGCTAACAATTCAAAAAATAACATTAAAAATGTTTTTATGAATTCTATGATTGAATCTGTCATTAGTATAATTCCTCTGAATTTATTTAATCAACTTTTTTTGATATATAAATTAAAAAAAGTTGATTAATATGATGTGTAATAAGATAAATCCTATAATATTTTACAGCAAGTATCTTCAGTTAATACAACTTGAATTTGTGCTTCATTGATTTTGTAGTAGTTCCAAGTACCGTATTTTTCAGGTATTAAAATCTGTGCACTTACTAGTTTTTTTAAATGATATGAAATTTTAGATTGTTTTAAATCTAATAACTCCTCTAAGTCGCATACACATAGTGATTTATTAGGGCTTTGACTAATTTGATTAAGTATTTTTAATCTATTTTTGTCAGCAAGTGCATTAAACATGCTTTCATAAAAAGCTAATTGTTCATCTTCATTCATATCAGTTTTTGCTTTAATAACTTCCATAAAAAGAACACCTCTTTTTTATAATATTTGATTAGAGTTTATATTATTTTTATTTCAATTCTTGTATTGCTTGTTTGTAGTTATTTTCTGTTGATTCACCATACTGATGAATATTACCTTTAAAGAACTCCTTCTCCATATATATTGTAGCTTCTTTTAAAGTGACTTCTCTTGATACCATAACAAGATTTAAATAACTTACAAAGTAACCAACAGATAAAGTACTTGCGTGGTTTACTCGCAATCAGGCACACCTCCTTATTGTCTAAATAATTTTATTCCATTTAATATATCAATTTTTTTTGATATATTAAATATAAATCAATATATACATTATTGCAAGATTAAAAAACTATAATTTCACATAAACTTAGACATGCTCCACAGCAATAGTAAAAATATTTTCTTCCTAACTATATTATTAGAAACTCAAATTAAGTTAAATTTTAAAAATCCAAATCAATACATAGACACTAATCTATATAGATGCTAATCTATGGTAGTAAAATAATTAATGAGGTGAGTATAATGTTAAATATTGAAATATACGAAGAAGCTATGTGCTGTTCTACTGGCGTATGTGGTCCAGAACCGGATGAAACACTAATAAAGACGAACCAAATCAATGAATATTTAAAACAAAATCAAATAGAAGTTCAACGTTATAATATGAGTAATAATCCGAATGAATTTATTAAAAATAAAGAAGCTATTCGTTTAATTCAAGAAAAAGGTAATGAAGTTTTACCAATCACTTTTATAGAAGGCAATATAGCTAAAACGGGTACTTATATTACCCAAGAAGAAGCCGATGAAATTATTACGGTTAATCAGATGAGAAATGGAGGATGCTGTGGTGGAGATGGATGCTGTTAAATACTTAAATAAATTGAATTTAGATAATGTTGAGTTAACAAAATATTTGTTTTTTACTGGTAAAGGTGGCGTAGGCAAAACGACGATATCAAGTTCTATTGCTTTAAACTTAGCAGAGAATGGAAAGAAAGTAGCTTTAGTAAGTACTGATCCAGCTAGTAATTTACAAGATGTATTTCAAATGGAATTATCTAATAAATTAACTACATATCAACCTATACCTAATCTCTCTATAGCCAATTTTGACCCGATTGCTGCTGCAGGCGATTATAAAGCACAAGCTATAGAACCTTATGAGGGTATTCTACCAGAAGATGTGCTTTCTGAGATGAAAGAACAGTTAAGTGGTTCGTGTACAGTTGAAGTAGCAGCATTTAATGAATTTACAAATTTTTTATCCGATAAAACTTTAGAACAAGAATTTGATTTCATTATATTTGATACAGCTCCAACAGGTCACACCTTGAGAATGCTTGAATTACCTTCTGCATGGACAGATTATTTAAATACAACGAGTAATGACGCTTCTTGCTTAGGTCAATTATCGGGTTTAAATGAAAATAGAGGTAAATATAATTCAGCACTTGAAAAACTACGTAACCAAGACGATACGACCATGATCTTAGTTGCGAAACCTAACCACTCTTCTATATATGAAATTCAAAGAGCGCAACAAGAATTACAACAACTATCAATTTCTAAATTCAAAGTAGTCATTAACAACTATATAGAAGAAAGTCACGGTTTAATTTCGAGTCAGATGAAATCAGAACAAGATAAAAACATTAATCATTTTACTGAATGGTTAAATAACAATCATGCTTATTACGTTCCATATAAAAAGCAGAAAGAAGAAGGTATAGAAAGTTTAACTAATCTATTAAATGATGATAACTTAATTGAAAATGATGACTTTATTGTTGAAGATCATCCGCAATTCAATAAATTAATAGATGAAATTGAAAATAGTAAAGTTCAATATTTATTTACAATGGGAAAAGGTGGCGTTGGTAAAACGACAGTAGCAACGCAATTAGCTACAGAATTATCTAATAAAGGACATCGTATTCTTTTAGCAACGACTGACCCTACTAAAGAAATTAATGTTGAAACCACAAGTAATTTAAATACTGCTTATATTGATGAAGAACAAGCATTAGAAAAGTATAAAAAAGAAATATTAGCCACAGTGAATGATGATACACCACAAGACGATATTGATTATATTATGGAAGATTTAAAATCACCTTGTACAGAAGAAATAGCATTTTTCAAAGCCTTTAGTGACATTATGGAGAATCAAGAAGACATGGATTACGTAATTGTAGATACAGCTCCTACAGGCCATACCTTGTTGTTACTTGATTCTAGTGAAAATCACCATAAAGAACTAAAGAAAAAATCAACTCAAACTACCAGTAATGTTGAAACGTTATTACCTAAAATTCAAAATCAAGATTTAACACAGATGATAATCGTAACACTAGCAGAAAAAACACCTTATTTAGAATCTAAACGTTTAGTAGAAGATTTAAATAGAGCCGATATAGGACATAATTGGTGGGTCGTTAATCAATCATTAGTTACGCTAAATCAACGTGATGACCTTTTTAGTAACAAAAAAGAAGATGAATCGATTTGGATAAACAAGATTAAAAATGAAAGTCTTAATAATTACTTTGTCATACCTTATGGAGGGTTAGAATAATGAAAAAAATTGTTATCATTGGTTCAGTTGCTGCCGGTACGAGTGTCGCGGCTAAAGCAAGAAGAAATAGTGAAGATGTTGAAATTACCGTTTTTGATAAAGGTAGTGATATTTCGTATTCCGTATGTGGTATCCCCTACTATATAGGAGGTAATGTATCTGATATTGATGAACTCACGCCACGAAATGCTAAATGGTTTAAAGAACGCTTTAATATAGATATTTATACAGAACATGAAGTGAATAAGATAAATGATAGTGATCAAACAATAACAGTTACTAATTTAGTAAATGATGAAAAGATGATTCAAAAATATGACGAATTAGTATTAGCAACAGGTTCATCGCCTAAAGAACTCCCTCAATTAAATAGCGAAGAATATAATAATGTGTTTAAAGTTAAAAATATTAATGATGCCAAAGCAATTTATAATTATATTAATGACCATGATGTTCAGAATATAACAATCGTTGGCGGTGGATTTATTGGTTTAGAGATGTTAGAACAATTATCTAATTACAACACTTCAATTGTTCAACGTAACACTTTTATGCCTCATTTAGACTACGATATGAGTTTTATGATTCAAGAATATATTGAAGATAAAGCTAACGTATATACCTATAATGAAATTGACATTATTGATTATGATGAGAATCATACGATAAATAGAGTCAGCTTAAAAACTGGCGAATTAATTGATACAGACTTAATCATTATTGGGATTGGTGTCACACCAAATACTAAATTAGCTAAAGAAATTGGTATTAATATTGGAGAATCTGGAGCAATACAAACCAATAAGTATTTGGAAACAAATATTCCTCATATATATGCAATTGGTGATGCAGCAGAAAGTTATAATTTAATTACTGGTAATCCTATATATAGACCGCTAGGTTCTACAGCAAATAAAATGGGTCGTATTTTAGGAGATCGATTAACTGGTGGAAATCTAGAACATAAAGGCATTTTAGGCACAGGCATTGTCCGTATCTTTGATATGACAATTGCCCAGACAGGTTTAACCGAAAAAGAAGCTGTTGAGTTAGAAATTGATATTGATGTATTACACAATGTGAAACCGAATCGTCCAGAATATATGCAAGGTCAAGAAATGGTAATTAAAGCTATATTTGATAAAAATAATTCTAAATTACTTGGTGCGCAAATAGTTGGGTATGAGGGCGTAGACAAGAGAATTGATGTACTAGCTACTGCTATAACATTTGGTGCCAAAGCAGAAGATTTATTTCATTTAGATTTAGCATATGCACCTCCTTTTTCTACAACTAAAGATCCTGTTATTTATACAGGGATGATTGGTCACAATATTACTCGGGGACGTAAAATTATAACGCCTGAAGAAGTCGTAAAACAAAAAAATGATTTATTGATTTTAGATGTACGTTCTCCAAAGCAATTTGAAGTTGATCATGTTGATGGAGCGATTAACGTCCCATTGAAAACGTTGAGAAGTTATGCAAAAACGTTAGATAAAAATCAAACAATCGTGACTTATTGTAATAAAGGTACTACTGGTAATGCTGCACAAAACGTACTTATTAATTTAGGCTTTAAACAAGTATATAATTTATCAGGTGGCAATAAAAATTATCAACGATATAAAAGATTTCAAGTAGAAAGGGAGAAGAAAAATTGAATTATAATGAGATATCACAATACTTGAAAGTGATTGCTGATAGTAGCCGTCTTGAAATATTAGATTTGTTATCTTGTGGTGAATTATGCGCTTGTGATTTATTAGAGCATTTTTCTTTTTCTCAACCCACATTAAGTCATCATATGAAAGTATTAAAAGACAATAATTTAATTACATCCAGAAAAGATGGTAATAAAAATTTATACAAATTGAATCATGACGTATTGGATGACGTTACATCACGACTGACTCTATTGAGTTCCAGTACTGTCCCATGTATATGTGAAACAGTAGAGAAAGGTGAGTGTTAATGATGACGATATTAGCAATCACAATATTTGTATTAACGTTAATTTTTGTTATATGGCAACCTAAAGGTCTAGATATTGGTATTACTGCATTAATTGGTGCTGTAGTTGCTATAATCACTGGCGTTGTAAG
The DNA here is from genome assembly GCF_017892065.1 of Staphylococcus sp. GDY8P120P. Lineage (NCBI taxonomy): Bacteria > Bacillati > Bacillota > Bacilli > Caryophanales > Staphylococcaceae > Staphylococcus > Staphylococcus sp. GDY8P120P. Next base: position 23,698 of record NZ_JAESKI010000016.1, on the reverse strand, counting down.
CTTTTCAGACGTACTAGAAGTTACTGGAATTGTTTGGAATGCGACCTTAACTTTTGTTGCAGTTATTCTTATTTCACTCATATTAGATGAAATTGGCTTCTTTGAATGGTCTGCTATACATATGGTGAGAGCATCAAAAGGTAGCGGATTGAAAATGTTTATCTTTATCATGCTATTAGGTTCAGTTGTAGCAGCTTTCTTCGCAAATGATGGAGCAGCTTTAATACTTACTCCTATTGTTTTAGCTATGGTTCGTAGTTTAGGATTTGATAAAAAAGCGATATTTCCATTTATTATTGCTAGTGGTTTTATAGCTGATTCTACATCATTACCGCTCATTGTCAGTAATTTAGTTAATATTGTTTCCGCAGATTATTTCGATATTGGATTTATTGAATACTTCAGTAAAATGATTATACCTAATATATTCTCATTGATCGCAAGTATTCTTGTTTTATGGTTATATTTTAGAAAGTCTATTCCAAAAACATTTAATGCAGTAAACATTAGAGAACCAAGAGAAGCGATTAAAGATAAAAAACTTTTTAACATCTCGTGGATCGTACTTGGTATATTACTCATTGGTTATTTAATAAGTGAGTTTATAAATATTCCAGTATCCATTATTGCTGGTATCATTGTTTTAATATTTGTATTATTAGCGCGTAAATCTAAAGCCGTGCATACGAAACAAGTAATTAAAGGTGCGCCATGGAATATTGTTTTATTCTCTATTGGTATGTATCTCGTCGTATTTGGTTTGAAAAACGTGGGCATTACAACACTTCTTGGTGATGTACTAACAAACATTTCAAGTTATGGCTTATTTAGCAGCATTATGGGTATGGGCTTTGTAGCTGCATTCCTATCCTCTATTATGAATAACATGCCAACCGTTTTAATAGATGCAATAGCAATTGGTCAATCGAGTGCTACAGGAATATTAAAAGAAGGTATGATTTATGCGAATATTATCGGATCTGATTTGGGGCCTAAGATAACACCAATTGGTTCGTTAGCCACACTTCTTTGGTTACACGTACTAACTCAAAAAGGTGTCAAGATTTCTTGGGGAACCTATTTTAAGACCGGAATTATTATCACAATCCCTGTTTTATTTGTAACCCTATTAGGTCTATATTTAACACTAATAATTTTTTAAAAGAGAGGTAATAATAAATGGATAAGAAAACAATTTACTTTATATGTACTGGTAATTCTTGTCGTAGTCAAATGGCTGAGGGCTGGGGAAGAGAAATACTCGGCGAAGAATGGAATGTTTACTCAGCAGGTATCGAAACGCATGGCGTAAATCCTAAGGCGATAGAAGCTATGAAAGAAGTGGATATTGACATATCAAACCATACTTCTGATTTAATTGATAATAAAATTTTAAGACAATCAGACCTAGTTGTTACACTTTGTAGTGATGCTGATGAGAATTGTCCAGTCATCCCGCCTAATGTAAAAAAAGAACATTGGGGCTTTGATGACCCAGCAGGTAAATCTTGGTCAGAATTTCAACGTGTAAGAGATGAAATAGGTCAAAAGATCAAGCAATTTTATGATAATTAAGTTAATATAAAATTCAAAAACAGAGGATAAGCATTGTTATATGTGCTTATCCTCTGTTTTATATAATGATATTTGCTGCTTACCTTTTTCTGTTAGTTCTGCATATATTGTTGTGCCACATATAGGAAAAAACCCATTGTAGAATAACTCTATATTTTTTGCTAAATCTTGCCTCGCTATGCTTTCAAGTGCTAATAAAAAATTTTTTCGCTTACATCTAAAGTTTTAAAATCTACACTTTATTCTTCTCTAATCGATAACAGTACATTATACACTAAATCTTGTTTTAACAACGTTCATCACCTCTTATTTATCTAGATGACGATACAAGGTTGCTCTACTTATATTTGTCTGTTCTTTTATCTCATCTAAAGTGTATTTTTTGCTCATATACATCTCAATAGCATCTCTAAGGTTATTATCTGTGACTTTACCTGCTAATTTAGAATAACTTTTCTTGATAAATGATAAAGCTCAATACATTCACTATTCCATTTTATATTTTTCGAAATTCCATTGATAAATTATAAAAGATCCCCTCATTTTCATTAAAATCATTTAATTTTTCTAAACAAATGGCCACTCTCATTATTGTGGATATGAGAGTGGCCATAAATTTTATTTGTTTACTTGTCTATTTAACAAAGGGGATTCTCATTGCATTTATCAATCACTAACTAAATACTTTAAAGAACTAAAAGGATAATTTAATTTATCTCGATTTTAGTTCGTTACTTGTCATCCATTTATGATTTTTAACCATTTTGTCATTTTCAGTTGATCTATAATCAACTACATAAACAGTTGTCTTATTTACATCATCTATTTTTGCTTCTGCCCCCTTCATACCTGGCATATGGTCAGCTTCTAATTTAACTGTATCACCTTTCTTAAAGCCATTTTCAGGGGCATCGGCAACTTCTTCATTAACAACCCATTTATGATTACTGACCTTTTCATCCCCATTTGTGGGTGTATAGCTTACGACATAAGCATAAGTCTCATAAGCACCTTTTACAGTAGCTTCCGCATTTTTCATACCGGGCATATGTCCTGCTGTAATAGTAACTTCATCCCCTTTTTTAAATTTACTATCGTCTGTACGCTTCATATCATCTGGAGCCTTGCTTTCACTTTTATGTTCCATGTGTTCTTCTTCTTTTTGATCTTTAGAACCATTATTTTCTTCTTTACTACCCGTTGAGCAAGCTGATAATACTAATCCTGAAGCTACTATAATTGAGCTCAATTTTTTCATCATATTGAATTCTCCTTATAAATTATTTTGTTACTTTTATTTGTCCCATCATTCCATTATCTTCATGCTCAAGTATGTGACAATGGAACATGTATGTCCCAGTATTTTTAAAAACCACTTCTATTTTGGCTTTTTGTCCAGGTTCCAGAGATATAACGTCTTTTTTGCCTCTCATATCTTCTGAAGGTTTCTTCCCATCCACTGATAAAACTTTAAATTGCGTTCCGTGGATATGGAACGGGTGCTTCATACCACCCATTTTATCTTTGACGTTTTCAATTTCCCAAGTTTCTTTCCGGTTTACCTTTTGTGTGAAATCTATTCTGTTAGGATCGAATTTTTTGCCATTAATAGTAACATTATCGTCCATACCTTCTAATTTGATTTTTTTATCTACTTTTGGAGTAGTGTCTTTGTTAGTACTTTTTTCTTTGTTAATAATTGGTAAAATTACTGTTTCATCATTATCAACAAGATTGACTTTTTCTTCTTTCATTTTAGATAAATCTATTACTATTTCTTTTCTTGCTGAAGGAGCTAAATTAATTTCTTTTAACTTTTTAGTCTTTTCTAAATGGCCGCCTTCTGAAGCAATATATTCAAAACTTTGATTATTACTTAGCTTAAGATTTAAATCCCGAGCATTGGAGCCATTTAAAAGTCTCAAACGTATTTTTCCTTCTTTTGTTGTTAATTTAGGATCTACTTTCCCATTCACAAGGACTGTATCACCTTGAGTACCATCTTCATCTTTCGTTTTTGTATAATTTAATTTTTTAGATACAAATGTTTTATCTTGGATTATTATAGGCAAATCATTTTTCCCATAATTGCTAGGATAATTATTCTTTTTGTCATCCTCTATATATAATAACCCTGATAAACCATTATAAACTTGTTTAGCTGTATTTGGGGAGGGGTGGGGATGATACCATAATGTAGCAGCCTCTTGTTTAACCTCAAATTTTATTGTTTTTTCTTTTCCTGGTTTTATAACTTGAGAAGGGCCTCCATCCACTTTTCCATCTATTTCTAACCCATGCCAATGAAATGTTGTATTTTCATCTAAGTTGTTGACTAACTTAATTTTAACCTTATCTCCTTTTTTTAATTTTAAAGTTGGCCCAAGTAAATTTCCATTGTATCCTAAAGTGTTAGAGAAATTACCTTTGTAAAATTCTGTCTTTCCTTTCTGCGCTTTTAATGTATAACTTTTATAACCATTGTTATCTTTTTTAGGATCTAAAACTTTGGGAAATGTTATTTCATTTTTTCCTTGTGAAGAATTCAAATTTTTTCTTTCGTCATGACTTTTCATATCCATCATATCATTTCGCTTTTGATCATTTTCTTTCATGTCCATCATGTTGTGCTTACCTTCTGCAAAAGTATCATTAGGAACCATAAACATTATAGAAAATAACGTAATTAAAATTGTGAACATTTTTTTATACATTATATTTACCTCTTTTATTTTAATTTTAATGTAAATGCATTAATTGCTACGATGATCGTACTTAAAGACATAAGTATTGCACCCACAGCAGGTGATAATATTAAACCAATAGAAGCTAATATACCAGCTGCAAGAGGAACTGCAATCACGTTATATCCTGCGCCCCACCATAAATTTTGAACCATTTTTTTCATCGTATTTTTTGAAAGGGACAAAAAATTGATAATATCAGAAGGATTACTTTTAACGAGTATGACATCCCCCGATTCAACAGCTACATCTGTCCCTGCGCCAATTGCCATACCAATATCTGCTCTAATAAGGCTTGGCGCATCATTGATACCATCACCAACCATCATGATTTTGCTACCATTGCTTTGATAATCTTGGATAATACTTTCTTTATCTTCGGGCATCAATTGCGCGTGGACATCACTAATACCTAATTCTTCAGCCACTGTTTGTGCCACTTCTTTATTATCGCCTGTAAGCATGACTGGCGTAATGTTTCTCGATAATAAATCCGAAACCATTTGTTTTGAACTTTCTTTAATTTTATCGCCTTGTGCGATAATACCAATAACTTGTCGGTCATGAATTAGATAACTAATAGAATTCCCTTGTTGAGCGAGATTCGTAAATTGTTCTTTATTATAATCAAAATTGCTTTTATCGAGATAAGAAACATTCACTATTTTGAGTTTTTTATTATCAACTGTGCCTTCTAAGCCTACACCTGGAATATTATTAACTTCTTGAGGAGTAGCATATGAAATATTTTTGCCTTTAGCAAAATCAACAATACCAGTGGCAAGTGGATGATTAGAGTTACTTTCTAATGAAGTAAATAGACTCAATATTTCTTCATTATTTAGCTCGTTCGTAAAACTTTCATAGTGATTCACTGAAAAGTTACCTTCAGTAAGTGTCCCAGTTTTATCCATCATGATGTAATCAATGTGTTGTGCGATTTCTACAGATTCTCTGTTTTTTATGATTAAACCATTATGTGCGCCTATAGAAGTAGAACGTGCTGTAACTAAAGGTATTGCTAATCCCAATGCATGAGGACAAGCAATAACTAATACGGTTACAAGTCGTTCGAGTGCGAAATCAACGTTATTTTGAATAAGCATCCATACAATAAATGAAATCAGCCCAATTCCTACGGCAAAGTAAAACAAATAACCTGCGACTTTATCCGAGAGGAGTTCAGCTTTTGACTTATCGTTTTGCGCTTGGTTAACAAGACCCATAACTTGAGATAGGTAGCCGTTTTCACCCGTAGCTGTCACTTTAACTTGTACTGTGCCTGAACCATTAATTGAACCCCCAATAACATCATCATTATGAGTTTTATGAACTTTTTTTGATTCGCCAGTAACTAATGATTCATCAATTGATGTTTCTCCTTGAACAATGATTCCGTCTGTGGGTATACTTTCGCCTGCTCTGACTTCCACAATATCGTCAATATAAATATCTGATATTTTAACTTCTTCTCGTTGATTATTATCAATCAGTTTCACTGCAGTATTAGGTAAAAGTTCTGCCATTTTCTTCAGTGCATTGCCTGCATTACCTACTGCGTTCATTTCAATCCAATGACCTAATAACATGATTAAAATTAAAGTCGCTAATTCCCAGAAAAAGTCCATTGTATGTGTGGATGAACCACTGAAATTATTCATATAAAAGGCGTATAAACTATAAATATAAGCAACTGAAATACCTAGAGCAACAAGCGTCATCATTCCAGGTTTTTTAGTTGAAATTTCATCTTTAGCCCCTGATAAAAATGGCTTTCCTCCATAAAAGAATAAAATAGTAGCAAGAATTAATACAATCCAATCTGACCCTGTAAATGAAAATTGAAACGGTAATTTAACCCCCATCATGGGTGATAAAATAATAATCGGTATCGCAAAAATCAAAGAAATAAAGAATTTACTTTTAAAATTCCCATGATGATGATGTGCATGATCGCCATGACTAGCGTGATTCTCATGTTCTTGATGGCTATGATTCTCATGATTTTGATGTTTTTCATTATTCGGCAAAATAAAACCTCCTAATTTTATATTTTTAGAGATAGTAATAAGATAATGTGAGTATAACATATACCCCCTGGACGTATATATTATTTAGTATTTTTTATTTTTCAGCGTTCAGAAAATTTGATAGCCATTTAAATAGAAACTTTAGTCTTGGTTTGTCCATCGCCAAAGAAATTGTGGCATTGCATGGGGGAATATTGAAGTTGAGAGCAAACTAGGCAAAGGCGCTGGTTTTATACTTGATATCCTGATTATCATTATGACTGTGGTAAACCGACGTCCAAGAGGTATATTCATATTGCTGGGTTAAATTGCTGTGTTTCCAGGCACATACTTATTTTATATTCGTTTCTTTAGTTGCAAGAAATAAAAACGTGGCACATGGGGGCTTTATCTCCAATGTGCCACTCCTTATATTATTTGGTTTTGTTTACGCGATTTCTTTACAAGCTTCTACACATTTAAAGCACGTCTCTGCACAATTTTGACAATGGTCATGGTTATGCTTCTGACATTCATTACCACATGCTCCGCATACTTTGGCGCATATTGTCGCCAAATCAGAAGCAAATGGTGAATTTCTTGTTAGCGATTGTTCTAAAAATGCACAGATGTCTGCGCATTCACGATCCAGACGGATGCACTCTGCCATCATTGTCATGTCTTTTTCCTTCAAACAGGCATCGTAACAATGATTACACGCTTCCATACATTCATGTAGCGTTTGAACCAGATTGTAATATTGTTTATCAGTCATTTGATACACCTCCAATGAAATCTAAATCTCTTAAATTAATTCCCATTCTATTTAGTAAATAAACCGATAATTGCTGAACTCCATAGAAACTGCGCAGGATTTTAATATCAAATGTACTTCTCTTAATATTTTCTTTCTTTTTTAATTCTGTATATAGTTTGCCTTGTTATACCGACTTTTTTAGCTATCTTACTAATTGACATTTCTTTATTCAGTAGTTCAACAATACGATAATAAACAAGTCTTTTTTGAGGGTCTTTAGCATCGGGAGAATACAGAACAGGTCTTCCTTTATAAATACCTTTTTCTTTGACTACTTTAATACCTTGAGCTTGTCGACGTTTACTTTCATTTCTTTCTTGTTCTGAAATCATTGCCAATATTTGAATGATTAAATCTTTCATAAACTTATCTAGTAATGGATTACCAATCACTTCATTCATCATGGGTAAACTCGTTATCATTAATTGAACTTCTTTATCTTTTAAATAATTAACTGTTTGGATTATTTCATCGTAATTTCTTCCTAGTCTATCAATAGACTCAATAATTAAACGATCTCCCATTCTTAAAAAATTTAATACTTCTTGAAATACAGGTCGATTTTCTATAGATTTCCCTGATTGTTTTTCAGTGAAGATTTTCTCAGCACCAAAAGATTGCAAATTTTCAATTTGTCTATCCAAATTTTGATCAACGGTAGAAACTCTTGCATATCCAACTATCATTTTTAACACCCTTTCTCATACACCCTAATCATACAAACGAATGTAGCATGTCAATTTACTTGCTATATGAGAATTTTTTAACTTTATAAATAAGAAAGAGAAGNNCTTCTCTTTCTTATTTATAAAACAATTTGAATAATCGCAATAATAATTAAAATACTGATGATCCACTTTTGTACAAAACTAGGGACTTTTTTACCTAATTTTAAACCTAACGGAGCGAAAATAATACTCCCTATTATTAAAAATAACGCATCTTCTAAAGGAATGTAACCTTGTATAAGTTTAATGATAAAGGCGCCAATTGAAGATATAAAAGCAATTACTATACTATTAGCAACCACCGTATTCATTGGTAATTTGAATAAAACTAATAATATAGGAATAATAATAAAGGCGCCGCCTGCTCCAACTATACCCGAAATGATGCCAACGAAAAGACCCACAATAACCAATAAAGGCTTATTAAAGGAAGATTGGTCTGAACTAGGTTTTACGTTAATAAACATTAATATTAATGCAAGTAAAGCAATGATAATATACACCATATTTACAAATGTAGCATCAAATAAATTTGCTAGCAAAGCCCCTAACATGCTCCCTATAATCATACCTCCTCCCATATAAAGGACCAACTGGGGTGAGAATTCTGGTTTTTTTCTTGCTTTCAAAGAGCCACTTAAGGTACTGAAAAAGACTTGGCTAGAAGTAAGTCCTGATGCGATATACGCGCTATATGCAGGAGCCCCAAATAGTGGCGGTAACAATAAAATGGCTGGGTAAATAATAATAGCGCCACCTATACCTACTAGACCAGATATAAATCCTCCGAACACTCCGATGAGCAACATAATGATAATATTTATAATATCCATTATTTACTTTTCACCAATAAGTTAACAGCTTCATTAATGATTTCTTGTGAATCTTCATTGTTGTCATCAGCTGAATTGACGCATTCAATTAAATTTTCGCTAATAATAATCCCCATTAATCTTTGTAATGAACTTTTTGAAGCACTAAGTTGCGTAATCACATCTTTACAATGCTTTTCTTCTTCCATCATTTTTACAACGCCATTTAATTGCCCTTGTACTCTATTAATACGATTGATCATGTTTTTATCATAATTCATAGTAATTTCCTCCACTTTTAATTGAATACAGTCATAATAATAAATTAAAACAAGTTTGTCAAATACGTGCGGGGGTATTTGACAAAAAGAGTTATATCTTTTAACATACCCTTATAGGTATTTAACAGGAGGTTATTATGAAACAATATAATGAAAAACATATTAATGATTTAAGTAAATCAGAATTAGAAAAATTAACTTCTCAAGGTCAATTGATTGATGTAAGAACACAAGAAGAATATGAATTGGGGCACATCAATGGTTCCACACTGCATCCTGTAGATGAGATTGAGTCGTTCAATAAAGACAAAAATAAAACCTATTATGTACACTGTAAAAGTGGTAACAGAAGTGCTAAAGCTAGTAAATATTTAGCTGAACAAGGTTATGACGTTGTAAATTTAGACGGCGGCTATAAAGCTTATGAAGAAAAAAACGTCAGCGATGATACAAAAGAAGAAAACACAAATGTAGAAATTAAAGCAGAGCGTAAACAATTAAACTATAGTGGTCTTCAATGTCCAGGCCCTATTGTAAATATCAGTAAAGAAGTAAAAAATATTCAAGAAGGTGACCAAATTGAGGTTACAGTCACAGATCCAGGATTCGCAAGTGATATTAAAAGCTGGGCGAAACAAACGGGACACACATTAGTAAAACTTGATGGGGGTGACAATGAAATTAAAGCGATTATTCAAAAAGAACAACCCAAAGATTTAGAAGTGAGTCATACGTCTAAAGGCACTACAATTGTACTATTTAGTGGAGAATTAGATAAAGCAGTGGCAGCAATGATTATTGCGAATGGTGCTAAAGCTGCAGGAAGAGATGTAACCATCTTTTTCACTTTCTGGGGACTTAACGCGTTGAAAAAAGCGCAAACAGCTAACGTTAAAAAGAAAGGTATCGCAAAAATGTTTGATTTTATGTTGCCAAAAACACCCTTGAAAATGCCACTCTCTAAAATGAATATGTTCGGTTTAGGTAATATCATGATGCGCTACGTAATGAAAAAGAAAAATGTTGATTCATTACCATCACTTATCGACCAAGCAATCGACCAAGATATCAAATTAATCGCATGTACGATGAGCATGGATGTCATGGGCATTAAGAAAGAAGAATTAAGAGACGAAGTTGAGTACGGCGGTGTAGGCACTTATATAGGTGATACTGAAAACGCGAGTCATAATTTATTTATTTAATTAAATCTATTAAAATAAGGAGTTCTTTATATGTTTTTTAAACAATTTTACGATAACAATTTATCTCAAGCATCTTATTTAGTTGGCTGTCAACGCACAGGAGAGGCAATAATAATTGACCCTGTACGTGACTTAACAAAATATATGGAAGTTGCAGATAGCGAAGGTTTTACAATTACACAAGCTGCAGAAACCCATATCCACGCTGATTTTGCTTCAGGCATTAGAGATGTGGCAGAACAATTAAATGCAAACGTATATGTATCTGGCGAAGGTGACGATGAATTAAGTTATCGTAATATGCCAGAACAAACACATTTTGTTAAACATCAAGATATTATTCATGTAGGTAACATTAAATTAGAAGTATTGCATACACCTGGTCATACCCCAGAGAGTATTAGTTTCTTACTCACGGATGAAGGTGGCGGCTCAAGTGTTCCAATGGGTTTATTTAGTGGTGACTTTATTTTTGTTGGTGATATCGGTAGACCCGATTTACTAGAAAAATCAGTTCAAGTCGAAGGTTCTACAGAAGTTAGTGCGAAACAAATGTATCAATCTATAGAAAGTGTTAAAGATTTACCAGATTATATTCAAATTTGGCCAGGCCACGGTGCTGGAAGTCCTTGTGGTAAAGCATTAGGCGCCGTACCAATGTCTACGCTAGGTTATGAAAAAATAAATAACTGGGCATTTAGTGAAACTGATGAAATTAAATTCATTGAAACATTAACATCAAATCAACCAGCGCCACCACATCATTTTACACAAATGAAAAAAATTAACCAATTTGGTATGGAATTATATCAACCATACAATGTTTATCCTAGTTTAAGCAATGAAAGAATAGCATTTGATCTTCGTAGCAAAGAAGCCTTTCATGGTGGTCATACTAAAGGGACAATCAATATTCCTTACAACAAAAACTTTATTAACCAAATCGGTTGGTATTTAGACTATGAAAATAGTATAGATTTAATTGGTGATAAATCTACCGTTGAACAAGCAGCGCATACTTTACAATTAATTGGATTTGATAATGTAGCAGGTTATCGTTTACCAAAATCAGAAATTTTAACCCAATCCATCCATAGCGTTGATATGACTGGTAAAGAAGAATATATACTTGACGTACGTAATGAAGAAGAGTGGAATAATGGGCACTTAGATCAAGCAGTCAATATTCCGCATGGTAAATTATTAAATGAAAATATTCCATTTAATAAAGAGGATAAAATATACGTACATTGTCAGTCAGGTGTTAGAAGTTCAATCGCCGTGGGTATCTTAGAAAACAAAGGATTTGAAAATGTCGTAAATATTAGAGAAGGCTATCAAGATTTTCCAGAATCATTAAAATAATTTAAGAGTGTACAGAAAATAACCATTTTCTGTACACTCTCTTTTTATGTCGAAATAAGTGAGTATTACATATATTTTCGTGTTCAAAAACCCAACAAAAAATCTATGTTCACAAAAGACCTTGAAATTAAGTTATGGTACACTGGATATGTATATAGGAGGGTTGTATTTTGAAAATAGGTTATGCAAGAGTTTCAACTGGATTACAAAATTTGAATTTACAGGAGGATCGATTAAACGCATATGGTTGTGAAAAGATATTTAGCGACCATATTAGTGGTTCAAAAAGTAAAAGGCCTGGTTTAGATAAAGCAATTGAATTTGCGAGATCAGGAGACACGATTGTTGTTTGGAGACTAGATAGACTAGGACGTAACATGGAAGATTTAATCACATTAGTTAATGAACTTAACGAACGAGGCGTGAGTTTTCATAGTTTAGAAGAAAATATAACTATGGATAAATCAAGTTCTACAGGACAATTATTATTTCATTTATTCGCAGCGTTTGCAGAATTTGAACGTAACTTAATTTTAGAACGTTCTTCGGCTGGTCGAATTGCAGCTCGTGCCAGAGGACGTTATGGTGGAAGACCTGAAAAATTAAGTAATCAAGATTTGAATTTACTCAAAACACTTTATGATAATGGTACACCAATTAAGACAATTGCAGAACAATGGCAAGTTTCACGCACAACAATTTATCGTTACCTCAATAAATTGGAGGAAAAGGAAGATGAAAAACAAGGAGAAATACCTCACTAATTTTTCTGAAACCAAGCGTAAAGAGGCTATACAAAAGTACGATGTTATTAAACCTTTTATTTTAGGAAACAAATCCTTATCAAGTATTTCTAAAAATACAGGCATTGCGTTAAGTACACTTTATGGGTGGAATAAGTTATATAAAGAACAAGGGCTTAAGGGGCTAATTTATACAACAAGAACCGATAAAGGGACACGTAAAATAGAACCAAAGATAATTGATGAAATTGAACGCCTTGCACTTAAAAATAAAAGAAATAGTATTGCTACAATTCATAGGAAAATCGCTAATTATTGTAAAGAGAATAATTTTGATCCACCAAATTATAAACAAGTTTACAGTGTTATTAAAACAATACCTAAGTCTGTGGTTGATTTTTCTCATCATGGCGAAAAATATTATCAAAATAAGTACGACTTAATACAAATAAGAGAATCATCAAGGCCAAATGAAATATGGCAAGCTGACCATACTTTGCTAGATATCTATATATTAGATCAAAAAGGTAATATCAATAGACCCTGGTTAACCATTATTATGGATGATTATAGTCGTGCAATTGCAGGCTATTTTTTAACTTTCGATAGCCCCAATTCCAAAAATACAGCACTAACACTACATCAAGCCATTTGGAGTAAGAGTAATACAAGCTGGCCGATATGTGGTATTCCTGAAAAATTTTATACTGACCATGGAAGTGATTTTACTTCACACCATATGGAACAAGTCGCTGTTGATTTGAAAATTAATTTAATGTTTTCAAAAGTTGGAGTACCAAGAGGTCGTGGGAAAATAGAACGATTCTTTCAAACTGTTAATCAAATCTTCTTAGAACAACTTCCTGGATATATAAATAATAACGATACACTTAGTTATTTAATTGATTTTCAAAATTTCGAAGAAAAATTACGATACTTTTTAATTGAAGATTATAATCAAAAAGAACACAGTGCTATCCAGAGTACTCCTATCAATCGTTGGAACAGTAATCATTTTTTCCCTAATATGCCAAGAAGTTTAGAACAACTTGATTTATTATTATTAGAAATACCTAAATCCAGGAAAATTCATTCAGATGGCATTCATTTTCAAGGCTTTAGATACAGTAATACGAATCTAGCTGCTTATGTAGGTGAGTATGTACTGATTCGTTACAATCCTAATGATATGGCTGAAATACGCGTTTTTTATAGAGATGAGTTTCTTTGTACTGCTATATATCCTGATTTAGCTGATTATTCAATTGATATAAAAGATATACAACACGCACGTAGTCAGAGAAGAAAACACTTAAAACAAAACATTGTTAGCCCAAGTACCACTGATTTAATAAAGGAAGAAAAGAATTATGGTTATTCACCTCAAGAAACGACTAAAAACGTCAAAAAATTAAAGAGGTATCGTAATGACTAAAAATCAAAATTTCATTGAAACGAAAGAGTATAAACGCTTTGCTGAATTTTGTGATGCTTGTATTAAATATCAGTATATTGGTATATGTTATGGTCAACCAGGTGTGGGTAAAACATTATCTTCACGATATTATACCAATTGGGATATTATTGAAAACCAGGTTAACCATAGGGGCTGGAAAGATTTAGCTAATAAAACAACGGACGATATATTATCTGTAGACAAAATATTTTATACTGCACCAGCAGAAAAGCAAACAAGATTGAGTAGTGACTTACACAGTATTAATGGAAGTATTGATTTGGGTCAAAAATTACATGTTTTAAATAAATACGAGCATGAATATAGTGAAAATTTTAGTGATGCATTCCAAGACATTGAACTCATTATAATAGATGAAATTGATAGACTTAAAGTGCAACATTTAGAGCAATTAAGATTTATCTATGATGAACGTGACCTAGCAATGGTATTCATTGGTATGCCAGGTATTGAGAAAAAACTATCTCGTTATCCTCAACTATATTCTCGTATAGGTTTTGCACATGAATTCGATAATTTAAGCAAGGATGAAACACATCATATATTAGAGTATAAGTGGCAAGATCTAGGAGTTGATTTAAAACTTGAAGACTTCACTGACTATGAAGCCATAACAACCATTATTAAAATTACTAAGGGGAATTTTAGACTTATTCATCGCTTATTTGCACAAATAGATAGAATTATGGATATAAATGGCTTAGATAAAATCAGTACTGAAGTTGTAGAAACAGCGAGAGATAGTTTAGTTATAGGAATTCGATAACAGAAAGACAACGTACTATTTAAAAATGTACGTTGTCTTTCTCATTTATTAGATAAAAATATTCTCATATATCAAGTGAAGTGACAATCAGACTTAATGCAACAATTAAATGTAATCTTTTGACCTTACCCTTATTACTACATGGGACGTTCTGAAATGAACATGCCCGAAATGAATATGGAGCAAATGCAGCAGATGCAACAAATGATGATGGAACATATGGAAACAACAAAACAAATTAAACAAAAACTAGGCTACTTATCCCCTGTAAAATACAGAGAATTAGCAGCCTAGAACATAGTGTTTTTATTAAGTTCCCATTTTAAGGGTTCAGTGCCTTGTAGTTATTGTGTTTTTATATACTTTACTACTTATTTTCTTTGTTATCATCAAAGGACTGCATGAAGTTCGTGCATGCATTTATCATATTATCCATTCTCTGGTCATAATCAGAACCTTGGGCAAAACCAGTTTGTCCAATGACGATTAAACCAGCTAGTACAAACGACAGCACTAAAGGTAACTTCTTTTTCATCGCTTATTTCCCCTTTCATTCAAAGTATCCCTAATCTTTTTTTAACACTTTCTTTAATTTTTCATATTCATCTTCATTAATTTCCCCTTGGGCCAGCCTTTCCTTTAAAATTTGTAAAGAATCATCTGATCTTACACCTTTTGGTTTTTCTGAAGCTTTTGCAATTAATATATATATACCATAAAATAACAAGCCAAGAATGATAATCCAAAAAATCATGCCAATGCCCCCCATTCCGCCCATCATATTTCCTATACCCATACAATTTGTCAGTCCTTTCCTTCTTTCTTGTTTTACAATTATACCATATGGGGGTATTAGTATCCAAAAAAAGTGTTTTTAATATTAGTAGGGGTAGCGTCAGGAAAATGCGGATTTACAACGTTAAGGAAATCCAAATTTAAAAAAGCCTAATTTCGCGGTGTTGTAAGTGAGAAATTAGGCTTTAGTTACTTCATTAAAGCCCCCTATTATTGAATAGGAATTGATCGTTAATTTATAAAACAAGGGTGAATCCACCCTTGTTTTATATTACCTAATCCTGTCTCTTTTATATTTGCATTACCTTTCCACTTCGCTTCATTTCTAGCTTTTTATACGCTAAAACTGAACCAAACAGAAATACACATGTAATTAATGAACCTAACGGCAACAACGCTACGATTTTATCTGGAAAGATAAACGGGAGCAGTGGAAAAGCGTACACAGCCGGGATACGGACACCAACAATATGCAATAGAATGTACATTAAAATCATATTTATCAGCGTTATCAATATCCACGAGTCAAGAGCGAAGTATAACATCGTACCAACAGTCGCAGAGATGGTCAATACAAGACTTTGCTTAAAAGCTACTTTCCCATTGTACTTAGGCTTCTGAAGTGATTCATAAACAACGACAAGGATCGGCGGAATAGCTGCTAGTTGGGGATAGTCAACGGCCCAAGTTAAACCAATCCAGACGAAATTCAACATTAAAAACACGACTATGTACTTGTACTGTATCTTCACTTTCTTTTCAAGCCCGTTATTTAATCTAAATAGCAGAACCCCTAGCATCAATATAAAAGTAAGAATGAAAGTCGATATAATAAATGACCATCCGTCTACATCTATCACCACTGGTAGTAATCCTGTTGCAATAGATGGTGCCAGGTTCGATCGAATTAGACGCAATAAGAGCATCGAAAGTACAAGTGTGATACCTACTTTTCCTACATAAAAAATTGGTAATAGATTGACCATAAATCCAATGACAGCAGTTAGGGATGGGGCAAAAAGAATCTTCGATGGTTGCCTGATCCATCCGGCTTCCCGATATACCCACATGGCAATCGCCATTGCAGCAAGTTCCGGCAAAATAATTTGGTGATTATCCAATATCACCGAAGCCGTTATCATGGCAATAATAAATGTAATGGCAATGATATATGAAATAATTGTTACATTCTTCGAAACCGCCGTATTCACGGACAACTCTCCTTTTTGCATAAGAAAGCAAGGGTAAGAATTTCACCCTTGCCATTCGTTATTTATTGGCCTAATCCTGCTGCTTTTAATGCTTCGGTGTCGATGCCGGGTTCTGTTGCAAAGTTAATTTTATAGTATAATTTTAACAAAAAAGGAGCGTTCTCTATGAATTATTTTAGATATAAGCAATTTAATAAAGATGTAATAACTATAGCCGTTGGCTATTACTTAAGATACGCGCTTAGTTATCGTGATATATCTGAAATACTAAGAGAACGCGGCGTTAACGTTCATCATTCAACGATCTACCGTTGGGTTCAAGAATATGCTCCTATTTTGTATCAAATTTGGAAGAAAAAGCATAAAAAAGCTTATTATAAATGGCGCGTTGATGAGACATACATTAAAATAAAAGGAAAATGGTGCTATTTATATCGTGCCATTGATGCAGATGGTCATACATTGGATATTTGGTTACGTAAGAAACGAGATAATCATTCAGCATATGCGTTTATTAAGCGACTTATTAAACAATTTGGTAAACCTCAAATGATAATTACAGACCAGGCACCTTCGACGAAGGTGGCAATGTCTAAGTTGATTAAAGATTTTAAACTTAATCCCGACTGTCATTGTACATCTAAATATCTTAATAACCTCATTGAGCAGGATCACCGTCATATTAAAGTGAGAAAGACGAGATATCAAAGCGTCAATACGGCAAAGAATACACTCAAAGGTATTGAATGTATTTATGGTCTATATAAAAAGAACCGTAGGTCTCTTCAGATCTACGGATTTTCGCCGTGCTACGAAATTAATCACATGTTGGCCAGTTAAGGGAATACTACCATGTTAAAATGATAATTAGTTATATTTTTTCTGACTTTGCAACAGAACCATTTTGAAAGATAAAAAAGCTTAATTCCTCCGTATTTTTAGTGAGAAATTAAGCTTTTGATTTTCAACAATCGCCCTTTTCTGAATAAGCGTGTACAAGAGATAATGGAAAAATCATGCTGGAAAAACATATGATAAAAATTACAACATGTGTGCAATGTCTGAAGCTACTGTTGGATAGGCAAATATCATTTGTTTCAATTCTTTGGTTGAAATCCCAAAACGAATGGCTGTTGCAAAATGATTAATCAGTTCATCGGCTTCATTACTAATCAAATGAGCACCAACAATTTGATCATGATCTTCGTCAATCAGCACTTTAAACGCAGCAAAGTCCTCATTTGTCCGTTTATACGTAAACCAGTCGGAGATGTTTTTCTGCTTTACTTTAATATTCCGGCCAGAGTTTTTGGCTTCCTCCTCGCTCATACCTACCGATGCCATTTTAGGTACGGTAAATACAGCAGATGGAATCACGGGATATTCAATTTTTTTGCTGTTCCCTTTCAATAAATTAGATGCTACGACATGAGAATCTGCACTGGCTACAGGTGTGAGGGGCAAGCCATCCGTTGCTGCAGCATCTCCAGCTGCATAGACATTCGGGTTACTTACACTTTGCAAATACTCATTAACATGGACACCATGTTTTTTCCTTTCTATATTCCCTTTTTCAAGATTCATATCTAAGGCAGGGACCCGTCCAGCACCATGAATAACAATGTCTGCTTCAAACCGCGTTATATCCTCTTTTTTTCGAGCGTACACATGAAACTTTCCTTGTTCTTTTTCAATGGATTCAACGGAATGTTGAAGATGTACCTGTATGCCAATCTCTTTCGACTTTTCTAAAAGGATATCTACAAGATCTATATCAAAATTCTCCAAAGGTCTTTGACCTCGATGGATAATATGAACTTCTGATCCAGCACGTGCCGCGATATGAGCAAATTCAAACGAAATATACCCACCACCAACAAAGACGATTCTTTGTGGTAATTCATCCAACTCCAAAAACTCATCACTATAAGTAAGATGTTCTTCTCCTTCTATGGGTAAAGGGGTAGGTTTCGCACCACTAGCGATCAAGAAATGACTCCCCTCGAGCACTTCTTTATTCACTTCAAGTTTGTCCTCACTCACGAAAGATGCATTGCCATGATACGTATCGATTCCCTGTTTATTCAATGCTTCCTCTTTTTTTTCCGGGACATCATCTGTAAAGGTTCTTTTAAAATTCATAAGATCTTTCCAGTTGATGGAGACTTCAGACGGTACTCCATTCTTAACCATCCGTTTGTTCCAATCAATAAGCTCGGCAGCACCATGTAGAACCTTTTTTGGGTCACATCCACGTAGTGCACACGTGCCTCCAAACGGCCTGTCATCTACCATAGCTACATTCCAGCCGGCTTTATTACATTTTGCTGCTGTGATTGAACCCGCAGAACCTGTACCAATCACAATAAGATCGTATTTCTTTATCATCATTAACCTCCTCGCAGAATTGACTCTATAATACGTTTGCCTTATTTCTATCTAATGAAACCGCGTACCTTGTCCAAGGTTGAAAGAATCCACCGTCTTAACCAAACGGTGGATTCATTGTGTTGTTATCCCGCACAACAAGATAATTTTGAAACATCTTTATCAAACGTCAGGGCAGCTAATTTCAATCCTTCTGCCATTGTTAAATATGGTGCAAGGATTTCTTTTAAATCATCTACGGTTAAACCAAACTTAACGGCTAAAGTCGCTGCATAAATCACTTCACCTGCATTTTCAGATACAACATGAACCCCTAACATTTTCAATGTTTTCGAATCAGCAATAAGCTTAAAAACACCTGTTGTTTCATGATTTACTATCGCTCTTGGAACAGCATCTAAAGGCAATACGGAGGTTTTGACCTCATAGCCTTTTTCTTTTGCTTGTTCTTCTGTTAAGCCTACTGTTGCTACCCCTGGATTTGTAAATGTCACGCCGGGAACCACTGATAAATCTAGTTTTTTATTTAATCCACCGATTGCATTATCGGCAACAATTCCACCTTCATATGCTGCTAGATAGACAAATTGAGGCCCTAATGTAACATCTCCTGCCGCATAAATCTTTTCATTACTTGTTCTAGCATAATCATTTATCAGTATTTCTTTTCGTTTTCCGACTTTAACCCCAGCTGCATTTAAATTCAACGTATCCGTATTTGGTTTTCTTCCTGTTGCAACAAGCAGCTGCTCTGATTCAATCACTTTTTTCTTGCCATCTACTGTAACATGAACCTTCTTTATCTCTCCAGATTGTTCTACACGCTCAAAAGATGCCCCTTTTACAAGGTTTATTCCTTGTTCAATTAAAGCTTTTTCTACTACTTCAGAAATCTCTGGGTCATACTCTTTTAACAGTCGCTCACTTCTTTGCATAAGCGTTACTTCTGAACCTAAGTTATGAAACAATTGGCCAAGCTCCATTCCGATATATCCTGAACCGATCACCGTTAATCGTTTAGGTACCTTTTTTATTTCAAGGAGCGTTGTACTTGTTAAATACTCCACTTCTTCAAGTCCTGAAATCGGCGGGAGAGAAGGAGATGCACCCGTTGCAATTAAAAAGCGTTTTGCGGAAAGTTTCTCCCCATTGACTTCAACCGTCTGTTCATCAGTAAATTTTGCTTCACCTACAATTAAGTCAATTCCATATTCATCAATTAGATCCACATATTTTTGATTGCGAAGCTCACTCACTAATTCATCTTTTTGCTTGATTAAGGGTGCTAATTCCACTTCTCCAGCAGATGTTTGTAATCCCGTAAATGGATTTACTTTTGCTAAATGATTAATTTCTCCAGCCCTAAGAAGTGTTTTTGATGGAACACAGCCAATGTTTACACATGTTCCGCCAACGGTTCCACGCTCAATCATGGCTACTTTTGCCCCGTATTCAATCGCTTTGATCGCAGCTGAAAAAGCCGAACCACCGGAACCAATGATAAGTAAGTCATAATCGCCTTCATTACCTAACACCACATTTTCTTGTGATGATATTTCTTCTATTTCTCCAGGTTGATATTTCGCCTCATCAATAGCCTTTTTTGCACTTTCAATCCCAATATCATCGGGTAATTCAAATAATACTTCACCGTGACGAAAACTAGCTTCTACATTCTTGGCACCAATATTTTCAAGTGCAACTGCTACATGTTCTTCACAACCCATACAAGTCATGCCACTAACTTTCATACTGATTTTCTTAGTCATTTTTTAACACTCCTTTTAATTATCGAAATATGCCACCCGGACCAATCCCCCAATAATAAGAAATATAAATTCCTGAAATTAAAATAACAATGGAGGAAATAAATTGGATCATTGCCATATTTTTAGAAAGTAATTGTTGGACATATCTTTTTGAAATCAAAGAAACAATGGTTATGGAAGTAACGACAACACCCATACCGATTGAGTACACAATAAATTTAAGTATAACCATCAATAACGAATTATCTTGCATAGATTCAGTGAGTACAAATAAAAAGGCTGGCAACGTACAACTTAATGATGTGATTCCATAAGCAATACCATAGAAATAAACTGATCGTTTACCCTGTTTAATATTAACTCTTAAAGGTAGAGAAACTTTTTTTCCAAGCAACATCCCTAGTCCCAAAAGAAAGATAAGTACGCCCATTAGAAATGACCAAATTGGAAAAACATTGATTAAAGCTCTACCTAATAACGATAATAGAAAACCGGCTATCACAAAAATAGTTAGAAATCCCAACGTCATAGACAATCCTAACCATAGCCCCTTTGAGATTGTCCTTATTAAGGAACGCCTTGTTTCAACCTCTCCTTCACCAATTAAATAACTAATATATGAAGGCAACATAACAATCCCGCAAGGATTAAACGCAGCAACTATTCCTGCTGAAAAAATAAATATAAAGGGAAACGTCATGAACTACTCACTCCAATACGTGTTAGTTCCTTTTGTAAATCATCGAAGGAAGGGTTAACCGCGTGATATATAACTTCTTGATTGCTATCTATTAAAAAAACTTCTTCCAATTGTTTTACTTTATACTTTTTAGTGAGTTCATATTCTTTATCGATTAAATGTGTCCATTCTCCACCATATTGACGTTGGAAATCCTTTAAATCTTGTTCTGTATCTTGTAGGGGATCCATATCAACAGTTATAAGTTGAACATTGTTCCCATATTTATTATGAATCTGTTTAAATACCTTTTCCCCTGCTACACAAGTCGGACACCAAGATGCCATGAAATAAATGAGTGTTGGCTTCTCGGAACTTATTGGTTGTGTTTTTTCATTGTTTATCGTGTTGGTTCCATTGGATATTCCACATGCTGAGAGGCTTACAATAATGAGAGCTGATAATAAAATCTTTTAAAGAACAATATTGATTTCAAATCACTCCCCCCCTTTTTCTTCTGTTTCACTGAATTTAGAATGGCAACAATCCGACTGACATGTATTACGACTACCTCTTCTTTTTACCAACATAATCAGTCCGACAATTAACAAAACAGCACCAAATATCCAAACTTGTTTTCCTATTAAGAAAGCACCCATAGAACTCAATCCAATTGCAATTAAAAGGATTGGTAAAGCGCAACATAGAACCAACAATGCTGGTATTCCTAAAAACAATAATTTATCATTATCCTTTACATTTTTTCGCTTTTGTACAGTCAATTTACATCACCTGCTAAAAAGTTGATTTTAACCCTCAAACATTTTCTCAATAATAGGGCAAGAATATAAATATTCTTCATTCGGACAACATTCTTTTAAATCATTCAACATATTCTCAACACGCATTAAATCTCTAATTTGTTGTTGTACTTCATCAACTTTTTGAGAAACGAACTCATATATATCCGAACACCGCACATCATCCTTATCTACAACACCAAGCAACTTGTGGATTTCACTTAAAGAAAAACCAAGCTCTTGCATCCGTTTAATAAACCATACACGCTTAACATCATCATCTGAATATATCCGATAACCAGCTTTCGTTCGGGAAGGTTCTTGTAATAAATTTTTTTGTTCGTAATATCTAATCGTCTCTTTATTTACCCCACATTTTTCTGCAAATGCAGTAATACGATAACTCACATAGTTCACCTCTAAATAATAATAAACCGCGTACCATAGTACGCGGTCAAGTATAATACATTTTTCTTCTTCAAGTGTCTTGCTTGTACTTTAAGGGAGCCTATCAACTCCACTTGGTTATTATTGTGATCTACTCAAACATTATAGTCAAATGACCATTTGATTGTATTTGTTATTCCTTTAAATAGTGACATAAATGGTCGTTTTTGATACAAAACCTCTTAACTTAATATTAAGAGGTTTTTCTTGGATATCGAAGTCTAAAAACTTGTGTTATAATCAATGTATCATAAATACCAAAAAATATGAGTTTTCAGACGATGAGAGCCGCGTTTATTTGCATCGAGAACTAGATTTCATTAGTAAGTACTCATAAAACGATTAAAAGAGGTGGTATTCAAATGGCTAAAATTGGTTATGCACGTGTATCAACGCAAGATCAAAGTCTTGATGGACAGATTGATACACTTGAGGAATATGGTTGTGAACGTATCTTTAGCGAGAAAGCGAGTGGTCGCAAAACGAAACGAACGGAACTTGATAAATGCTTAGATTATTTACGTGAAGGCGATATTTTAGTTATCTATAAACTAGATCGTCTTGGCCGAACAACCAAGCAATTAATTGAGTTATCTCAATGGTTAGATGATAATAGTATTGATTTACATATTATAGATATGAACGTATCAACCAAAGATGCGATGGGCAAGATGTTCTTTACTATGATGAGTGCATTTGCTGAACTTGAAGCTAACTTATTAAGTGAACGTACGAAAAAAGGATTAGAAGCAGCAAGAGCTAGAGGGAGAAAAGGTGGAAGACCATCATTACCAGATCATAAAAAAAGAGAGATTAAATTCTTATATGATGAGCAAAAACTTACTGGCGAAGATATTGCTAAACAAACAGGAGTGAGTCGTTCTACTGTATATAGAATAATAAAAATGAAGTAGTAAAAACAAATAATCACAGGAAGAAAACTAATGAAAGGAGAATCTCTAATTTGAAGATTCTCCTTTCGTTAGTTTTTATAACCTATATTATAATTTAACGAGAATTTTTGCTTGTGATTTATCGTTTACAAGTTGTTCAAATCCTGACTCTGCAATATCATTTAACTCAATTT
>NZ_JAESKI010000015.1:0-3577 GCF_017892065.1 Staphylococcus sp. GDY8P120P | reverse complement strand
TTCGATATAAACTTTTTCTTGTTTTGTTTGAAGCATATCCCAAAGTCGTATTTGTGGCTCTACACTCATAAATTCAGATAGCTTTTTAGCATTATTTTTGTTCAAATTCCCAACGATTGTCATCGCATCAAAACTTAATTTTGGGTGGGGGGTGTCATCAATATGTACACCTAACCGGCTATTAGAGAGGCCGGTTTTAGAAAAATTGTCTAAGTCCTTATTTCGTAAGTCATTTGAAGTATTTTCTTTACTCATAAAAAATCGACTCCTTAATTTAATTTAAGAAGTCGCTCACCCAAATATATATCTTGAAGAATAAACCTATATCGTTTAATATCTAGATATACAAAAAATAATAAAACATAACTCTTTATATTTTATTTAGGTAAGTCGCATTCACAAACTTTGGACGGGGAGTGAGCGACTTCTTTTTATTTGTTTATTAATATAACACTATCAAAAGACTTGGTCTAATTAGATCAGGTCTTTTTTTATTTAAGCATTTGTATTATCTGGTAAACAGTTAAAACTACTAAAACACCAAGTACATACTTACTTGTTATAAAATTCTCAAAGGCTTCTCTGAATTTCATTTCTTCAACTCCTTTTATTGCTTTATTCCAATTTCCTTATTGGTCGGAACCTACAGGGCTTTATGTGTTGTTGAGTTGGTACTTTCTTGGGATTAATCCCAATTCAAGTCCAACCAACTCGCTAACAAGTTAGCTAACACATAGCCCATTCCAACCAATAAGTTTTCTCGGCATAAATACGTGTCCTATCTCAAATAGTCTTATTTTGCAATTTAAGGGGGTATTTAAAGCATTTAGCATTTTTTAGGTATAAAACTATATAATTCTACTTGCAAGCCAATATAAGCTATATACAAAGCCAGCAAGTAATACATATGGTATTAAATAAGCTATATACCATAAATTGCCCCATATAGTCTCTGAGTGCTTTATCGTGTGATTTAGATTATCGTACGCTTGTATAATACCAAAAGCATCAAAAGCACCGTCCAATAAAGTACTTAAAATAGCAAAAGCTAAAAATGCGACAAACAAGGCTATTATCCCTGATTTAAACCACTTGAATTGCTTTCTTAATTTATTCTGTAATTCCTGTGTTTCTTCTAACATTTGCTTATTTTTTTGATGTGCTTGTTCCGTTTCTTTTGTGATTGTTTCTAACACATTGTCTTTATCAACTTCACTTAATTTTTTGTTTAATATATCTACAAACTTTTGATTATTATTTTCTAAGCTAGAGTGATAAGCCTCTGCCACGTTCTCGGTTTGTTTTATGAGTTGGTCTATCTTCTTGTTTCTGTTCTCGTTGTTCTCTTCTAGCATGTTCATTCTCTCGGCTATGAGTTTGTTTTGCTTTATCAAGTTCTCGTTGATTTCGTTTTTCTTTGTTTCTTCGTTCAAATTCTGCGAAGTCGACATTTGGTTTTCTGACTGGTTGTTCTTGGGATTGTTTCTGTTTGTTAATGGCATTCACTATCTCTCCCTTCTCATAATCTTCGCCTAACTTATTCCCACGTACTTTTTTATTTTCTTCTATGTGCAAATACGTGATTGTTTTATTCGTTACGCGAGCAACTTCAACCCCTTTGGTTTCTAAACGTTTCTTAAAATCATCAAAGTCTGTTGATTGTTCTTTCGTTTCTTCAATCGCCATTCTTACTTGATTTTTCCATGAAGCTTTATCATTATCTGATTTATCTATGATGTTTTGTTCTGCCTGTGTGTACCGAATTTGTGCCTGTCTGTCGGGAATTGATAGATTATGTGAAATACATATTTCATCATTCGCTTGTCGAATATCATGTAGTGCTTTTTTATTATTATTAAATTTCTTGCCAGTTTCTAAATCAATTGAATTAATCACAATATGATTATGAACATGGTCTGTGTCGTTATGCGTATATACGGCAACTTGATGATTAGGTGCTATCTTTTCGGCTAACTCTAAACCTAATTGATTACATTGTTCTGGCGTTACTTCGTTAGGCTTAAAAGACTGAATAACTACATGCCCTTCGTTGCCATCTGTTTTGCCATACATTTCACGTGTTGCTTTAAAACTGCTTTTCGCATAATCTATATCACAATTCAAAGCGCTTTTTTCTTCTGCACGTTTCTCTGCGTAATTAATAGCTCTTGATGTTGATTTTGTTGAGCTTATTTTAGCTGTTGCCATATCTCATGCAACTCCTTTTTAAAGTCATCAAATTGCTTAATTAAATCATCATATTTTTGTTCAGGTAAATTCACTGCTTGTTCTTTATGTTGATTAAACCATTTCGCAATCTGATTTACATTTGCCCCCATACTGCCTAAATCTTTAACAATCAATTGTCGCGTCTCTTTATCTAATTTAGGCGCTACCAATCGACTGCCTTGTGCCTTTTTCTTAACGAAATTCGGCACACTCATATTCAAAGTTTCGGCAGATGACCTTAACTTTTCATATTCGCCTTCGTTCACTCTGAAACTAATTTGTTTTGGCTCTTTGCGGTTGGGTTGATGGTTTCCCCCAACAGACAAATCGCTAGCCAAATTATTATCATGTTCACTCATTTAATCCCACCACGTTTCTTCGAAATTTATTACTCTCTATGTTTGTAGATTATATGATAATCAACAAAATATCAAGTAATATTGTGGTTTGGCAAGCACTGGCTTTGCTATCCACTTCGTTCTAGCACGCCGTACTTGATGGGATTATATCCCATACCCTTTATGTTTTTGCTTACGCAAAAAATGAGTGGCAAAATGTTAGCCACTCATAGTTCAAAACCAAATTCAAAATCAAAACAAAAGCAACCAAAAATGTGGTTGCTATACGTTCATAAATTTTATGATCACTTACGTGTATAAAATTTAATTCACTTCCAAAATCTAAATTCACGCTGCCAAAAATCAATCTGCTTTTGCAATTGTTTTTCGTTCGCTTTTAAAGTCGATTTCATTAATTCCGTTAAATCAATTGGAGATATTTCAGTCATAAGTTTACGCATTTTGTATTTTCTTCTACGTTCTAATTTTCCCCACTCATTCTCATCAAACAACAACGCCATAATTGTGTGGCGTTCTGTAGCTTTTTCGATTGTTGTATAATCAGGTTTTAATATATGCAAATCGTCAAAACACCCATTCCACATATCAACCATATTTCGTTTTAGTTCAATTTCTACACGCCATAAATGTTCAGACATAACTTCAACATCTGCATTATCTTTACGCTCTTTTTTCTTGTTATAAATTCTGATAAATCTATCACTATCACGAGAACCAAAGTACTTTGTTTCTGCAATGCCACTTGTTCCGTAAAAAACGGTTTTTTTCAACGCTTTATCTGACATAGCATAGTAATCGCTCAAATCATCTTCAAAATCAAAAGCTAAATCTAATCTCGTAAAACCGTCATCTTCCATGTAGTCGATAATATTTTGTTTTAACCAAATCATTTCTTCATGTGTAAGTTTATTTGGATTAAATTCGACACGCATATTACGTCTATCCCAAGTATCTGCTTTTACTTTGTCATATTCGATATAAACTTTTTC
>NZ_JAESKI010000014.1:0-4230 GCF_017892065.1 Staphylococcus sp. GDY8P120P | reverse complement strand
GTAGTCGATAATGTTTTGTTAATTTCTTCATGTGTGAGTTTATTAGGATTAAATTCAACACGCATATTACGTCTATCCCAACTATCTGCTTTTACTTTGTCATATTCGATATAAACTTTTTCGTTAAGTGCTTTAGCTTTAAACTTTGTTTGAAGTATATCCCAAAGTCTTATTTGTGGCTCAATACTCATAAAATCAGACAGCTTTTTAGCATTGGCTTTGTTCAAATTCCCAACGATTGTCATAGCATCAAAACTTAATTCTGGTTGAGGGGTGGTAAAAAAATTACCACTTAACCGGCTATTAGAGTAGCCGGTTAAGGAGTAATTTTGCACTTCCCCTGATGTAACTTGTTTTGAATAGATTTCTTGTTCTTTTTTACTCATAAAAAATCGACTCCTTAATTTTGTTTAAGAAGTCGCTCACCCAAATATATATCTTGAAGAATAAACTTAAATCGTTTAATATCTAGATATACAAATTAATAAAACATAATTCTTATATTTTATTACGGTTTTGTCGTTCACAAACTTTGGTCAGGGCGTGAGCGACTTCTTTTTTTTATTTTGTTATTAATATAACACTATCAAATGGCTTGGTCTAATTAGTTCCTAATTAGATCAAGTCATTTTTTTATGCCTTAAATACTTTATCTTTGTCTTGATACTTACTCAAATATTCTTTATTAACCAACATAGAAATAGCCTGAGATTTAGTTAAACCCATTTGTTCTGCAATTTCTTCAAGTCTTTTCAAAGTATCTTCAGTTAAAGTTATACCTACTTTTGTACGAACCATTTTTACTCCCCATTTCTAACTATTAATAAGTTTATTTTATTCCATTTATACATATATGTCTAGAGATTTCTATACAATAACTCATAAAGTCCCTAAAATGTAGCCTAAATGTAGCTTTGTGAAAAATCGTTGAATCCATTGGCATTAAAGGTCTAAACACTTCACAATCTCGGAATTGGCACTCGGCACTTAAAAGGGGGGGTCGTAGTAGTCCCCCTTTTTCCAACTAAATTTGATAAATTCTAAGCCAAAATACAAAAACAGGGCTAACAGATCACTTCGTGAAGTTAGCCCTAAAACCTAAACCATTAACTCAATTTATTTTTTTATTCCAATTTCCTTTTGGTCTTAAAGTTTGCGTCCTTAACAATCCTAAAAGCTGTCAGTCGGTCGGGTTAATAGCTGACGCTATCGACCGCTGTCGCTTTAAGTCTAAGTTAAGGACTCTTTAAGACAAAAAGTTTTCTCGGCATAAACGTGGGTATAATTAAATTAGATATACTTAAAACAATTCTTTTAAGATTTTGAACGCCATTCTATTTTTAGAGTGGCGTTTTTATTTATCTACCTCTACCCCTATCACGTTTTTGCGTATTCTTTTCTTCTTGATATTCTTCAGGGTGTATTTGTTTATCAAACATTTGTATTGCCTTTATCATAGGAGCATTATCTCTACTCACATCATTCATTAAATTTCTATATTTATTTCTACCAATAGCTTGCTCTAACTTCTCAAAAATCTCTCTAATAACTTTAATAACATTAAGCGCATTATCAAGGTGTTTTTTGAGGTCTTTTATAAACTCATTTGCTCTTGCTAAAGTTTCAGACATATCCTTGTTTTCTTCTCTAAGCTTACTATTTTCGTTTTTTAGGTCATTCAGAGCTTTATCTGACTTAATATACTCATAATCTTCTGTAATCGTTTGTGCTGCTTGTATTTGTTTCTGAAAGTTATTAAATTCTTCTTGGCTTATTACAACATTCCCTGTTTCTTGTATTTCTTTGTTGAACAATCCACCTACTTTTTCAGTTTCATGTTCATATTGGACGTTTAAAGGCTTTTTAAGCGTTTCTAATGATTTTTGGTATTGTTCTATCAACTCACTGCTTTTTTGTTGTATATGGCTTAATTTTTGGCTCTCACGCTCATATTCTTGCTTATGGTATTCTGTTTTTTGCTTATATCGGCTTACCTGATCATGTTTAGCATTTGTAACTTGTCTTGATTGTCCTCGGTCCAAATCATACCCACGTTGATTAACATATTCGTTAAATCTATCTTGAAACGCTGTTAACGCCTTTTTATTCCCTACAACTTCTTTCGCACTTAATCTACCGTCATCAGTGATAGGAACAACACCATAATGCATATGTGGAGTTTTTTCGTCCATGTGAACTGTCGCATATAATAAATTATCTTTACCGTATTCTTGTTCTAAAAACTCTTTAGCATATTCAAAAAACTGCTTTGTATCTTCTGGCGTTTGATTATCAAAGAAATCATTGTCTGATGTAATTAAACCATCAATGTGTTTAATCGCGTCTGTTCTAATTTTTCGTTTACCTGTATAATTCTGTTCAATTTTTTCATCAATCAAGTTATTAAAATTCTGTTTATTAGCATTTACCAAATCATAATTTAAGTAAGTTTTACTATGGTCTATATCTTCATTTTCATAATTATTATTTTCTCTTTGAACATGTTTTTGTATGCCTGTTGTATTTGTTCCTGTTTTAACTTTTGAAACTCTAATAATTGAATACGACATATATAATTCACTCCTCAACAATAAGGTTAGTTAAGTAATTTAATACTTTAAGTCTAACATACTAGACTTATTTTTCAATAAGTCGTTAAACCGTATGCTCTGCGAGGCTAAAACATGTTTTTGTGCCTGCACAAAAAATGGACTGAATAAATCAGTCCATAAGTTCAAAACCAAATTCAAAATCAAAACATCAGCAACCAAAAATAGTGGTTGTTAAACATAAAGATCAAAACTAAAACAACATATTCAACTACTTACTTTCTTTTTCAAAATTTAAGGAATACTGGATATTGTAAATATTACAAAAGCTATTATCATAATTTATAATTCAAATAAGCATAAAGTTTTTTAATGACACTCTTAACAGGAAAAAGTTCCCAATCAACGCTATTACCATTTTTATAACTAGAAATAGCTAAACTTATTAAATTATTTTCTTCAATTGCTAAATTTTCTATTATCATACTGCCAGCTAAATCTTTTGAATAAAACTTACCTGTTTCATAAGTTACGATCATACGACAAAGGGTTAAAATAACATTTGTTTCATCACCATAAAAATCTTTTATCAATTCTTTAGAACTTTCCTTTATAGCTTTTTGTAAATCAATAAATGGAACATCAGGAATTAAGTTATTAATATTATTTTCGCCATAAATTGATATTGAAGAAAGCTTGGCTTGATATAATAATATTGTTAAATCAATGTTATTATTCTTTTCTGGAATAAAATAATTTAAATAATCTCCTCTAAGCCATTCCCCATAGATAAACTCTTCAATAGGTGGATAAGACCAATTTTCATTTTCATGATAATTAAGCACAGTTAATTCTATATATTTTAAACTTGTATCTTCACCAATTTCTTTAGAGATAGGCATAATTTTCGAAATTAATATTCTTTTTTCTTCTTTAGTCATATCTCTATTTATTATCACTAGAAAATCAACATCACTATCTTTTTTTAAACCCCCTTTAACATAAGAACCATATAAATAGACTCCTAATAAATCTTTTGAAAACAATCGTTTCAATTCTATTAAAACATTATCAATTTGCTTATTTGGTTCCTCCATTATTGACTCCTCTCATCTTTAAATATTATTTCCAAAATCTAAATTCACGTTGCCAAAAATCAATCTGCTTTTGCAATTGTTTTTCGTTAGCTTTTAAAGTCGATTTCATTAATTCAGTTAAATCAATTGGAGATATTTCTTTAATTAATTGCTTGTATTTATATTTAGCATGCCTTTCAAGTTTTCCCCATGTGCCTTCTTCATTCAGTAACAAATAAATCATTGCTTGCTCTTTTACTTTTTCTGGTGTTGTCCAATCAGGTTTTAAAATATGTAAATCATTAAAACAATCATTCCAATAATCAACCATGTCTCGTTTCAATTCAATTTCTATACGCCATAGATGTTCTGAAATAACTTCAATATCTGCATTATCCTTACGTTCCTGTTTTTTATTATAAATTCTAATAAATCTATCGCTATCACGTACCCCAAAGTATTTTGTTTCTGGTTTACCATTACGACCATAAAATATAGTTTTCTTAACTGCTTTATCAGTCATTGCGTAATAGTCGCTCAAATCATCTTCAAAATCAAAAGCTAAATCTAATCTTGTAAAACCGTCATCTTCCATGTAGTCGATA
>NZ_JAESKI010000013.1:0-313677 GCF_017892065.1 Staphylococcus sp. GDY8P120P | reverse complement strand
AGGAGTCTGGACTTGACTCAATTTAATATTACACTCATTTATTTTTTCTTCGTTATTCTTTATCTTTTGCTCAAAATCTTTATTATTATTACTTATCTCTTTTATACATTTTTGTAAATCATTTATTTTTGTATGGTAAGACTTTTTTTCTTCTAATAATTTTATTTTATCTTCTTTACACTTATCTAGATTATTAGTAGTAGTTTGGTTTAACCATGACTTCATTTTCTTAAATATATTATTGGGGTTATATGTTTGAATCATTTCATCAATTGTTTCAATTTGTTGCTCTATATATTGAAAATTATTTTTTACATCCTCTAATTCACTGTTTTTGCTTGATAAATTATTACGGTTTTGATTTAAACTTTCTTTCAACATTTCTATTTCTGATTCTAATTCTTTTTCTTTATTTAATAATTTTTCATTTTCTTTGTATTTATTATATGCTTCAATTGATAGTTCTTTTAATTCTTTCACTTTTTTGAGTTCTTTACCAAAATCTTTCGTACAATCTCTCCATTTTTTCATAAGTTGTTTATAACTAAGACTATTTTTTTCATTTTGCAACAACTTCACAAATGAAGTGTGCGGATCGTCAAATTTTGAATCACTATTATTTGAATCATTATTAAGAATTTGATTCATTACTTTATTGATATTGTCACCTTTTCCAAACACACCTGAAAATAATCCCCACGCTGGCTCTCCTATTAATCGAGATGCAATCGTGCTAAAGCTTTTCAATTCATCGATCGCTTTATTATAAGCTAGTTCATAATCTGGAAACACTTTACCTTCATGATCGCGAGCTACTTCTTCCATTTTTGGTAAATCTTTAGATATGTTTTCTACAGCACCATTATTACTTGATGCAACTACCATTTTAAATTTAGAAAATTCCTCTTTTAACACTTTAATAGGAGAAGTATCTGTTTCATGTATTTTAAAATTTTCAAATGCATCTCGTGGTTCATCCAAAGCTGCAAAGGCTTTAGCACGCTCAACAACCAAGTGTGCAAAGATATCCTTTAATAAAGTCGTTTTCCCTGTTCCTGGAGGGCCATTTACTGTACTAATATGTTCTTTACTACTTGTTATTTGGTTTACAGCTAATTGTTGCATTAAATATAATTTATGTTCAATTTGAGATGGCCAACGACCGTCTGGTAAGTTTGCCGGGTGTAAAAACTCATCGAATATTTCTTTATTCTCATCTACTTCAATACGCTTTTCACCATTTATACCTCCAATATAAGCTTTCAAAGTTTGATTAGGGTCTTTACGAGCTCTTTCTATATCACCAATAAAGAAACTATTAAAATTAGGGTCTGGAGATTCATTATTTTTAACATATTCAATCACAAAATAATGTTTGAATATGCCATTTGTTTCAGAAATAAGTACAGCAAAAAAGTCACGATATGTTGCATCCAATCGCTTAAGTTTATCTTTGTTAATAGGCTCATCTGCAATAATTTCGTTAAATCTTTGTTGAAATTTACGTTTAGAGTCATTAAATATTTGTTCTATATTTGCGCTCTTATTATTTCTGATTTCTTTAAGTGCACTCATAATCATGGGAATATGTAGACTGTCTGTTATTACTTTTCCATTTTCATCAGTTTGGAATGTATAGCCATAACAACGCTTTTCATTTGGGTTGAAAATTTCTGTGTTATCGTTAAAAATATTTTGAATTTCATTATCAATTTCTTTATAGTAAAAGCAATTTCTATATAAACGAAATATTCTTTTACCGTATTTTTGAGATTGCTCTGCAATTGTATATCGTTCGTCATTCGATATATCATAATAATCATCAAAGCTTTGTAATTGCTTTTGTTGTTCATTATTTTGAAAATTACTTTTAGGTAAAGTGCTTCCCTTGTCGTATTTAACTTCACTAGGTTGTAAAGATTCTACAAGTAACCATGCTGATAAAGTATCATTAACTAAATTCGCCATTTTATCTCACCCTTATTTAATTAAGTTCATCACCTTATTTTAGCAATATTCTGAAAAAATTCATAATGACTATAAATATTAATAATATTCTATTAAGTTAATCAAACAATTAAAATTTCTATAAATTCTTACTTTGATAATAATTTAGTCTATCTTTCAGAAATTTCACATCAGATTTTAAATCTAATTCATGCATTTTCCTGTGACAATTAGGGTCTAAAGCAACAGCATTATCGATGCTATCTTTCCCACCGTTGGCTAGCCAATCTACATGATGACATTCAAGATATGCTCTCCCATTTCGATCCTTAAACGGAGCTGGTTTATTACATAAATCACAATAGCCGTTAGACCTATTTTTAACATGTGCAGCCACATGGATATTTCTGGCATACACTTTAGTAACCGCTTCTTTTCTTCCCACTTGTTTCACCTTTATAGCACGTTCATAGATATCATTGTCACTGAGTTTATTTATTAGATTCGCCTGTTCTCTATACTTTTCATCCGAAATATTTCCTGGGATATAATATTCACTGTTATTAAAAGTTAGCGGGAAGACCCAAACCATTCTATCATGTTGCTCTGTAGTATATGGTTTATCATACAACCTCACTTCTCCACGAAATATATGTTCGCCCGAAATAAATGATTCAAACAGATATACTTTAATACTTATATCTTCAGAATGGTTTAAAGTCTTATTTTGACCATGCTCAATATCTTGATCACCTTTTTGACCCATACCTGTATAATGCAATGTTTCATTTCCTTCATCATCTATTACTGTATGATCTCTATAAACATCATTTTTATGGTTCGAGAATAAGACTAGTGTATTAGTTAAATGAGAACGTCGCATTCCTCCCTGCTGCGAACATTTGAATACATCACTAATCGTATTATTGTCATACTTTTTATCAATTATGAGATTATCAATTCCTTCTGTTACCTTTTTATGCCAACGCTTTACTTGTTCTAGATCAAAGAACTCTTCATTCTGCGCTTTAACTATTGGCATTCCGGCTTTCTTCCAATTTCGAAAGGTGCCATCATTTATTTTCAACAATTGCATTAAATCTTTTCTCTTTAATAATTCGCTCATAATATTTTCCACCTTTATCTATATCTATTACTGTAACATTACCATATTGTCAGATTATTATTAGTTTCCTTTTTCATATAAAAAAATGGAAATAACTAAAATCAATAATTATTTCCATTCAAAACTTTAGTTTTAAGATAAATAATGTACAATTTTTATCTCTGATTCAACAATTTTATCATTATAAAAATTCGCTTGAATAGCAACTAAGTCATGTTTTTTGAACTGATAAATCTACTACTATATCTTTTTAAACATGGTAAAAACTTCAGCTAAATTATTTGTGATACGCTTCAGCGTATCGTTTTATACTAGGGTTTTTATAATAATAATGGTCCTTACATTTTCAAAGACTAAATTCACGTGTAGACATGTTGAATGCGTCTTATTAGGGTCTAATCTAATCAAACAAAAATTTAAGAGAGAAATCATATCTACAGGTTTTTTAACCAGAAGATTATTTTGATCTATTTCAAAAATTTTCAAACCGTTCTTAAAAGTGTATTTTTATAAACGTATGATAAAAGAGAAATTTTAGTCGCTTACTTCGTTTCAAGATATTACTGATACAATAAGGTTAAAAAATCGGTACGTTTAACAGAACAAGTGTAGGTATTATAATAAACGTTTTTGATTTTGATGAAAAATAAGCTGTTCAATTTTTGATTGAACAGCTTTACCTAGTTATCCTTACTTTTATTCTTTTACCCTCAAAAGGCGGAGAGCATTCAGTATTACAATAATAGCAGCTCCTGTATCACTTAATACGGCCATTCATAGTGTAAGTATTCCCAAGAATATCAGAACAAATGCCGCCAACTTTATTGTGATGGAAAACCAGGTGCGGTTGGGAAAATCCCCTTCCTGCGATTACCGTTCACAAACGCCCAAAAAGAGCAACTGGCCCTTTTAGCTCTGGGACTGTCTTGGCCTAGAGAAGGTAAAACCTTTCCCACTTAAAAGAACGGAAAAAGACGCTCTGTCCTGGCATTATCTTTGGCTCGACGCTTGCCCCCATACGGATATTAATCGTTTCGAAACTTTTAATACAGTCAATTTAACTTTTGAATGTAAACTGGCTGCCTTAAGTCACTGTTTATGATTTTATGCTTCCCATGCTCTTTAATTGCTTATTTGACCGCCCGTATGATAAAAACGGTATGCAAGGCATTGTTTTTACTCATAACATCTTTATTAGATTGCTCTGTTTTTTAGTGTCCAATGTTATGGGAGCATTGTAGAATCCACACTTCAAAGTTCATTCATGTCAATCGATTCGTTCATTATTTAGATCTTAATAATCGAAGTCCACTTAGTATAACAACTAAAGTACTTCCTTCATGAACAATTACACTGATTGTAATATCAGTTAATCCTAACAAACTAACGACAACTAAAAAGGCAACAACTGCCATTGAAAAAATAATATTTTGCCTAATAACACGACCCATATTTGAGGAAATTTTATGAGACTGTACTAATTTAGATAAATTGTTCTGCATTAAAACCAAATCAGATACTTCTACTGCCACATCAGTACCGCCCCCCATAGCTATACCAACATCAGCATTAACAAGGGCCGGTGCATCGTTCACACCATCTCCGACCATGGCAGTAACTCCAAATTTTTCTTTTTGTTCTTCTATAATTCTGGATTTATCTTCAGGCATTACATTAGCGATAACTTCGTCTATTCCCAATTGTTCGCCTACAGCTTTTCCCGTCATTTCCGAATCACCAGTAATTAAAGTCGTGTGGATACCAAGTTTCTTAAAGTAATTAACTGTTTCTTTAGCATGCTCATTCGGAATATCCATTAGAGCTATAATCCCAATAACTTCTTCATTTTCTGCTACGTATACAACCGTCTTTCCTTCTGATGCCCAATCATGATTGAACTGGGTATACTCTTCAGAAGCACTTTCAAAAGAAGTAGGCTTACCAATACGATAATTTTTTCCATTATAATCTCCTGTCAGACCTTTTCCAATTTGATTAGTAACTTCGATGTCTATTTTATTTTTAACTTCAAATTTTTCTAAAATAGCATTAGCGAGTGGGTGATTGGATTCCTTTTCAAGGGCGACTATAATATCAATAATATTTTCTTCGTTCACAGAATGAGTGAAATAGTAATTTGTTACTTTAGGTTCTCCGTTCGTAAGGGTTCCTGTTTTATCGAAGGCAATTGCATCTATATCCGCTAATTGTGATAGGTAAGTACTTCCTTTTGAAAGCACGCCTTTTTTAGCTAGGTTAGATGTTGTAGACAATGTTACAGATACAGTAGCTGCTGCCAAAGCACACGGTGAAGCTGCGACTAAAAGCACTAATCCCCTGTAAACACTTTGCGACCATGTCCAATCAAATAGAAAAGGAGCAAGTAACATTACTAATGGTATTGCGATTAAAACTATATTAACATATTTAGGCTCGAATTTTTGAATGATACTGGCAGCTTTTGTTTGATTATCTTGGTTTTGACTAACTAATTGTAAAATTTTAGAGAATACAGTATCCTTGTTTTCCTTAGTGACTTCCATAGTAAAAGTACCTGTTCCATTAATCGTACTTCCAAAAACTTCGTCACCGTTAGACTTCTCTTTCGGTATACTTTCTCCATTAATAGAAGATTCATCAATTGAGGTAGTACCGGATAAAATAATCCCATCAATTGGAACTTGATCACCGTTCAGCACTTGGAGTTGATCTCCAACTTTTAATTCACTGACATCAACAATTTTTGTGTTTCCATCAGGTAGGATTAATTTAGCTGTCGTTGGGTTCATTTCGAGTAGCTTAGTAATTTCTCTTTTACTTCTTCCTTCAGCGTAATCTTCAAGAAAATGAGCGCCGGAAAAAATAAGTATCAAAAGGGTTCCTTCCCAAAAACTCCCTATCAGAGAAGCCCCGATTGCAGCTAATCCCATTAGAATATGAGAATTAGGAGTGAATTTTCCCTTTAATTTAGTATTTTCAACTGTCTCTCCAATTCCTTCGAGAATAATTACATGGTAGCCGGCTGTGATTGTGGCAATTGAAAATAAGATGTTTTGTATTAATAAATTTGCATCACTTAAAAAAAGCCCAATTATAGCCAACACTAAGCCAATAAAATATGAAATAATTGGCATTTTTCCGTGATCATGATCATGACTATGATCGTGGCTATGACTTTCGTGTGCTTGTTGCTCTTGAATATTTTTCATTTCTATCACCTTTCTAAATAAATATGATATATCGGGTTCCAATATATTCGCAGTAAGCTTTACTAAACCAGGACGTTAATTGACCACATCCAAACTTTTTGTATCCAATAATACATCCTATGAATTTATCAACCGTATTCACTAACCCTCTCTGCTACACCCATCTCACTTTCCTTCGAGATATCATACAACGCTTTCCATTCTGTTTTTTTGTTTTCCATATCCATTGCAAAATCCCCTTTTCATATAACAATATTAATGACGTGAATTATTATTAACACTCATTACTGGTTTACGGAATACTAGTGATGACAGGCGTGATCGATCGCCTGTTTTAGCATATTCATAGTATGTTCATCATCATGGGAATAAAACAATGTTGTGCCTTCCCTTCGGAATTTTACTAACCGTAAATTTTTCAAGAACCGCAATTGATGGGAAACTGTTGATTGTCTAAGATGTAGCGTTTCAGCAATACCGTTTACCGAATACTCCTTATAAAAGAGCAAATGGAGAATCCGGATTCTCGTAGGATCACCTAACGCTTTAAATGTTTGCGATACGACAAATAATGTTTCATCATCTAAGTCCTTATTATTTACTTCCTCTAATTCCTTTTTTTCTTCCATTATCCTTCCCTCACTTTAGGTTTCAATTCAAAACCTTATATATAATAATCACTATTTATCTACATATATTAATATATGTTCATATATATGATATAACAATCTGAATAAAGAATCAAATAATATTTAATATGAATTCATATATTTTGTTTTGATTTTTTAGAGTAAAATAAACAAA
The DNA here is from genome assembly GCF_017892065.1 of Staphylococcus sp. GDY8P120P. Taxonomy (NCBI): domain Bacteria; kingdom Bacillati; phylum Bacillota; class Bacilli; order Caryophanales; family Staphylococcaceae; genus Staphylococcus; species Staphylococcus sp. GDY8P120P. The sequence continues at coordinate 306,591 of NZ_JAESKI010000013.1, read as the reverse complement.
GCCTTTTTAAGAATAGTGGGATGAGTGCAGTATGGATGATCGGGCGTTAGCTTCCGCACTTGGAATTGGTGTTGGCGGTGGACTCGCTTGGATAATGGAAGGTTTTCAAAGTGGTCATGGCTTTATTTATTCATTATGTGCAGGCCTTATAATTGGCTTATTATTTTTTGAAATGATTCCGGAAAGTATTGAATTAGGCGGGTGGGTAATTTTACTCGGTGGAATAGCAATAGGCTTAGTATTATTCCAATCCATTCATCTATTAATGGATAAAATTACAATTATCACTAATAGTCATCAAAAAGATATTTTCGTTCGATCGGGGGTACTTTTAATTATCAGTATAGCAATTCATAATTTCCCTGTTGGCAATATTCCTTTATTTGTGTAATTTGACCATTAATACTAAATTTATCAATGTCTTGAGAAATTGTTGAAACTCTAACATAACATCCTACAGATTTTCTTTTCATTTCTTTCATATTTTTCATCCTTTCATTAATTAAGCAATCGATGATTGCGTAGCTTGGTTTACAATGTTTAGCGGTTCATTTTTGAAATAGATTCCCACAAGGCTTTTGTTTTTAGAAATATGAATTTCATCAATATATCGGTATAACATGCTTAACGTGAAGTGTTGTTGAATTACATTTTCAAAAGACCTTTGAATTTGTTGCTCATTTATTGATAGTGTTGGTTTTGATTGTTGAAGTAACGATTGAGATTGTTTTCTGAACGTTTCTGCATCGATGGCTCCTTTAGCTAATTTATCTATCAATTGTTCTTGTGTAAGTGTGCTCCTAGTTTCTAGGGCCCTTTGTTTTTTGATCCGTTTTTGAATTACATCATTGGTTTAAAGATAAATTGAAGGATGAAATAAATAATACTGGTATTCGTATGTTTAAGCGCTATGCAGCTATCACTACTTCGGCCAAGATTCTCAGTCATGTTTTACCTACAGATATTGATATCGCTAAAATAAGAGACTACTTTATTGATTATCATGCTCATACAGTCTCTGAACGATCACTGGCAGATAAAGCGATCGAAGTCATTACGCAATTTGTAGCACAAAACCGTGGTAAGTTTTCTGATGACAAAGCGTTAAAGAATATGATGGAGAACCATGGACTAATTGCCTTAAAAGATGAGTATATCGAAGTCAAAATCATTGCATCTGTATTTAAAAATATGTTGATAGAGAATCATTTCCAAGATGTCAACAATGTCGTGAATGCACTAAGGGATAAAGGATATATCGAATCTGACCGTGATCGAATAACTACGAAAAGAGCAGTCAAAGATGACTATGGCAAGAAACAGTCACTTGTCTTTTATCATTTAAAGTTAGATTCAGAGTATGCATCAATTCTTGGACTAAACAAAGAAAATGGAAGAGTTCAAAATAAGACTAAACAAGAGTTCGAAGAATCAATACCAGATGTAGAGTTCATCAAGTCTAATGTCATAGATTATTCTGATTTTTAATTAAATAAAGTATTAACATAAATCGATATGAGTACTGGAGTAGATAAAATGGATGAATTGATTGAATTACTAGCTGATTTAGTCGTTGAAGAGCTACAGAACGATAATTAATCATTACGGTCCAACGTGTTAAAAGCACGTTGGACCTTTCATTCTAATTTGCTCACAAATATATATTATCTTTTTGGAGGTGTATAACATGGAAGAAGCCATTGGTTACTTACGTCAAAGTACACTCAAACAACAATCTCTAGCAGCACAGAAACAGACCATCAAAGCACTAGCCAAAAAACACAGTATTAAACAAATCACTTTTTACAGCGATAAGCAATCAGGACGCACTGATAAGCGGAATGGTTATCAACAAATTATTGAACTGATTCAACAAGGACAATGTGACGTATTATGCTGCTATCGTCTGAATCGACTTCATCGTAACCTAAAAAATGCATTAAAACTCATGAAATTGTGTCAAAAGTATCATGTTCATATCTTAAGCGTTCATGATGGCTACTTCGACATGGATAAAGCATTCGATCGACTAAAACTCAACATTTTCATCAGCTTGGCTGAACTAGAATCAGATAATATTGGAGAACAAGTCAAAAATGGCCTTCGGGAAAAAGCAAAACAAGGTAAACTGATTACGACCCATGCACCCTTTGGCTATCACTATCATAACGGTACTTTCATGATAAACAACACAGAGGCACCAACCGTAAAAGCTGTATTCAGTTATTATCTTCAAGGCTATGGTTATAAAAAAATTGCACAGTACTTAGAAGCTGACGAGAAATTCATCAATCGTAAACCCTATCAAGTACGTAATATTATCATGAACCCCAATTATTGTGGTCGAGTCATTAATCAATACGGACAATATGACAACATGTGTCCTTCTATTGTTTCGACAAGTATATATGAAAAAGCTCAAGCGATACGGTCACAGAAACAACTCAAACAGACATCGTCAGCTAATCGACTCAAACAAAAAATCAAATGTCCTTTTTGTAATTCAACACTTACCAATATGACAATTAGAAAAAAGCACCGTACATTACGTTATTATGTCTGTCCCCAAAATATGAATGCATCTCGTTTTGTCTGTGAATTCAAAGGAATCAACGCACAATCATTAGAAGCGAGTGTCTTAGCTACATGTCAAGACTTCTTTCAAAATCAACATCTGTATTCAAAAATCAACCATACAATCCAAAAACGACTCAAAAAACAAAAAGACATAGAAGCTAAAAGTACAGTCACGCAAGAACAACTGATAGAAAAATTAGCCCAAGGTAAAATTGATGCAGAAACATTCAGAGAACAAACGCAATCATTTCGACAACAGTCAAAACCTATAACATCAATCCATACGCATCAAATTCAAAAGGCTTTACAAAATGTCATGCAACAACGTTTCACATTAAACATGTTGTACCCTTACATTGATGAAATTCATATTACTAAAAATAAAATACTTACGGGTATCTATTTCAAAAATGAACCCTTAAACATCGTCAATCAAACAGCACAATCATCGATTGCTTAATCAGAAAGGATGAAAAATCATGCAACAACTCAAACAAAAACGTGTCGGTATCTATGTCCGCGTATCAACAGAAATGCAAAGTGCAGAGGGTTATAGTATCGATGGGCAAATCAATCAAATCAAAGAATATTGTAACTTCCATCATTTCGAAGTCAAAGATATATACGCTGATCGTGGTATTTCAGGAAAGTCTATGAACCGTCCTGCACTACAACGTATGTTACATGATGCGAATGAAGGTCATATAGATTGTGTTATGGTGTATAAAACAAATCGACTTGCACGTAACACATCAGATTTGCTCAAAATTGTCGAAGATTTGCATAAACAAAATGTCGAATTTTTCAGTTTGTCTGAACGTATAGAAGTCAACACTTCTTCTGGTAAACTCATGTTACAAATACTTGCGAGTTTCTCAGAATTTGAACGTAATAACATTGTCGAGAACGTATTCATGGGTCAAACCAGACGTGCACAAGAAGGCTATTATCAGGGGAATTTGCCGATAGGATATGACAAAATACCAGATAGTAAGCACGAACTGATGATTAATCAACATGAAGCCAATATTGTGAAATATATCTTTGAATCTTATGCCAAAGGTCATGGTTATCGTAAAATAGCCAATGCACTCAATCATAAAGGTTATGTAACTAAAAAAGGCAACCCTTTTAGTATTTCAGCTATTACTTATATTCTCTCAAATCCATTTTATATCGGCAAAATTCAATTCGCAAAATACAAAGATTGGAATGAAAAGCGTCGTAAGGGATTGAATGATAATCCAGTAATTGCTGAAGGTAAGCACTCCCCTATTATTGGCAAAGACTTATGGGATAAAGTCCAAGCACGTAAGAAGCAAGTAAGCAAAAAGCCACAGGTACATGGTAAAGGGACAAATCTGTTAACTGGAATAATTTTCTGCGAAAAATGTGGTGCAGCATATGCAGCTTCAAATACAACCAACACACTCAAAGACGGTACTAAAAAACGCATTCGGTATTATTCATGTAGTAACTTTCGCAACAAAGGATCAAAGGTATGTTCAGCCAATAGTGTTAGAGCTGATGTTATCGAAAAGTATGTTATGGATCAAATACTCGAAATAGTCAAAAGTGATAAAGTTCTCAAGCAAGTTGTCGAACGTGTTAATCAAGAAAATCAAATCGATGTAGCTTCACTTAACCATGATATTGCTTATAAACAACAACAATTTGATGAAATTAACACTAAACTTAAAAATCTAATTCAAACCATCGAAGACAATCCAGACTTAGCATCTACGCTCAAACCAACCATTCATCAATATGAAACACAACTGAATGATATCACAAACCAAATGAATCAACTCAAGCAGCAACAAAACCAAGAAAAACCATCTTACGATACGAAGCAAATCGCTGCCCTATTACAACAAATATTTCAAAACGTAGAATCAATGGATAAAGCACAACTCAAAGCATTATACCTTACGGTCATTGACCGTATTGATATTCGTAAAGATGGAAGTCATAAAAAGCAGTTCTATGTCACACTCAAGCTCAATAATGAAATTATTAAACAACTTTTCAATGATACCCCACTCGACGAAGTGCTCCTCAGCACTTCGTCTTTATTTTTGCCTCAAACACTCTACTTTCAAATTTAAGACAAGTGTACTGTCCTTTCGTCATTCAATAACACTCATCTAACAAATATCTTCAACACGCTAACCAGTCATAACTCAATATAAAGCTTATATTGATATGACGAAAGAACATCCCAAAATAAAATATAAGTGGGATAGTAACGGGATTGGCTAACTTCATGTAGGAGAAGGATTACGCAAGCGTAATCCCAAAATCCCGTTATTATTTATAAATAAATAATATAAAAAGAAAAAAGTAAATCATAACCACACCTACAAATCCAAATGATATATAAATATATAGCTATATTTCCCGAGAAATGAGCGGGATAACGGGATTTCCTTGTCATACCAACAATTGTCATGACTTTCGATTGGGATATTTTCTATATTTCAGTGGGCTTTCTAGGCGAAACAAATGGTATTTCAAACTTATATTATCAAAATGATGTATCACATGCATACATCCATCAAACACATCAGGAGGTCATAATGATGACACTAGAACAACAACTCAAGCACTATATAACCAACTTATTCAAACTGCCAAAAGATGAAAAGTGGGAATGTGAATCTATCGAGGAAATCGCTGATGATATCTTACCCAATCAATATGTAAGACTTGGCCCACTCAGTAATAAAATACTTCAGACTAATACCTACTACTCTGACACACTTCACGAAAGTAATATCTATCCTTTCATTCTCTACTATCAGAAACAACTCATAGCCATCGGTTATATCGATGAAAATCACGATATGGATTTCTTATACCTACACAACACTATCATGCCTCTTTTGGATCAACGATACTTACTAACAGGAGGACAATAATATGCATAAATACATCAAAATTACACAATTAGTCATTACAATACTAAGTGAAATCATCATTTGGATGAAAGAGTCAGAACGAAAGGAAGTCTCTTATGAATAGATATATCACCCGGGGTATCGCCAACAACTTACCTAATATCTTACAACACCAATTATGGCAACTCGTATCTGAGCGAGAACAAGAACAAACCAAAGATAATACCTTAGTAGATTATTTTCATATATTCCAGTTCAATACACATCGCAATCAATTATATATCAAACACAAACAAGAACGACCGGCGTATGTGAAAACTCAAAAGGCAAATATCAATCAACCTATCAATATCAATAAGGTCTACATTATCCGTGAAGATGATGTAGACCTTTCTTATTACGTCATGTTATTACCAAATGAATATTAAGGAGATAAAATCAATGGAAAATATCACAAATACACTTGTCACTACTGCAATATTTGACGAAAAGAGAACTCACCGCTACTTACTAACAAAGACATGGGACAGTGAAAAACAAACACTTACAATCATCACGATGTATCCGCACTATGATGGCATTCTCAATATTGACCTAACAACACAACTGATTATGAACAAAGTTTCAGAAATGGATGTATTTGGTTCAATCCATTTTGTGAACCTATACTCTAATATTACAACACCTTTCAATCTCAAACATTTAGAAGAAAATGCTTATGATAATCATACAAATATTCAAATTATGAAAGCAGTGAAAGAATCAGATGAAGTAATATTAGCATGGGGTGCTTACGCTAAAAAACCAGTCGTCGAAGCACGTGTCAATGAAGTATTAGAAATGTTGAAACCACATAAGAAGAAAGTGAAACAACTCATGAATCCAGAAACCAATGAAATCATGCATCCACTTAATCCGAAAGCAAGAAAGAAATGGACATATAAATAATATTTATTAATAATTCAAACTATTTTTTAAAAATAACAGTAGAAAAGTATGGCAATATAAATTAATATAATAATATAAATTAAATATAGAATGGAGATAGGAATTTGAAGAAAATTTTAGCTAGTATAGCTGTTATTGCGCTTGTCGCGATTTTGGGAGTTGCAGTTCTATTTGCATACGGTAGTTATAAAGATTTAGAACTAAAAAAAGAAGAAGCTAAGCTAGAGGATAAGAAGAATAAGAAAGTTGATAATAGCAAAACTTCAGAAAATGAAAATCAAAGCCAAATTAATAACCAAACAAATCAAGCATCAACAGAAAAAATACAACAAGATAATGGTGCAGGTGAAGCAAGTAATGAAAAAGCAAAAATCCTCGAGGATGCTTATGATGTCAATAGTGATGAAGCCCAAATTTTATCAGATGAAATTGATAAAGCTGATACAGATGGAGATGGGGTTGTTACAACAAAAGAAATGACCCCTGCTTTACAGCAATTTGCAGAAGAAGGAAAATTCCAACCAGCTGGTGGAGGTCCAACTCCTCCAGAGGATATTGAAGAAGAGGGGCAGCCCAAATACACAGCTGAAGATGCTAAAAACATGTCAGATGATGAATTTTTAGACGCATATAAAGAAGGTATGACTGAGGAAGAAGCTTCTGCTGTGGATGAAGCTGCAGAAGGATCTGGTGATTATATTGGTTTTTTAAGAGGACAGGTTGAAGCTCGTGCAAATGGTCAAGGTGGTAATTATTAAATTTAAGGATGAATAGATTATGAAAAAATTATTAAGCACAATAACAATAATTGCTATTTTAGGCATATTAGCAGCTGTTGGCTTTTTTGGATACAACAAGTATCAAGAAGTAGAATTAGAGAAAAATAAATTACAGGCCCAACAAAAAGAAAATGACGACAGTAATTCGCAAAGTACTAGTGAAACATCTAATAATGAGAATCAGTCGAATGAAAGTCAAAATAATAGTCAAGAGCAATCTACAACAGAAGAAGATACAAATGATATACAACGAGTAACTAGAGATAATGTTTTTGATTACGCTATTGCAGCTGTAAATGAAGTAGGAGATGCAGACCTATTAAAATTCCAAGAACCGGAGTACAATGGGTCAGAATGGACAATTGAAGCAAATAACAAATCAGGTGCTGGAGCAAACACCATCATAGTTAAAGATGATGGGACAGCTCAAATTTGGAATGGACCTAAAACAACTATGGATCATGAAACTAAAATTGAATTGTAGTAAGAAATAATGAGATATCAACTATAGTAGCTAATAATAAATATCGAGTATATAAGTCTATGACCAAAATAGTAGTTAATCAAAGAAGTAATATTACAAACAGAGCATTTCCTACTCCAAAAGGTAGGAAATGCTCTTAAAATTATATTTTTTTGATTGTTGTTTGCATTTTTAATAATGTTAAATGCTTAATTTAATAGTTGATTATTAAACTGTTCTTTAAATTCTTTTCTTTTTGTTGAATCCTCAGAATAAAAGCATAACCCTACTAATCTTGCATCATCATTTTCTGCAAGTACTTCAATATCATGTCTTGCATTCAACGATAACATAAATTCCTCTTTCCATTTATCATTTAATAATAAATGTTGACCTTTAGGTTCTACAAATACTTGATATGTGTATTCATTATCTTTTAAGTACAGCAAGAAGTCAGGCATAAAACCTCTCACACCATCTATTTCTCTGAACTTAATTTTACGTTCGTTACGTATTAAATAAACTTCTTCATATTTATTTTGTAAATCTTCCATCATGTTATTGATTAAATCAATCAAATCACTCTCAAGACCATTTACAATAGCTTTATCATAAATGTACCAATCATGTTGTCCCATATTTTTAGGTCTCTTCTGGTCATCTAAGTCTGTTACATCTCTATTGACATTATTCACTTCGACAACATAATCATCGATTAATTCTGAAAGTTTCATACCTTCAAAAATAGTTGTACCTTTGACTTTCAGATAATTATTTTTAATTTTTGTTTCTAATTTACTTAAATAATCATTCAATACAGACAACTTTAGTTTAGGTGTGATGTCACTAATATCCATCTCTTTTGGTATAGTTACACTGATATCTAAATCTCCTAAAAAATCTTTTGATTCAATAAATGTTTGCATACTCGTGATACTAGGTACATACTCTTTTAAATTAGAATATCTAAAGAATGGGTTACTTCTTAAAGCTTTTTGTAATAATGGTTTGTTAATATTTAATCTTACTTCTTTACGGTCTTCAGCTATAGATTTGATACCTTGAGTTAAATTTGACTCACTTACCTTAAATAGTTCCTTCTGATATTCTCTAGACGCACTATAATTTTCCAAATTCTTGTAGTCGTCAGCAGTCGTTGGTACTGTTTTATTAACATATATTTTGCCAAATTTAAAAAGGTCAGTCTTTTTAAATTTATTTTTCACTTTTCCTTCGTGTATCTCACTTATATCAGCATTTGTCTGAACTTTTGCTTCTGTTAAAGATTGATGTAAATTTTTAATGTAAGAAGAATCGTTAATCGTATGATAATGTAACGTTTCGATTGCTTTTAAATCACTAAATTCATTATCAAATCTGCGCTTATAAGATTTTTCTTCTTCATAAATAAATGGATAATATCTAGCTCCTCGACCAATGAGTTGAGCTTCTGCATTCGTCGCATTTTTATTAATCTTTTTCTTTTCATCAACTTTGACAATATCGAAAAGATTTAAGACGTCCCAACCTTCATTAAGTTTGTACACTGCAAAGATAGCTCTTATAGGGTTCTCAAGATCTTCTAGATTATTCAGAAATTGCGCATTTTTCTCTTTCTCTTTATCATTATTAACATTTAACGTTGTTTGTTCATTAAAATCCCATTTCAAATCATCTAACACTTTTAATAAATTAGTTTGTTTATAAAAACTGAATACTTTACTCCAAATACTATTTTGACCACTGTAAAATTTAAACCCATTATTAATAATCGTTTCTAATTGTTCATGAGTTAACTGATCTAAACGCTCAAGCATCATTTGATGTATTTCTTGAGAGCCTTTAATAGAAGTGGATTGAAACATGATAACTGGTTTAAACGTTATATAGTTTTTATCAGCTATATATTTTTTGTATTCACTCATTAATAAAGCATGTAATATTTTATCTTCATTGTCTTCACTGGCATACAAAAGCGTTACATTTTTTGAATAGCCTTGTTGCATAAATTCCTTTAAGTCATAACGATAAAGAATTCTATCCTTGTACTTTTTAAAAATATCATCTTCTAACTGTACCGTAGCTGTAAATTCTAACAACTTATTCTTATTGTTTTGCTTCATAATCCTATCAACAGTTACTTCCCAGTTAGTTTCTTCAATTTGCTGAGTAGTTTTTTTGCCTTTTTTCTTTGTGCTGACATTTAGATGATGAGCTTCATCAGCTAATAGAACGATAGGAAACTGAGCTAAATCTTCATAGGTGATTTCATTTTCACTTGGGTAATTTAATTTATCATGCAATGCATTAATTGTTGTTAATTTAAGATAAATCGTATTTTCATCAGGTAGGACGGGATAATTATCTACTACTTGAATATTTATCACTTTACCATCAATGACAATACCTTCTGGATTAAACAAATACTTACTAGATGACGTGTTGGTTAAATTATCATACGTTTTATTGACAATCGCAGTACTATTAACAAAAAACAAGAAATTTTGATAACCTTTTTCTTTAAATAAATATAATACTGATGCAGCTAAAACCAGTGTTTTACCAGAACCAGTTGCCATATTAAACATCAATTTGTTATATAAATTACCTTCATCTTGTTCCTCAATATACATTAGCCTTTGAACCGCTTCCTCTTGATATGGTCTTAAACGATGATTCAAATTATCAATAATATAGTTAGGTATATCTGGATATTGTAAAAATAATTGGTTTTCTATACGATCATGTAGCATTTCTGACATTATTACTCACCTCCATAGAAACTATGGTTAAATGCTATTTCATCTTCTGTGAAATTATATGCTGAATCTTCAATATCAGAGTAATTAACATATAATTCATTACTATCTAACACTCTAATCAGCACTTCTTTTTGGTCTTCCAGTTCTAATTCATGAAATTCTTTTTTAGTACTTGTAAACTTATCAAAATCTACTTCATAATTAAGAACGCCATCATTTAATAGTTTATCGATTTGATGATTAAGTTCTTCTTTTGTACTGCTACTTATAATTCTATCCACAATTTCTTGATTTTCTTTTGCTAATTCTGCATACACAAAAGAACCTCCCCCTTTCCATTCTAAAGCCTTCGATACGCCGCTTTGTTCTCCTTCAATAATATTCTGTAAACGTGGTACAGAAATACTATTAATATAGTCCATTTGTTCTATGCCAATATACTGACGGTTCATTTTATGTGCTACCGCTTGAGTAGTCGCTGATCCCATAAAAAAATCTAGGATAATATCTTCTTCATTAGTGCTTAACTCTATAATCCTCTTCAATAACTTTTCAGGTTTTTTACCATTCTTTAATTTCACTTTCCCCTCATTAGCTATACCTGCCCAAGATATATCTGTCCATAGATCCGTTAATAACTCTGTGGGTGTTAATCGTCCATCAATTTTTTTAAGTTTATTTTTATAAAAAGCTAATGAACCACCTTTATACAAATATAAAGATCCCATTTCTCTTGTAACTTCTATTATTTTATTATTATTCTTTGACTCTTTTAACAATTTTTTTAATTTTTCTGTAGGATTATGTGGATCTCTTATTGATACTACCCTTTCAGCGTTTTCAAGAGCAAAATTTTCAATCCCCTTATCTCTAACTAATTTCCATTCAGAACCCCACACTTCTTTTGCATGCTTGTTATCTATTATATTTTCTTTTTCATAAAATTTTTCAACTATTGGTTTAATTATCCAATTGTCTGGACTTTGATCAATATTTTCGATATACCTATTATAATTATTATCATAATTAACAGGAACATATCCTTTTTTAAAATTCACATTTGATTTATCTTTTGCATAATATAATATGTATTCCGTAACATCTATAGGACCAGGATTAACTGTTTTAAATCCAGCAGGAGCAGAAGTTTTACATGAGATGATTTGAACTTTATTCTCAGAACCAAAAATCTCATCCATTAAAATATTGAGATAACCAAGTTCATGATGATCACATTGAACAAATATAACTCCATCATAACTAAGTAATTCCTTAGCAATTTCTAATCTGTTTTTCATAAAAGTAAGCCATGAAGCATGATTGAATTTATCATTATAATTGAAGCTATCATTTCCTGTATTATACGGGGGATCAATAAAAATAAGATTAATCTTATTTTTAAATCTATATTTTAAAGTATTTAAAGCATTTAAATTATTACCTTTTAAAATTAAATTATCGTTACTTTTGGTATCGCTAATATAATGTTCACCATGCTTGTCGTACTTTTTAATTTTAGTCAGCGCCTTCGGTGAAAATAGTGTATCAATTTCTTCTTTAGCAATCACTTCATTATAAAATTTTTCGTCATTTCTTAAAACACTATCTTCTTTTGTCATTCCACCTTCAAGCACACAATCTTTAAATGGAAAATCTAGTACAACATCAGAATTATAATTCAAATATTTACCTTCAGTTGTTAAACCTATTTTGTTAGCATACTTAGTATAGCTATCTTGCCAGTAATTTTTATAACGTAACAATGAAATTAATGATTCTTTGTCGAATATTTTATACCCATCTATGTCTTGAACATATGTTTCATTAATAGATTTATTAGCTAAAAGCTTAGAAATCAATTTAGTATCGTTATTACGTAAATCTTCTACAACTATTTGTTTTGCTAATTTTTCATTTATCCAATATTTTTCAATTCCATTTAGAACCTCACTGATTTCATCTAATATATTAGTACTCATATAATCTCTCCATACATCGAATTTTAGTATATATATTTATGATAATAGACTTTGTAATATAAATACACAGGGAATTTCTATTTATTAAATCTATTATAAGAAATTGAACTAAATACAGTGAAATGGATGAAAAAACCGCATCATTTGTGATATGCTTCCCCTCGCATAATTTTAAACGCACGGTAGACTTGCTCAATTAAGATGACGCGCATCATTTGGTGTGGAAAAGTCATTTTACTAAATGACAGGGCGTAATTGCTTCTGTTTAAGACGTCCTGGTGTAAACCATTGGACCCGCCAATAATAAATGTGAAGTCGCTTTGTCCTCTAGTCATTCGTCCTTCTATTTCTTTAGCTAATCCTTCAGACGTCAGCATGTTCCCTTTAATTTCTAAAGTTACCACTGTAGATTGTGGTTTTACTTTTGCTAGTAAACGTTGGCCTTCTTTTTCTTTGACTTGTTCTACTTCTTTATCACTCATATTTTCAGGTGCTTTTTCATCTGGTACTTCTATAATTTCTATTTTAGAATAAGCACTAAGTCTTTTTTCGTATTCAGCTATTGCTTGTTTCCAGTATTTTTCTTTTAATTTACCTACTGCAAGTATAGTAATTTTCATTATTTGCCTCCTGTAAAAGCTTTAAGAATCAGTAGTTATTATACTTATCCACAAGTTATTCACTTATTCACACTATTCCCTCTTATTATAACAGGAATGTATACGATAATTTAAAAATATTTACGATATTTTCACGATTATACGTGTATAACTTGTTTATTTGTGGATAACTCTGTGTATAATGTGGGTATTTCTATATTAATTGTGCACACCTCTGGATAACTTTGCATAATTTAGTGGATAAGTTACTGGGTGTCTTACATACTTATTCACATAATTTACGTATTTTTTACATTTTGTCTGAGTTATTCATGCTATAAGCGAAGTTATCCACTGTTTATAAATTATCAGATAAATGCATATATGTATAACTATGTTATTAGCCTACTTTAAATTATTTTATATTTCAATTATCTTTTGTTTTAATTTCTTAACCACAAAAATAGCCTATACTCTCATTGAAATATAGGCTAAGACTTCTATCATATTTTATTTGTATAGATACTGAATATATATTCGTTACTTAAAAAATCACTAAACTTATGCCAAATTTAAGATTACAACAACTTGCTGTTGGCTACATTTAGAAATGCTATGTCCTACATCTTATATGAATTTACATTAGTCCTTGGCAAACGCATTAAGAGCCGCTAAACTTTTTGGTTAAGCCTACTAAACTACGGTTTACATTAGCCCTTGGCTAATGCATTAAGAGCCGCTAAACTTTTTGGTTAAGCGGCTCTATACTATAGTGTATATATTGGTGTGGCTTGTGCTTTGTCTGTGTCGCAGAGGAGGACTTCTTTTTCTGTATCGATATCGTGTTCATTTAGGACTTGGCCGACGCTCATGCGGGCAAGGTCTTTCATGTTATTATCTTGTGATAAATGGGATAGGTAAATGCGTTTGGTGCTGCCTGTTATGACATCTGTCATTGCATGTCCTGCATCTTCGTTGGATACGTGTCCCATATCGCTTAAGATACGTTGTTTGGTTTTCCATGGATAACCGCACATGCGGAGCATATCAACGTCATGATTGCTTTCAAATACGAAAGCGTCGCTACCTTGAATCATACCTTTCATGCGGTCTGAAACGTAGCCTGTATCAGTAAGTATCGTGAATTTTTTATAATTATTATGGAAAATATAGAATTGTGGATCTATGGCATCATGAGATACGTTAAAGGACTCGATATCGAATCCTGCAATAGATTTTGTATCGTATGGATTAAAAATGAATTTCTGATCCATTGGAATTTTACTGTCTTTCTTTTCAATCGCTGACCATGTTTTTTCGTTTGCGTAAATGGGCAAGCTGTATTTACGTGCTAAGACACCGAGGCCTTTGATATGGTCTGAATGTTCATGTGTCACTAAGATGCCATTTAAATTTTTAATTTGTTTGTCGATTTGTCCAAATAGTGCTTCCATTTTTTTACCTGTTAAGCCTGCATCGACAAGGATACTACCTTTATCACTTTCTACATAAGTGGCGTTTCCTGTACTACCACTCGCTAATACACTCATCCGTATCAAGCGATTCACCCTTTCTAATCTAATAAACCTATTTGCTTATATGCTTAAAGGCAGTCTACGGTTTATATGCCCTCAACATGCCTTCCGTCTAATTATTGATGTTTTTATAATAGCTAAAATGAATTTTAAAATATGTACTTATCACCTTTTCATCATTTATAGGTGTTTTGAATTCATTTTTATAACATGATATCGTCTCGTGTTTTTGCACATTCATACATTATCATTTAACAATAATCTATTTTAACATACTTTGATGCTTAAACTGAGTTTATTGTTTAATAAAACAGCTCATTTTTAAAATGCCGCTTCTCTATTTTTATAGAAAAAGAGCGGTATAGAAATCAAAAATGATGCGTTTAATTTCGTATATCCGCTCTCTTATCGTCAGTGGTTAATACAAGTTTTATAAAACTGATTGATACTACTGCACAATGTTTTTAATCACGCTGCAAAAACTACAAAAATATCACTCTTATTATTCTTCAATAATTTTCGGGCTATCTGATATGGCTTCGACGTAGTATGTCTTGAACTCATTTGCATGCTTAACTTTGACTTCCCAATTGGCTTCTAATACTTGAACGTTAGGCTCTTTAACGACGGTGTAGTAACCCAGTCGGATGTTGGTCACTTCATCGTTGCGTTTGAGGTAACGATTGTAATAGAGTGCTTCAATTGCACTTCTAGCTGTGTTTACTTGTTTCTTATCATTATTGGCACCTTCTGAAGGCGCTATGGTTTTCATGGCTGTTTGTCTATAGCTGGAAGCTTTGCCATCATCATTAATGTTAAATTCAAGTTTGGCTTTGCTATTATTCATTATTGGAAAATTGTTATATGTCTGTTCGAATGTGACGTGGTCATCGTCAATCTTATTCATTTCATAATTTTTGCCTTTATAAACACTATCTTTAACATAAGATTTTAAATCTGTATATTGATCGTTACTGACATCAATAGGATTGTTAATATCACCTTTGATTTTCTGACCAGAATCTTCACTTGTTACATGTGAACGTGATTTAGCATAGGATGAAAAGTCGTTAGATCTCGCGGTCAGCAACTGCATTTTAATGTTTTTAACGGTTGGTAAGTTATCAGGAATTTCAATTTTTTCTTGTTTAAAGTTAACTGCGTTTTCGTCGGCGCTGTCATTAATGTGTGATTTATTCACTTTATCAATATAGATAATGATGAGGCTAATGTTCACTAGAATAAATACAAAAATAAATAAGGTTTTCGTGTGTTTCCAGTTCATTTATTCTAGCCCCCCATCTTTGTATGCAAGCCATTGGCCATCGTACTCTACATACCATTGTGGATTGAATTCACTGTTGCGTTGAATTTCGATATCGCCGTTATCTTTCTTATCCTCCATGCTGTAACCTATGGTCATATTGGTTACCTTTTCGAATTCTATTTCAGGATTATTAGCTAGTTCAGAACGGACCGTTTCAGCACCAGGCAAGTCTACTTCCTTTTCACCACTATCAATGGTTACATTGGCTTTTAATAGTGTACGTGCGTAACCAAAAATACCTTTATTACCCCAAGATACTTTTAATGTGTTTAAATCGTCATCGTTAAATGTTGGTCGACCATTTAAGAACATTTGATATGTCAATTCACCACGTTTATTGTCGGTGTGGAATAATCTGAAATCATCGGTAAAACCACCGTGATTATTGATATATGCATAGGTACTTGGCATACTGTCTTGCATATTATTTGAACGAGCTTCATCTTCTGAAAGATTCGTATAGCGATATTTTTCAGTTTCATCGTTGTAATTTGCAACGCCTGTATTGTTATTGTAAGTCACTGAACCACTTCTTGAACTACGTACAACAACTGAATCATTAAATAGAATAGAATTCATTGTATCTACACTAATTCGATTAAAAATCGTGTGATAAGATTTTTGTCCTTTTGGTGATTTAGGCGCAAAAATATGTGTTGCCTTATCGATAGTATCTTTATTCGTAATAATTTCTGTGTATGGTTGCATTTGTTGTTGTTGTTTTTTCATCGCTTGTGAAAATTTATCTGCTTTAACCGTCGTGGTCATGCGTACGACGTTATGTCTATCTTTACTAATAGCATAAAGTTTAATCTTACCATCTTGATTATTATCGATTAAAAGACGATCAAATTTAAAGTTGTTTGGTACTTTAGCATTAATATTTAAAACTTGTCCTAAGTATGTGGCTAACGGCATATCATACGTAAAGTCTAATACTAAAAATTCATCGCTTAAATCTGGAATAATTAAATTATGGTTACTGTGCATTTGTTCAGCATGTAAAACGCGGTGGTTTTTTAACGGCTGAATTGTTTCTTCAACATTGCTACGTGTTGCTTCCATACCTTCTGTGTTTTCGCCTTTAGAGTGAATGACTTGATATGGCGTAACCACTTGAGACATCCCTTGGTCTAAAGGTTTACCAATTGTATTTGATTTTGCTTCTTTCTTACTATTATCATCTTTATCCACGTTCGCTAAATCAGGTGAAAAGTTCCATGTCATATACGTTAAAATAGCGCTCATCAATACTAAAAGAAACAGTATGATAGATTTAATCAACTCTTTACTCTGCATCCCAATCACCATCTTCTAGTACTTCACATGGAAGTGTAATAAAGATTGACGTCCCTTGTCCTTCTACACTATTCGCCCAGATACGGCCATTGTGCGCTTCGACAATTTCTTTAGAAATCGCTAGTCCTAGACCTGTACCACCCATTTTACGTGTACGGGCTTTATCCACACGGTAGAAACGATCAAAGATTTTATCTACTTTGTTAATAGGGATACCAATACCATTATCTTTAACACGAATTGTCATACGATTATAAAGCGCGTTCTGTTTCACGTGAAACTCGACGCGTTTATCACCACGTGAATATTTCATCGCGTTGGTAATCACATTGTCGAACACTTGTGTCATCTTATCTGGATCAATTTCTGTAAAGATAGTTTGATTTGGAATTTCACGGACAAATGTCGTGTCTTTAGCAGACATTTCATGACGGTTGATAATTTTATTGATAAACATATTGAAGTCGACAATTTCTTTAGTGATTTGGTCTGATTCATTGTCCATTTTAGATAATTGTAGTAAATCATTTACAAGTCGAATCATACGTTCTGTTTCTTCACGTGTGACGGATAAGAATTGTGGCGCTAATTCATCGTCTTTCCATGCACCGCTTTCTAAGGCCTCGATATAACTATTCATTGAGGTTAATGGCGTACGTAGTTCATGTGACACATTTGCTACGAATTCACGGCGTTCTTGTTCAACTTGTTGTTGTTCCGTAACGTCATGGAGCACAGCAATATAACCTGTCACGAACCCAGTTTCTTGTACGATTGTGCTGAAGTTAACACGTGCAATAATACCTTCACTTTCATTGATATCCAATAAGAAACTATCGTTGTTTTCTTGGATTTCATCTAATGAGAAGTCTTCTTCTAATTTAAGCATGTTTAACATATAATGACCGATAATGTCTTCTTTTTTCATGCCCATCATTGTCAATGCCATGTCGTTCACAATACGTACACGACCACGGCGATCGGTTGCGATAATACCGTCACTCATATGTGTAATAACTGAGTCTAAACGGCGTTTTTCACTCTCAGTATTTGCTTGTGCTTCTTGTACTCGTTTTGAAAGGTTATTGAAGGCTAGCGCGAGTTCACCAATTTCGTCATTACCATATATTTTAACACGTTGCGTATAATTACCTTTAGACATTTCCACCGTTTGGTTACGCATATCTGTAATTGGTTTGGTAATTGTGCGCGCAATAAAGAAACCTAATATAACTGTGATTAAAAGAGAGATACCTGTCCCAACAATAAATATCTGATTGATATTACTTAATTGGTTATAAACATCGTTTATATCTGCTTCAATATAAACATTACCAATCGTGCCGTCGTTTGATGTCTTCACTGGTAAATTGTAGACCCACACACGCTGTTTACCGTTACCATAGTCTTTTAATACCGTATGGCTATTAATTTCCCCTAAAGATAAGGCTTTTTGTATAGAACTATCATTAGCTTTTTGATTAATTAGACTACGCGTAGACTGCTTCGAGGTAGCCATAATAATTTGGTCTTTATCAATAAAACGGATTTCTTCTATTTCTTGTCTATTCGCATACTCATTTAATAAGTTTTGTACTTCTTTTTGAGCATTAACTGAGTTATCTTCGTCATAGACTTTTTCAATATTTATTTCTATTTGTTTCGCGTACTGCGAAATATTATTTTTAAATGTTTGCGTTAATTCTTTTTCTAGACTATTGGTAAAGTATAAACCGATTATCTGCATTCCGATTACGATTAACAATACATAGACAATAACAAGTTTCGTGTGTAACGATTGAAAATGTTTAAGCCATTTCATTTAACACTATCCCCTAATCATGTTGTTGGAGGAAATATCCAACACCGCGGCGTGTCACTATATATTCTGGATGAGATGGATCATCTTCAATTTTTTCACGCAAGCGGCGAATTGTTACGTCTACTGTACGTACGTCACCAAAATAGTCATAGCCCCAAACCGTTTGTAATAAATGTTCGCGTGTCATTACCTGACCCATATGTTTAGATAAATAATGGAATAACTCAAATTCACGGTGTGTTAATTCGATATCTGCACCGCGTTTTTTAATAGAATACGCATCTGGGTAGATAATAATATCTTTGATTGTAATTTCATTAGACGCATCATTCACTTCTTGTGCTGGTTGTGAATAATGGCGGCGTAAATTTGCTTTTACACGTGCGATTAATTCACGCGTACTAAATGGTTTCGTTACGTAGTCATCAGCCCCAAGCTCTAGCCCTAAAACTTTATCAATTTCAGAATCTTTTGCTGTTAACATGATAATTGGCATTTCGTATTTTTTGCGGACTTCGCGACATACTTCCATACCATCACGGCCAGGTAACATAATATCTAATAAGACAATATCTGGTTCTTCATCGTATATTAAATCTACTGCGTCGTTTCCGTCGTATGCACAGTATACTTCATAGCCTTCTTTTTTTAAGTTGAATTCTAAAATATCAGCAATTGGTTTTTCGTCATCTACTACCACAACTTTTCTAGCCATATTTATAAACCTCATTTCTAAATTGTAGTACATTTACATAAATTTCTACGCATTTCTCCATAATATAATTTACCATTTATAGCGTGCTAATTCTATTTTTCTATACAAAAAATAAAATTGGTATATTGTAAAATTATAACATTTTTTACTATTAAATGGGTAATTATCATAAATTATAGTCATATTCAGTCTATATAAAATGATATCATTGTTCGACCTTATTGCCTATAGCGCAAAAATAAAGTGATACATATCAGAGAAGACGTATGTTTTGTCATTCTAATGCTTTTAGTTATGACTGAAACATGACGGCCTCGATCCTGTATATGCATCACTGATAGAGTTATATTTTTTTAGTTTTTTTAACGAACAGCGATAAGATAAATCCGATAACTGTCAATCCAACAATAAAGAAGCATGCGTATTGAATACCGTACGCCAGTACGACTTCTTGTTTAGCATTGGGATGGTTTGTACCAAATGCATGCATCGCAGTCGTATAAATGGTAATCGCGATGGCAGTACCAGCTGAACCTGCCACTTGAATTAAAGTCGTAATCGTCGCCGAACCGTCTGCGTAAAGGTGATGAGGTAATTGATTTAAAGCATTTGTCTGTGCTGGCATCATCACCATAGATATACCAAAGAAAAGCACCATAAATGCTAAAATAATAGCCCAAACAGGGGTAGAAACTGAAATCATCAATGCAAAGGCCATCGCTGCAATAAACATCAGTAAAAATCCAATAATGCCAAAATATCTTGCGCCGAATCGATCGAATAAAGACCCTACCACAGGTGATAATACTAAATTGATAGCATTACCTGGCAATAAGATTAAACCGGCTATAATGGAATTAAATAGCAAAGCGCCCTTTAAATAAAGTGGGAGTAAGATACCCATAGAAAGTACGCATAAAATAGTTACAAAAACCATTACAGCACCTAAAACAAACATGGGATATTTGAACACATTTAAATTTAACATGGGCGAATCGATTTTAAATTGACGTGTAATAAAGATTGCCAATGCAACGACGCCTATAAGTAGTGGTAGCCATACTATGATATTTGTAAAAGAGGCTTCTGCTAAAGAACTTAATGCAAAAATTAACCCTGCGAACCCTACCGTAGATAAAGCAATAGAAATGATATCGATTTTGGGTTTTGTAATTTCGCCTACATTTTCTACCTTCGAAATAGCTAATAATAATACAATAATATATAAAATAGCACTAATCCAAAAAATAAAATGCCAACTTGAAGCAAAAATAATAACACCTGAAAGCGTTGGTCCAAGAGCTGGTCCAGCAGTAATAACCAGTCCCATGATCCCCATTACGGCGCCCCGTTTTTCTATAGGAAATATAAGCATTAATACTGTTACCATGATTGGTAATAAAATCCCTGTACCGAGTGCTTGTACGATACGTCCTAATAAAAGGAATCCGAAACTCGGTGCGAGTGCACCAATAATGACACCTAATAATGATAACAGAATACCAGTAATAATCAGTTGTTTGGTATTAAACCATTTAATTAAATAAGATGATGCGGGGACTAAGCAAGCCATTACGAGCAAGTACCCCGTCGTAAGCCATTGCACGACTGCAGCTGAAACTTGGAAATCTGTCATAATATCTGTTAAAGCCATATTTAACGCTGTTTCACTAAACAGACCCATAAATCCACCAATCATAAGTACGAGTGCGTACATTTTTGGATTTTTTACTTTTACTTGTGTAGCCATTTAATATACTCCTTTTAATGGTCAAATGAAGTATAAGTATCATTGAGAGACTTAAGAATGCTTAATATGTATACGTAATGCATTGGTACACGATATGACTAGTAATCATTCTTTTTAAAAACCTCTATGTTCATAACTTATTCCTATATTACCATTCAAATTTATTTGTATGATTGAACATTCACAATTTGAATTTTGAAATTTATACATTGCCATTTTCATTGGTATGTATAGATATTTTAGTTGCTTCAAAGCAATGTCCTTGAATAATCAACTTACTTACTGTAGCAAAATTTTATAATTATTGTCAACTAAGTTGACGATAATAAATTTTAAAATAAAAGTATTGAAACCACATTTTATGAAATGGCTCAATACTTCATTCGTTTCATTTATTTAGGGTCATTCTCTTTTAAGTCTTTGAGTTGCCAATCTTGTTGTAAAATCATTTTAAAACTCTGGAATTGCTCGGGACCTATCATCGCTTCAATATGTGTTTCAATTGATTGTTTATAAGTCATATAGTGTTCTATACATTTGATGCCTTGATATGTCAGTGACACACATTTTTCTTTTTTATTATGGGTCATATTTTTAACTTTAACCAATTCTTTTTCTTCTAATTGTTTAATTGATTTATGAATAGCTTGTCTCGTTAAATTCACAGCTTGTGTTACTTCTACAAATGTTAATGTGCTTTCATATAGTTTAGCCATGATATACCATTCAGAACTAGAATTGTGTATGCCATTGATGTCGTTTGCTTTAGTTTCTATAATATTTCGTAATTCACCGTGTCGTTCACTGATGGTATCTAGCATATCTAAACCCTTTAATTTTGGATCTACAGTCATCGTCTCACCTCACGTTTATCCCACTTATTACTTTCTAGTTTAACCTTTTTGATTTTAATTGTATAAAAAAGCGTTATAGCAAGATGGTAACCAAGTAAAATATATTTCACTAAAATGAGTGCGTTGGTCTGTCTTGGCAAACACTATCAAAATTCATAAAAAATGGCATGAGCTTAAGCACGTAATAAGTGTCGCTTTTCGAAAGCTTGTTATAAGCGTATTTTTATCTCAGTCGTTTACTTCCCATATCAGGTTCAAGTTTGACATGTTTTATGTTCAAACCACATAAAAAAATGCCCATCCTATTGGATGGGCAATACGGTCTCGACGGGAATCGAACCCGCGATCTCCTGCGTGACAGGCAGGCGTGTTAACCGCTACACTACGAGACCTAAAAAATGGTGACTCCTACGGGACTCGAACCCGTGTTACCGCCGTGAAAGGGCGGTGTCTTAACCGCTTGACCAAGGAGCCTCTCTTAAGCACAAGATAAATTATATCAACTCTTATTAAGGATGACAAGCTATTTTTAAAATTTATTTAGTATAATTTTCTAACATTAATGTATAAAGTAAGAAAACAACATTAAATACTGACAAAATAGTATTTATCCGCCTTATTTATCTTTTTAAAACGGATGTTATTTC
Source organism: Staphylococcus sp. GDY8P120P (assembly GCF_017892065.1). Taxonomy (NCBI): domain Bacteria; kingdom Bacillati; phylum Bacillota; class Bacilli; order Caryophanales; family Staphylococcaceae; genus Staphylococcus; species Staphylococcus sp. GDY8P120P. The sequence continues at coordinate 283,635 of NZ_JAESKI010000013.1, read as the reverse complement.
GGTTATAAACCTCATTTCATCTTTATTTAAAAATCATTTATATTTTAAAATCTAAATAATAAATACAAAATCTTTTTGTTTTAAATATCTTTTGCTAAAATTATATCAGAGCAGGGCAAAAGTCACATTTTCTAAAATGATGATGCCGCCCCGCCAAGGCTAGATGACTAAGACGTGTTACAAAAGATGAATCGCTTATATAAGTATTACTCGTCTTTATAGAAGACTATACGAGCTCAAGGTTATGTATACGTTTTGCTATGGCTAAAAGATGACATAGGCATAAGTATCAATCGCTAAAGCATAAAAGGGGATATAAGTGCTAAGGTGCTTACATAAGTTCTACTCCTCTTCGTAAGTAAGTGATTCATGAGCCAAACTCGTGTATAAAAAGTGCGCTTTATCATCTACTACCTATATCATATTGATGTCGAGATACCGAGACTTTATTGAGGTCACGGCCTCACAACATACAAGGAGGCGCAACATTGGCAAAAATATTATTTGTTAACCCAGGTTCTGCTGGGCATGTTAATCCAACCATTGCAGTTGTTAAAGAATTAGTGAAACGTGGCGAAGAAGTCGTTTATTATGCAAGTGATTTGTACAAAGATAAATTAAGTGAAACAGGCGCTGAAATTAGAACATTACCTACAGAAGCTATGATGAGTGCATTCACTCATCATGAAAATCATCACTTATTTAATGTCATTAATGGCTTATTGAGAACAGTAGATATTATTGTTCCACGCATTTTAAGAGAAACTAAAAATGAACATTTTGATTATATGATTCATGATTCTATGTTTAGTTGTGGCTATATACTTGCACAGAAATTAAATTTACCATCTGTTTCATCTGTTTCGTCTTTCGCACATACAAAAGCAACATTTGATACATTTATAAATCATTTAACTTCTACCGTGAATGCTGAGGAAATCCAACAAGCTGACGAAACATTTGAAGTATTAAAAAATCACGTAGAGAGCACATATAATGTCATTGTTCCTTCACGTTTTGAAGTCATGAATAACCCGGGAAATATTAACATTGCTTATGTGATGAAAGGTTTCCAAATCAATTATGATACTTTTGATCCAAATGATTATAAATTTGTTGGTCCTTCAGTACTTAAACCTAATGTTTCTGGATTTATGGACCAAATCGATACAACGCGTCCAGTCATTTATATTTCCCTCGGGACAGTTTTCAACCAAAATGCTACTTTTTTCAATCATTGCTTTAAGGCGTTAGCAGATATTGATGCTTCATTCGTCGTTTCAATTGGTTATCGTAATCAACTCGAAGATTTTGATATGATACCATCTAACTTTACCGTTGCACAGTACGTTCCTCAAACAGAGTTATTACAACATACTGCCTTATTCTTAACCCATGCAGGCATGAATAGTACAAACGAAGCTATGTTGATGGACGTGCCGATGTTAGCTTTTCCGCAAAGTGCCGACCAACCTGTTGTCGCCCAGCAGATTGAAAAGTTAAATATTGGTCGTCAATTAAATACAGAAGATATAACGCCAGAGCAATTAAAACAAACTGTGCTGGACATGCTAGCAGCATTACCATATTATCAACAAAATATTAAAAAAGTTAAATCTGTACAATCTAGTGATAAAACAGGTTATCAATTAGCAGTTGATCATATTCTAAACTTTCGTGATCAACACTTAACACAATCTAATATTTAAACAAAAAGCCCCTTGCAGATATGCTAATTTGAAATAGCCTTTGCAAGGGGTTTGTATATTTAAAATTTTATTTTTAATTCTAAAGGTTTGGGCATCTAACTAAGTAGCTTACCATAATGATTTCAATAAGTTTGTTTGGTTACGGTCGGGCCCTACAGAGAAGATAGAAATTTGAACATCACATAATTCAGAAATGCGTTCTAAATATCTGCGTGCGTTCATTGGCAATTCTTCTAATGAACGGCAACTTGTAATATCTTCTGTCCAACCTGGTAATGTTTCAAAGATTGGTTTGCAACGTTGTAAATCTTTCAAGTTCGCAGGGTATTCTGTGATTTCTTTACCATCTAATTCGTATGCTGTACAAATTTTCACTTCTTTAAGACCTGTTAACACGTCGATAGAGTTAATAGAAAGGTCTGTAATACCGCTTGCACGACGAGAGTGACGTAACACGACTGAGTCAAACCAACCAACACGACGTGGACGTCCTGTAGTTGTACCGTATTCACGGCCAACTTCACGAATATGGTCTCCATCTTCATCAAATAATTCTGTTGGGAATGGGCCATCACCAACACGTGAGGTATATGCTTTACATACGCCAATAACTTTCGATACAAATGTTGGTCCTACACCGCCACCAACAGTGACATTACCTGCAACAGGATTACTTGAAGTAACAAATGGATACGTACCATGATCGATATCTAACATTACCCCTTGTGCGCCTTCAAATAATACTTTTTCTTCAGCTACAAATGCGTCATCTAAAACTTTTGCAGTGTCTGTAACAAACTCTGCTAAGCGTTGACCTGCAGCATAATAAGTTTCGAAAATTTCTTCAAATGATGGACATACTTTATCAAACATGCCTTTGAAGTAGGCTGATTTGTATTCAATATTTTCTTTTAATAATTTTTCAAAAGTTTCTTTATCTAATAAATCAGCAACACGGATGCCAATACGTTGTGCTTTATCTACATAAGCAGGTCCGATGCCTTTTTTCGTAGTGCCAATTTTATTATCTCCACGGCGTTCTTCTTCATATTCATCTTGTTTTATGTGATAAGGTAAAATAACTTGAGCGCGATTAGAAATACGTAAATTATCTGTAGAAATACCTCTTTCATTTAAACCGTCTAACTCTTTCAATAATGCGACTGGGTCGATAACGACGCCATTACCAATCACTGCTAATTTTTCTTTATAAAAAATACCAGATGGTACTAAGTGCAATTTATATGTTTCTCCACCAAATTTAATTGTGTGGCCTGCATTGTTACCGCCTGAAAAACGTGCAATAACATCTGCTTGTTCAGCTAAGAAATCTGTGATTTTACCTTTACCTTCGTCTCCCCATTGTGTCCCAACGACTACGATTGATGACATATGAGCACCTCCAAGTTTTTCTCAATTAACCATTAAGTATTCTACCAATACCAAACCGATATTGCAAACAAAAATCGAACATTGATTTTTTACGTTTTTTTAGTTTTTGGTAAATATCCAAATTTCACTCAACACACTATAAACTGACTGTTATCAAGGTTTTCAAAGACTTTTCTTTCAAATGCTAATACATACTTCATAAAATAATAAAGAATCAAACACAAACAAAAACCGTACAATAAATAAACCTGGTTATTTATTGTACGGAAAAAATAATTTTATTTCTTTTTCTTAACCCATATCTGCATGTGCATAATCGATGTCTGTAAATTTATTATATTGTTTCATAAAGTGTAGTTTCACAGTACCTGTTGGGCCATTACGTTGTTTGGCAATAATAATTTCAATCTCGCCGTTATCGTCATTGGTTTGAGGTTCATAGTTCGTATCTCCATCGTCGTCTTCCTCATCTTCGCCACGATTATAATAGTCATCACGGTATAGGAAGGCAACGATATCGGCGTCTTGCTCAATTGATCCCGATTCACGAATATCGCTCATCATTGGTCGCTTATCTTGACGTTGTTCTACGCCACGTGATAACTGACTTAGTGCAATGACAGGACATTCCATCTCTCTCGCAATCGCTTTGAGCGTACGCGAAATTTCAGATACTTCTTGTTGTCGGTTATCTGAAAATCTCGAGCCGCTACCTGATATTAATTGAAGATAGTCTATAACGACCATATCCAAGCCATGTTCTTGTTTTAAACGGCGGCATTTTGAACGGATATCTGTAATTCGAATGCCAGGTGTATCGTCAATAAATATCTTCGTTCTAGATAATTTACCTACTGCAATCGTAAAACGATTCCAGTCTTCTTCGGTCATCATACCTGTTCTTAAACGGTTGGAATCGACGTTCCCCGAACTACAAATCATACGTGTTGCTAATTGGTCAGCACCCATCTCAAGTGAGAAAATACCTACTGAAAAATGGTCTTCATGCGTAGCTACTTTCTGAGCAATATTAAGTGCGAAGGCAGTCTTACCAACAGAGGGTCTAGCCGCTAAAATAATTAAATCATTGCGGTTAAAACCAGCTGTCATTTGATCCAAATCTCGATAACCAGTTGGAATACCCGGCGTTTGACCACTATTTTGGTCAAGCAATTCTGCGTTTTCATATACTTCTCCAAGTACGTCTCTAATATCTTTAAAGCCGTCGCTTTCTCTTGTCGACGATAATTCTAAGATACGACGTTCGGCATCGTTTAGTATTGTATCTAATTCTAATTCGTCATTATAACCGTCGTTCGCAATACTATCAGCAGTTTGTATTAATTTACGTTTTGTTGCGTGTTTAAAAACGATATCTGTATAGTATTGAACGTTTCGTGTTGTTGGTACATTACTAGATAATTCTGCTAGATATTGTGGGCCACCCGCTTCATTTAGTCGTCCTTCGTACGACAACTGATCCATAATTGTAACCACGTCAATATCTTTATTATCTTCGTTGAGGTTCATCATGGCTCTAAAGATGTGTTGATGTGCGCCTCTATAAAAGGACTCAGGAAGTAAAACTTCCTGAGTTCTGTTTATCAGTTCCGGATCTATGATAATGGCACCTAAGACAGATTGTTCAGCCTCATTACTGTGGGGCATTTGATTTTGTTCATACATTCCATCCATTATGATTACACCTCATATCTCAATCCGTTTTTATTGTTCAACTGTGTGTACACGAATTGTACCTTCTACTTCTTTATCTAATTTAACTGGCACATTTGTGTAACCTAACGCATGGATACCATTTGGTAAATCCATTTTACGTTTATCTAATTTAATATCGTGTTGTTGTTGTAAAGCTTGAGCGATTTGTTTTGTGCTTACAGAGCCAAATAATTTTCCACCTTCACCTGTTTTAGCAGATACTTCAACTTCAATATTACTTAACGTTTCTTTTAATTTTTTAGCATCTTCAATTTCTTGTTGACGCTCAGCTTCAGCAGCTTCGTGTTGTTTTTCTAATTGTTTTAAATTACCTGGCGTCGCTTCAACTGCATAGTTTTTCTTCAATAAGAAATTATTTGCATAGCCTACAGGTACGTCTTTAACTTCGCCTTTTTTACCTTTGCCTTTAACATCTTGTGTAAATATTACTTTCATGTATTTTCACTCCTACTCATTTGTTCTGTTATTGCTTGTTGTAATTGTTCTATTGCTTCTTCGACAGTTACATCTTTTAATTGGGTCGCTGCGTTAGTCAGGTGACCACCGCCGCCGAGTGCTTCCATTGTCAGTTGAACATTAACTGCACCAAGCGAACGGGCAGACATACCGACTAGGTTATCTTCTCTTCTAGCAATTACATAAGAAGCCTCTACACCATCTAAACTTAACAGTTCATCAGCAGCTTGTGCAACTGTGACAGGATGGTAGATTTTTTCATCTGAACCGTGCGCAATGGCTACACCGTGATCTTGTAACTTCACTGTTTGAATTAATTCTGTACGATTAATATACGTATCTAAGTCGTCTTTCAAGAAATGTTGCGTCAAGATTGTATCAGCACCATGTGCCCGTAAATAACTTGCCGCATCAAATGTTCTTGAGCCTGTACGTAATGTGAAATTACGTGTATCTACGATAATACCTGCAAACATAATCGTCGATTCTAAACGTGTTAATCTTTGTTCTGTCGGTTGATATTCTAGTAATTCTGTCACTAGCTCTGCGGTAGAACTTGCATATGGTTCCATATAGACGAGTAATGGGCTAGAAATAAAACTTTCGCCACGTCTGTGATGATCAATCACAACTTTACGATTTGCTTTATTTAAAATATTTTCATCAATGACCATTTCTGGTTTATGTGTGTCTACAACCACTAAAGTTGTCTTAGATGTCATAATATCCCATGCTTCATCTGATGTTATGAAACGATCTTTGAGTTCTGGTTTTTCATCTACAGCATCCATTACACGGCGTAATGTCGGATCAATATCCGAATCATTTAACACAATGTAAGCATCTAGATTATTCATCATAGCGAAGCGTGATACACCAATCGCTGCGCCTATAGCATCTAAATCTGGACGTGTATGTCCCATAATAATGACTTTATCGCCTTCCATTAAAATATCTTTTAATGCGTGGGAGATAACACGTGCTCTGACACGAGTACGTTTTTCCATTGGGTCAGTCTTACCGCCATAGAAACGCACATTCCCATTCATGTTCTTAATCGCAACTTGGTCCCCACCACGCCCTAGCGCTAAATCGAGTCCAGATTGTGACAATTCTCCTAAGTCGATTAAATTCTCAGAACCTTCACCTACGCCAATACTTAACGTCAATTGTGCACGGTAACCCACGCTTTTTTCGCGTAATTGACTTAGTATACTAAAGTTAGACGCTTCAACTTCATCTAAAATATGTTGATTTAAATAAGCAACAAATTGATCAGAACTATACCGTTTGAAATAGATATTATATTCTGTCGCCCATCTACTTATCACACGCGTAACCATTGAGTTAATCTCTGATCGTTGTGTGTCATTCATATTTTGAGTGATTTCATCGTAGTTATCTAAAAATAGTGTGGCAATGATTGGTTTAGATGCTTCGTATAATGCTTGTGTGTGTACTTCTTCTGTTATATCGAAGAAATAAAGTACGTGTTCTTTTTCTGAATATCTTACACGGTAGTGATATTCATTTTCTTGAATTTCAACTTCTTGTGTCTTTTCTAATTGCTTTAAGATGTTAGGATATACTTCGTTGACTGGATCAGAAATAACATTTCGATCCAAACGCTCTGACATAAATTGGTTCATCCACTCTATGTTTTCATTTTCATCTAAGATAATCATACCAATCGGTAGCTTTTTAATAGCAGTGTTGCTACTTGCTGAAATTATTCCGCTTAGACTATCTACATAGCTATCCAGTTTTTGTAAAGCTTGTCTTACCATCAGTGCTGTCCCTATAATAATCACAAGTAAAACAACGGTGGCTATACCTGCAATCAATTGATTAAAAATAAACCAAACGACTACAAGCGCTATCGCTGTCAATACCATGATTATAAATGGTAAAATCAACGCTTTTTTAGTGGATTGACGGTTCATTCTCCCACCTCAAATCATTTTTTAATGATACGTTTTAAATTGATGCATAAATCTACAAAACCCAGGAGACTTACAATATGTGTTAATGGTGTTAAAATTGTCCCCACCACCATTAGAATGATAGTAAGTGCTGGCGGCATTGATTTTGCCTTTCCGAAAAAGTGAATCACACTTAACCCCTGAATATACATACATAATGATAACACAGTTTGAAAGTTTAATACGATAGTTTGAAATGCGCTTGGCTCGGTTGAAAACATAACACATATTAATACAATAATATATATCCATAATACAGAACGCTTCATTTGCCAAGCGTATAATGGTTTGAATATGGGCGTAGCGATTTTGAATTTACGCAAGATTGGAAAAGTAATAATTAAATTGATTAATATTAATAGAAAAACGCCAATAATAATATAACTTGGTAATTGAACTGATGATTGGCGGAATGTTTCTTCAAACATTTGTTTATAATCTGCGCTTACAGAAGCGTTAGCAATCACACTATACATCTGGTCTTTAAATGGTTTAATTAATGATGTAGCGTTTGGTATTTTTTTTAATGCTTGTAACATCATAAATGCAATTAACGCAATAATACTAATATACGTTGTTGTTATATAAAGTATACGTTCTTTAGATGTACGTTCTTTTAATAATTGACCCACTACAAAACTCACTACAAGCAAGAGGATCATAATGCTTAACACGAATATATTACCCAGCAATGTTGTTAACACAACTGTAACCACCGCTGTAAAAGCAAATGATTCTACAGATTTATGCCATAAAATAATACCTGGAATTGTTGCAAATAAGCCTAACAGCAACCCAAGTGGTGGTAATATATGTAAAGCTAAAGCCACTATAATTAACGTAATCACACTAAGTATAGTGGCTTTAGTATCTATTTTAGAAAACAAGTTCGCCACTCCTATACTAATTTTGTCTATGTTTATTATTTTAACCTCTTTAAAACTTTTATACAATTATTGACAATCCTTTTTAATAGAAGTTCCACTCAAACTATAAAATTCAAAAATAGACTAATACTTCAAAATGTACTTTTACGCATTAATTTGACCAAAATGCCTCATTTATTTCTGATGTTATGCCATAAAAATAAGACGTCCTGGTAAGGCAATCACTTCACTCTTTTAATCAACTAGAAAGCCATCTTCCAGACGTCTTATTTTTCCACGTACATCGTAATCATATATTTATTTTCTTTTGAATTTGGATACTTTTAAGAAATGATATAAATTGGGCGCCCAATCATTAAAATTAAGTAAAAAGCCATCATGTCCTACATTGTCCGGTACAAAGAAGTGTTTATGGTATTTAAAGCGAGCACCAGTCGCATATACCAAATCATCTGGATATAATAAATCATCTGTAAATCCCATCGTCATGACTTTAGTATCAAGACGTCCAAATACTTCATCTACATCTTTGCGATCTCTATCTATATCATGGCTATCTAAGACATCCAGTAGTGTTAAATAGCTCAATGGGTCAAAGTTTTTCTTGAATTTGTTACCTTGGTGTTTTTGATAATTCACAACTTGGTCCGGCGTAAAGCGTCTATCATAACTCTTAGACGAACGATAAGTTAAAAAGCCAAGTTGTCTTGCTATACTCATACCCTCGCTGTGATCTAATTGAATTGCTTGTCTAGCAATTTCATTAAATGCACGACTATATGAAGATGTTTTGTCTGTAGCAGCTAAAATAACTGCCTTATCGACCTCAAATTTATGGTTGTATAATAATTCTAATGCTTGCATGCCACCTAAAGAGCCTCCAATTAAAATATTAATTCGATCAAACCCTAACGTTTTAATACCTAATTCAATTGCATGTACAATATCTCGTAAAGTTAAATGTTTAGGAAAGTCTGCATCTGTATGTGCCGAACTAGAACCATATGGGCTCCCAATGACATTGAATGTTAAAAATTGATAGTCATGAATAGGCATATAACCACCATCTATAATGCCTCTCCACCACCCTGGATTATCATCCGTGCCATACGTCAAATGATTACCTGTTAATGCGTGGCATACCAGCACTAATGGTTGCCCTTGATACCCAACATGCTCATAACGTAATTTCAAATTTAAAATCGTTTCACCTGATTCTGTTGTAAATGGCCCTAATTCCAATGTATCAACTGTATAATTTGTCATCATTTACCTCCTACCTAGTAAAAAAACTTCTCACCTATTTATAATAAGTAAGAAGTTAAAATACTTATTATTCGACGAGTCGTTGGTATTAGCACCGTGCTTTAAAAGCCGGTTGCTGAAGCTTCATCGGGCCAAGTCCCTCTGCTTCTCGAAATAAGATTTAGTTTTAATTGTTAAAAAAAACGACGTATATAAAAGTGATTTACTTCATCAATGACGCACGCGTACTTCAAATTTCATAATTTTCTAATTATTGTCATTCTAACGGATTTTGGGATGTACTTCAATCATATATTTAAAATACCCATCTTAAAATAGCCATGAGCAAGATGCCGCCAACAATTGTCATCGTTAGACTTCGTGTAATGACTGCGATAATAATTGTTGGCACCATAGTAACTAAAAAAGGGATATTAATACTATAGATCATTGTTCCTTCATGTTGCTCTAACACACCATCTATAATTAATGCCGTAAACAGTGTGATTGGAATAAAGGATAACCATTTTACGATTGTTTCCGATAATCTAATTTTAGTTATTAATATAAAGGGTATGATGCGTGTTAACCAAGTAATCACACCGCATAACACGATGATTAATAACATGTGTAGGGTCGTTGTCATTTATCAATCACCACCCCTAAAGCAGCAGTAAAGACGGATGCTAATATAATGGCTACATATGAAGGCATGAAAAAGCTTAAAACAAACATTAGTATAATCACGCAAACGATTAATACTAGATAAGTCCTAATTTGTGATTGTTTAATAGTATCAAACTGCGATACAGCTAAAAATATAAACATCGCGGTAATCGCAAAGTCCAAACCAAAAGCATCGGGGTTAGTTATGTATTTACCAAAGACAGCGCCAACGATACTTGCAAATGTCCAAAATAGGTATGCTGTGATATTTAAACCATGTAGCCAGCGATCATTAATTTTTTCTCCTTTTAAATGTGGCGTGATAGCAACACCGAATGTTTCATCAGTAATGAGTGTAGACATCCCGATACGATTCCAAAAACCATAATCTTTATAACTTGGTGCAAGTGTCATACTTAATAAAAACATCCTTGAATTAACAATAAACGTAGTTAATGCGATTGCAGAAATGGGTGTCCCAGCAATGACTAACGCACATATAATAAATTGTGCAGCACCTGCGTAAACGAGTAAACATAACAAAATAATCTCGAGTAAATTAAAACCCGAAGCTACTGCTACAATACCAAATGAAAGTCCAACACCTGCATAACCTAACAATGTAGGCACACATTCTTTGACACCTTGCCTAAAAGTTAAATGTGTTTCCATAACGCCACCTCCTAAAGTTTTTGTAATAAGAAAATAATATGACTATTTTAATACGACTCGTAAAATATATTCAATGCTTTTATACATCCGCTTGCCTTACGTTAGACTAACCGAAGTGTTAAAACGCTGTTTTTATAATGTTTTTAATTTCAGAATTTTTAAATCATTATTTTAGACGTCCCTCTTATAGTTAAGTAAAATGCTGTTTTTCTGTATTATTATCTATGATTAACCATTTAAATTGAGCCCTCCCTACCCTTTCTCCAAATTAAAAAAGCAGGAATAGTAATCTCGCAAAGATTACAATCCTGCTTTTTTAAAGCTAGATGATGCTAAGCTCATTTTAAACATTCACGTAGTTTATCATGATATTTAAACTTTAATTCATCTTTCTATTTAACTGGACGTATAACTGTTTTACCGCCCATATAAGGCACTAATGCATCTGGAATTGTTACTGATCCATCTTCATTTTGATAGTTTTCTACAATTGCAGCAAATGTACGACCTACTGCTAAGCCACTGCCATTGAGCGTATGCACTAATTCCGGTTTTGCTGTTTTATCACGTTTAAAACGAATGTTAGAACGACGCGCTTGGAAATCAGTAATATTTGAACAAGAACTGATTTCTTTGTATTCGTTATAACTTGGTAACCAAACTTCTAAGTCATATGTTTTACTTGAACCAAAACCGATATCTCCTGTACATAAAATAACTCTACGATAAGGTAATCCTAACTCCTCTAAAATTGATTCTGCATGTTGTGTCATTTCTTCTAATGCGTTCCAAGAGTCTTCTGGTTTTTCAAAGCGCACCATTTCTACTTTATCGAATTGATGTAATCGAATTAAGCCTCTTGTATCTCTACCTGCAGAACCCGCTTCACTACGATAACAAGCTGATTGGGCAGTGAATTTAGCAGGCAACACATCTGGCTCAATAATTTCATTACGATAATAATTCGTTAATGGCACCTCTGCAGTTGGAATTGTATAAAGTCCTTCTTTTTCAATTTTGAATAAATCTTCTTCGAATTTTGGCAATTGTCCTGTACCATACATAGAATCGGCGTTCACTAATTGCGGCACCATCATTTCAGTGTAACCGTGCTGTGTCGTATGTTTCGTTACCATATAGTTCATCAATGCTCTTTCTAATTGAGCACCTTCCCCAGTTAAGAAGACAAATCTAGCGCCAGAAACTTTTGCGCCTCGTTCGAAATTAGCCATTTGTAATGATTCAACTAAATCCCAATGTGCTTTTTCTTCAAAGTCAAATGCTCTTGGCGTACCCCAACGTTTTAATTCTACATTCTCTTCATCAGAATCGCCTTCAGGCACATCATCATGAATGATATTTGGGATACGTGATAATAAATCTTCTAATTCTTTATCTACTTTATTTAAATCTGCATCTAATTGTTTGATATCCTCGCCTAATTTACGCATTTCTACAATAACGTCATCTGCATTTTCTTTATTACGTTTTTTCTCAGCGATTTCGCCACTCACTTTATTACGTTTCGCTTTCATTTCCTCAGCACTGCGAATAAGTTCACGACGCTTATCATCAAGTGCTAATACATCATCCACTACTTTTGCGTCCATACCACGTTTTGAAACTTTGTCTTTTAGTAACGTTGGTTCGTTACGAAATCGTTTAATGTCTAACATATCACTTTCCATCCTTTCAAATGTAAATATTTTCAGAGTGAACACAAAAAAGACCACATCCCTATACAAGGGACGTGGTCTTTACGCGTTGCCACCCTATTTAACAGTCAAAAAAGACTGCACTTTCACAAAAATAACGGTTAAATCCGATTGTTCTTCTTTATAGTAGGTAGATTCATATTGACACTGATTGCTTGTTCTCACCAACCACAAGCTCTCTGAAATCAGACGATTCAACACTACTTATCCTACGAACAATAACTTTATTGAGTTGTTTTAAATATAGCAAATAACGCACCATTTTTCAAGACTGATGACATTGAAACAATTAAATTTCATTTGAATAAGCATGATCTAGTAAATATTGTGCAACAGCTTCGATATCTTTATGAAATTGTCGATCTTGTGTTATAGAGTGTACTACCTTGCGTAAAGCTTGATATTTTTCATACGTTTTAGGTGATAATTTTTCAATATCTTTATATTCTACTGCTTGAAGTGCAATAATAGCTTCTATTGCTAGCACACGCCGTGCATTTTCAATCATTTGATAGCCATGGCGAGAGGCAATTGTTCCCATAGACACATGATCTTCTTGGTTAGCTGATGATGGAATGGAATCTACACTCGCTGGATGTGCAAGTGTCTTATTTTCTGAAACCAAACTCGCTGCTGCGTATTGCATAATCATCGCACCGCTTTGTAGTCCTGGTTGTGGGCTTAAGAATGCTGGCAAGCCATTGTTTAATTGCGGATTAACAAGTCTTTCTAGTCTTCTTTCTGAAACATTAGCTAATTCGCTAACACCCAGTTTTAAGAAATCCAGTGCAAAAGCAATTGGTTGTCCGTGAAAGTTCCCGCCAGAAATAACGAACGTTTCATCATCTTCATCAAATATTAATGGGTTATCATTAGCTGCATTCATTTCAAATTCAAGTTTTTCTTTCACATAATTAAATACCTGGAAGCTTGCGCCATGTATTTGTGGGATACAACGCAATGTATAAGCGTCTTGTACACGAATGTCTCCTTGTGATGTAGTTAATTTTGAACCTTCAAGCCAATCTAACATACGTGCTGCAACATCGATTTGTTCTTTGAAATGACGTACTTTATGTACGTTTTCATGGTATGCGTCTGTTATACCATTTAATGCTTGATGTGTGAGTGCAGCAATCCATTCTGCTTGATAACCTATATATTCCGCTTCTATATAATTAATCACACCTTGAGCAGTCATGGCTTGCGTGCCATTAATTAAAGCTAACCCTTCTTTAGCCTGTAATCTTAAAGGGGTACGATTTAATAGATTTAAGACATACCGGCTGTCTACTTCCTCGTTTTTATAATATACGCTGCCTTCTCCGATTAGCGCTAAAGCTAGATGTGAAAGTGGCGCTAAATCTCCAGAAGCACCCAGTGATCCTTGTTGAGGAATAACAGGAATGATTCTATTGTTAATAAAGTATATGAGTTGATCTACTAAATCGACGGTCACACCAGAATGACCTTTAAGTAATGTATTTAGACGTAATACCATCATCACTAATGCAACGTCTTGTGAAAAAGGTTTTCCTATCCCACAAGCATGCGAACGAATTAAATTCACTTGTAATTGATTGTATTCTCCTTGATCAACTCGTACGTCACTGAATAACCCGAACCCTGTCGTTATACCATAAATCGTTTCTTTATTCTCTATAATCTTCTCTACGGTTGCTCGGCTTTGTTTTACACGCTGGTATGCATCATCCGTCACACTAACTTCATCGCTTTGATATAGTAATTCCTTTATTTTATTAATCGTTAAACTTTCTCCATTAAGTTGCAATGTCATATTTTCATCTCCTTGCTTTTAATGTGTTTCAATTAATTTGAGTATACGCTTACAAAATTTTAAGGACAATAGGTTAACGCATATCCGTAACATGGTATTAAATTAGTATTTTAATAAGGCAAAGTAAGTGATTTTATATTTTCTAAAAACAAATCCACGCTTAATACTTCTAACTATTGACTAAAATGCAAACCAGGTATAATATTTTCTATTGTATTTATAAAATAAGTAACTAGGGTAAATATAAGAATAGACTACACTTTGATAATGCTTAAAATCACGTATTATTTTATCGAAAATAATAAACTTACTCATAAAAAAATCAAATCATTAAAATAAGCTAAATTGATCATAATTTATATCTCTAAAGGAGGTTTCAATGTTGGAAACAATTTCATCCGTAAGTATTCCTAAGCGTAAAGACGAGACACATAAAGGGGATTATGGCAAAATTCTGTTAATCGGAGGCAACGCAAACTTAGGTGGGGCAATTATGCTTGCTGCACGTGCTTGTGTGTACAGTGGTAGTGGTTTAATCACAGTAGCTACACATCCAACCAACCATGCAGCGTTACATTCACGTTGCCCTGAAGCAATGGTCATTGACATCAATGATACAAAAATGCTCACTAAAATGATTGAAAACACAGATTGTATCTTGATTGGGCCTGGGTTAGGATGTGATTTTAAAGGAAACAATGCCATCACGTTCTTATTACAAAATATCCAACCACATCAAACACTTATCGTGGACGGAGATGCAATCACTATATTTAGTAAATTGAAGCCAGATATTCCAACCTGTAAAGTTATTTTTACGCCCCATCAAAAAGAGTGGGAACGTTTAAGTGGTATTCCAATAGAAGAACAAACTCACGAACGTAATCGTGAAGCGGTTGATAACATTGGCGCAACAATTGTGTTAAAAATGCACGGCACTGAAATCTATTTTAAAGATAGTGAATGCAAGCTTCCAATTGGTACGCCAGCAATGGCTACAGGTGGCATGGGCGATACACTTGCTGGTATGATTACAAGCTTTGTGGGACAATTTAATGACCTCAAAGAAGCAGTCACAAGTGCAACTTATACGCATAGTTATATTGGTGAAACATTGTCTGATAAAATGTATGTTGTACCGCCATCTCAACTGATAAGTGAAATTCCATATGCAATGAAATCATTAGAAAATTAAATAATACAAAAAGAGTGAGACAAAAATCTATTTTTCTAAAAAGAATGCATTCTCTCGCTCCTTACTAAAATGACTAGGGTTGAAAATATATATTTTCAACCCTAGTCATATGCTACCAATATTATATGAGCCTGAGACATTTCAATATATGCCTCAGGCTCATTTCTTGGATTACATCATTTAAATTTACGTTTCATCATTATCTTCGTTATCAATGTCTTCGTTGATACGGTCCATAAAGTCTTCTCTTACTTCTTGGCGACCGTCTTCATCTGTTTCATCCTCATCTTCTGTTTCTGTGTGGACAATATCCTCTGATAAATGATCATTCACTACTGATTCTGATTGTTGATTTTCACTTGCCTTATTAGTACTTTCAATTACTTCATCATCTGTTTCTTGTAGCTCGTTTTCTTCAGCTTCTTTTTCTTCTTCATCTACTTTAGCTACCGTAGAAACAAATTGATCTTCGTTTAATTTAATCAATCTCACACCTTGTGCAGCACGGCCATTTTGTGAAATATCTTCTACGCCTATACGGATAATGACGCCTGCATTTGTAACAATCATCAAGTCTTCTTTACCTTCAACTGAAGTAATACATACTACTTTACCATTACGTTCTGTGATTGTTGCAGTTTTAATTCCTTTACCGCCACGGTTTGATAAACGATATTCACTTACTGGCGTACGTTTACCGTAACCATTTTCTGTTACTACAAGGATTTCGTCATCTGTTTCTGCTTTAGTAACGTCTAGTCCTACGACACTATCGCCATCTCTGAGCGTAACACCTTTAACACCTGCAGCTGTACGCCCTAATGGACGTAATGCTGTTTCATTAAAGCGGATGAGCGAACCATGCGATGTACCGATGAGAATATCTTCATCCCCGTCTGTTAATCGTACTGCTATCAATTCATCGTCCTCTTTGAAACCAATAGCAATCTTACCGTTTTTGTTAATATGTGAGAAGTTACTCAACGCTGAACGTTTAACAATACCATTCAATGTTGCAAACACTAAATAATCTTCTTCACTTTCTAAATCTTTAACAGCAATCATTGTGCTAATTGTTTCGTCATTATCGAGTTCTATTGCATTGACTACTGGAATACCTTTAGACTGACGCGAGAGTTCAGGAACTTCGTATCCTTTTAGTTTATAAACTCTGCCTTTATTTGTGAAGAATAGGACATGATCATGGGTACTCAATGTTACAAGCTGACTTACAAAGTCTTCTTCTAGCGTTTGCATACCTTGTACGCCACGACCACCACGATGTTGTGCTCTATATGTTGAAACTGGTAGACGCTTAATATAGTTATTGTGGCTTAACGTAATAACAATTTGTTCTTCTGGTATAAGGTCTTCATCTTCAATGTTATCTAGACCACCCAATTGGATTTCCGTCTTACGTTCATCACCGAAACGTTCACGTACATCAATTAATTCGTCACGTACAAGTTGTAATAATTTTTCTTCATCTGCAAGAATTGCTTTTAACTCGTCTATATAAGCAATTAATTCGTTATATTCAGATTCAATTTTATCTCTTTCTAAACCTGTTAAACGTCTTAAACGCATATCTAGTATTGCTTGCGCTTGTCGTTCAGTTAATTTGAATTGTTCTTGTAAGTTTGCCATTGCAACCTTATCAGTGTCAGATTCACGAATCACACGAATAATTTCATCAATATGATCTAAAGCGATTCTCAAACCTTCTAAGATATGAGCTCGGTCTTGTGCTTTTTTCAAGTTGTATTCTGTTCTTCTTCTAACGACTACTTTTTGATGTTCAAGATATTCAACTAATGCTTCTTTAAGGTTAATTAATCTTGGCCTACCATTCACTAAAGCAATCATATTCACGCCAAAGGACGTTTGTAATGGCGTTTGTTTATACAAGTTATTTAATACAACACTCGCGTTTGCATCTTTACGTATATCAATAACCACACGTACACCAGTACGTAAACTTGTTTCATCACGTAAATCTGTAATGCCTTCAATTTTCTTATCACGTGCTAATTCAGCGATTTTTTCAATCATACGTGCTTTATTGACTTGGTAAGGCACCTCAGTCACAACGATACGTTGACGGCCGCCACCACGTTCTTCAATCTCAGCTCTTGCACGCATTTGGACTGAACCACGTCCAGTTTCAAACGCCCGACGTACGCCACTTCTACCAAGAATGATACCTGCTGTAGGGAAATCCGGTCCTTGAATATCTTCCATTAACTCTGCAATAGTAATATCCGGATTATAACTTAAGCTTAATACACCATTTATAACTTCAGTTAAATTATGTGGTGGGATATTAGTAGCCATACCAACCGCGATACCTGAAGCACCGTTTACTAGTAAGTTAGGGAACCTGGATGGTAAGACTGACGGCTCTCTTTCATTACCATCGTAGTTATCAACAAAATCAATCGTATCTTTATTTATATCTCTCAGCATTTCAAGTGTGATTTTAGACATGCGCGCTTCAGTGTAACGCATTGCCGCTGCTCCATCTCCATCCATGGAACCAAAGTTACCTTGGCCATCAATTAAAGGGTATCGATAGCTGAAGTCCTGTGCCATTCTTACCATGGCTTCGTATATTGATGAGTCTCCGTGAGGGTGATATTTACCCATGACGTCCCCAACAATACGTGCAGATTTCTTATATGATTTATCAGGTGTCATACCTTGCTCGTGTAAGCCGTAAAGTATACGTCGATGTACTGGTTTCAAACCATCTCTAACATCTGGTAGCGCACGTGAGACGATAACGCTCATCGCATAATCTAGGAACGACTCACGCATCTCATTTGTTATATTTCGTTCATTAATTCTTGATTCAGGTAATTCAGCCATCAAGATATCCTCCTTCAAAAATTCAGTTCATTGTCTTAGAAATCTAAGTTTGCATAGACTGCATTATCTTCAATAAACTGTCTACGATTCTCAACAACATCGCCCATTAACATCTCGAAAACTTGGTCAGCTTCTATAGCATCATCTAACGATACTTGCAGCATCGCTCTATTCTCAGGGTTCATTGTAGTCTCCCATAATTGATCGGCGTTCATTTCACCAAGACCTTTGTAACGTGCAATAGACCATTTTGGACTTGGGTCTAATTGCCCTTTAAGTTTTTCTAACTCACGTTCATTAAACACATAGTATTTTTGTTTTCCTTGTGTCAACTTGAATAATGGTGGTTGTGCGATATAAACGTATCCTGCTTCAATTAATGGTCTCATAAAGCGATAGAAGAATGTTAATAACAATGTTCTAATATGCGCACCGTCTACGTCAGCATCCGTCATCAAGATAATTTTATGGTAACGTGCTTTACTGAGATCAAATTCTCCACCAATACCAGTACCAAAAGCAGTAATCATAGAACGAATTTCATTATTGTTTAAAATTCTATCTAATCGTGCTTTTTCAACGTTTAATATCTTACCACGTAACGGTAAAATTGCCTGTGTTTCCGAGTCACGTCCAGACTTAGTAGACCCCCCGGCAGAATCACCCTCGACAATAAATATTTCACTGCGAGAAGGGTCTTTACTAGAACAATCGGCTAGTTTACCAGGTAAACTAGAGACTTCTAAAGCAGACTTACGGCGTGTCACTTCACGCGCTTTTTTAGCTGCAAGGCGCGCTTGGGATGCCATAATGCCTTTTTCTATTATTGTGCGACCCACTTGCGGGTTTTCGTATAAGAAGCGTTCAAAAAGTTCAGAAAATATACGGTCTACGACTTGACGTACTTCAGAGTTACCAAGTTTTGTTTTAGTTTGTCCTTCAAATTGTGGGTCACTGTGTTTAATTGAAACAACAGCTGTTAAACCTTCACGTGTATCTTCACCTGAAAGTCTTTCTTTATCTTCTTTCATAATTTTACTATTAATCCCATAGTTATTTAATACTCGAGAAAGCGCACGTTTAAAACCTTCTTCATGCGTACCACCTTCATACGTGTGGATGTTATTAGCGTATGTTAAAAGGTTTGTAGCGTAGCCTTTGTTATATTGAAGTGCAATTTCAACTTCAATATCGTCTTTTGATTGATGTACATAAATAGGCGCTTCATGGATAGGTTCTTTATTTTCATTTAACATTTCAACGTAAGATCTAATACCACCTTCATAGTGATATGTGTCTTCGCGGGTTTCCTCTTCACGTTCATCTCTTAATGTGATTGAGATACCTTTGTTTAAAAATGCAAGCTCTCTAATACGCTGTTGCAATATTTCATAGTTGTATGTCGTTGTTTCAGTGAATATCTCAGGATCAGCTTTAAAACGAATTGTCGTACCAGTGTTTTCATCTGTTTCTCCGATGACTTTCAAGTCAAACTGAGGTATACCTTTTTTATATGCTTGATGATATATATTTTCATCTTTGTAAACATACACTTCTAAATCTTCAGACAACGCGTTTACTACAGAAGAACCTACACCGTGGAGACCGCCGGAAACTTTATAACCGCCACCACCGAATTTACCACCAGCGTGTAATACAGTTAAAATAACTTCAACAGCAGGACGTCCCATTTTCTCTTGTATGCCTACAGGGATACCACGACCGTTGTCTGTTACTTTAATCCAATTGTCTTTTTCAATAACGACGTCAATTTGGTCAGCATACCCTGCAAGTGCTTCATCAATACTATTGTCGACTACTTCCCATACTAAGTGATGTAGCCCTCTCTCTGAAGTTGAGCCTATATACATACCTGGTCTTTTACGAACCGCTTCAAGACCTTCTAATACCTGAATCTGACCAGCACCATAATCTTCCGTGTTGTTCACATCTGACAATGCTTCCACCTTCACTTTCTGTTACTTTATAATTTCGCCTTTATTAATGCGATAAAGTTTAGCGTTTTTCATAATTTCATGATCAATGCCATCAACCGATGTTGTAGTCACAAATGTCTGCACTTTATGTTGAATTGTGCTCAATAAATGAGACTGACGTGAATCATCTAATTCACTTAATACATCGTCTAGCAATAGAATGGGATACTCGCCTACTTCAATATTCATCAACTCAATTTCCGCAAGCTTGATAGATAAAGCAGTCGTTCTTTGTTGCCCTTGTGAGCCGTAAGTTTGTGCATCCATACCATTTACATTAAAACCTAAATCATCTCTGTGAGGCCCAAATAAACATATACCTCTATCTTTTTCACGATCTTTATTATCATCTAGTAAAGTTAAGACTTCCTCTAAGCGTTCTGTCTCACTTTTTTCTTCACCATCTAGCTTGATGCTAGGTAAATACTCCAATGACAGTGTTTCGTTTTCGTCAGTAATACCAGAATGGATAGGCTTTGCTAATGATTCAAGTTCCTTAATAAAATGTTCACGTCTGAGTGTAACTTTGAGTGCATATTCTGCAAATTGTTGGTTTAAGACATCAAGCATAGTGCTATCTGTCTTTTGCCCGTATTGCAATTGCTTCAAATAATTATTTTTTTGTTTTAAAATTCTTTGGTACTGAGACAAATCATTTAAATAGACTGCTGAGATTTGCCCAAGTTCCATATCTATAAATCTGCGTCTTATTTGAGGTGCCCCTTTGACAATGTTCAAATCTTCAGGTGCAAACAAGACAACATTTAAGTGACCAATATATTGTGTCAGTCTACTTTGCTCTAAGTGATTGATTTTTACTTGTTTACCCTTTTTAGTTATAAACATTGTTAAAGGCATCTCACCATACCTATAACTAAGTTCACCCTCTATTTTAGCATAGTCACTATCAAAACGTATCAATTCCTTGTCATTTGACGTTCTATGGCTTTTTGCCAATGCTAAAGTATATATAGATTCTAATAAATTTGTCTTTCCCTGAGCGTTTTCACCAATCAATATATTGACTTCAGGATGACAATTTAAGGTGATTGACTCATAGTTACGGTAATTGTCTAACTGGAGTGTCTTTAATTTCATTCTTCACCTTGGTGTATAATCAAAAATGAACCGACTTCTGGTATTTCGATGTTATCTTGATGGTTTAACTTCTTACCACGACGCGTTTCACGCTCACCATTGATCATTACTTCAAAATCTTGCAAGAACCATTTCGCTTGTCCGCCAGACTCAATAATACCTTCTGTCTTTAGAAATTGCCCTAAAGTAATGTCTCCATCAACAATTACTTCTTCAACCAAATCAATCACTCCATTCCTTTTAAACTCATCTATATATTATACCTTTTTTTTAGAAAAATTTCATGTAAAATACAGTTAGAAAGCGTTTTCTTGTGTGTTATTTTTACTTATTTCTGAAATTTATTTACAAAGGTGTTTAGAATAACGTATTACTCATATATTATAACAAACTTTTATTCATATTATTCGATTTCTTTAGAAAAATATTCTAACTTTAAAATTAATTATTAACAATTTTATTAACTATATATTAAATCATCACTTTTAAGTGTAACGATAGCAAACTGTTACAGTAATCTATCATTTTGCATTTTAAAGCGTTTCTAAGCTCATTTATTAATTTAAGGCATCTAAGTTCGTAATAGACTGCTAAATGCTTATATTAAAGCTCTAAATAGCTTGTAGATAGTTAAATATATTTAATGCACTAAAATATGCTTTGTTAATATACACGGTTTATTTTGGTGAATTACTTCTAAAAATTATAAAACTCACTTAACTCAAGCTTCTTCATATAAAAAAGAGACCCATCTGGGTCTCTTTTTGCCTATCATACATTGCCTCTATAGGATTAATTCTTGATAATTCTTTTTTTAGCCATTCTCGTTGATGTACAAAAAGAATTTTTTAGAAAAGTATAATACTTACGCTTTCTTATAAGATTTTAATATGTTCTGATCGGTAAAATTAATTGCGTAACAGAGTCATCGTCTTTTGGTTTTAAGATAAATGGTTTCATCGTGCCAAAGAACTCAACTTCTACTTCATCATTATCGATCGCTTTTAAAGCATCCATCATATATTTAGAGTTGAATGAAATTTTTAAGTTACCGCCATCAACATTATTAGCTTTCACTTCTTCTTTTACAGTACCTATTTCTGGAGATGTTGAAGATAATTCAACTAATTCACTACCTGTGCTTAATTTAATAACATTATTTCCACCTTCACGTGCTAATAAAGATGCACGATCAATCGCATGGTAAAATTCGCCATTATCTATACCAATTTTGATTTCATAGTTTTCTGGGAATAAACGTGAAGTATCTGGATAATGACCTTCTAATAGACGTGAAATAAAGTTTACATTACCCACTTTAAATAAAACTTGGTTTGATGCGAAGAAAATATCTATTTCTTCTTCATTGTCTGACATAATTTTATTTAATTCAGATAAGGCTTTACCTGGAATGATGACATTTTTGTTTTCAGATGCATCTTCTAAAGCGACTTTTCGCACAGCCAAACGGTGTGAGTCAGTAGCAGTGCATATTAATTCATTATCCTGTATAAGCCAGTTAACCCCCGTTAATACCGGGCGTGTTTCTGAGGTGGACACAGCGAAATTAGTTTGTGCAATCACGTTTTTTAAGACTTTCACAGATAATTGAATTGCATCATCGCGTGAAACTTGTGGTAATAACGGGTATTGATCTGGGTCTAAACCACTTAAGTTAAATTCTGAATGTCCAGAAGTGATTAAAGTTTGGAATTGTTCATTCGTTGATAATTTAACTTCTTTTCCTGGTAGTTTTTTAATAATATCTACAAAGAAACGACCAGGGAGTACAACTGAACCAGTTTCAGCAACTTCAATGATATCTTCTCCGTCAACTTGTTTAGGAATAGTGATTTCAATTGAGATTTCTGAATCTGAACCAGTGAGTATCACTTCATTGCTTTTAACTTCAATTTTTATACCAGTGAGTATAGGTAATGTTGTTCTTGGTGAGATTGCTTTTAGTGTATCATTTAATTGATTTATAAAATAATCTCTTCTAATTGTAAATTCCATTTTTTAAACTCCTTCCAGTCGTTTATATAATAATTATATAGGTTTTAAACCCGTAGTAATAGTAGTAGGGCTTGTGGATTAGGGGATAACTCAAATTATTTCACGTATGCCATCAGCTGATAACTGTGGATAACTTGTGCACAGTGTGTATTACTTTTACACATTGTCCACAAATCAGAGCAATACGTCAATTTGTTATATCTCCCAATTTATTCGTTTAATCTGTTATAGTACAGTCGATTTTATTGGTTTCTAATCTCTTTTTCTAAATTTTCAACTTCTTGTTTAAAGGTTGGATCATTATTGATATCTTTCACAATTTTTTCATGAGCATGAATCACTGTCGTATGGTCACGGCCACCAAATTCTTCCCCAATTTTAGGCAAGGAGAAATCAGTTAATTCACGTGATAAGTACATAGCAATTTGGCGCGGATAGGCAATTGATTTTGTACGTTTTTTCGCGCTAAAGTCTTCAATTCTTACACTATAATATTCGCCAACAACTTTTTGAATATCTTGAATGGTGATTTTTTTAGATTTAGGTGCTTGAATAATATCTTTTAAAGCAGCAGCAGTTAATTCAGTTGTGATTGGTTGTCCTTGTAATTTTGAAAATGCTAATACACGTGTAAGCGCACCCTCGAGTTCACGAATGTTAGATTGTATTTGATTTGCAATATACGTAAGCGCTTCAGTAGGAATATTAATATTTTCTTCGCCAATTTTTTTCTGCAAAATTGCCATTCTTGTTTCATAATCAGGTGGCGTTATGTCCACAATTAGCCCCCATTCAAAACGAGAACGTAAACGATCTTCTAATTTAGCAATTTCTTTTGGAGGTCTATCACTAGAAATAACAATTTGCTTATTAGCTTGATGTAAGTCATTAAAAGTATGGAAAAATTCTTCTTGAGTTTGTTCTTTGTTTTGAATAAATTGTATATCATCTATTAATAGCACATCGATGTTTCGGTATTTTTCTCTAAAACGTTCAGTTTTATTATCACGAATTGATTTAATAAACTCATTCGTAAATTTTTCACTTGATGTATAAATAACTTTAGCATTCGGGTTATTATCTAAAACATAATGACCAATAGCATGCATTAGATGCGTTTTTCCTAACCCTACACCCCCATATATAAAAAGTGGATTATACGCTTGCGCAGGTGCTTCTGCTACGGCTAAACTTGCAGCATGGGGGAATCTGTTGCCAGGCCCAATGACAAATGTTTCAAAGGTATTGTTTGTATTAAATTGTTCATCGCCGATTCTTGCTACATCGACTGTATCAAAGTCTATTTCATTTTCATTAGATTTTTGATTGCTATTTTGTTTCTCTTCAGATTTTAAACTTTCTAATTCATCTTCAGAGTAAAAAACTGGCATGATTTCATGCCCAATAGCTTCATATAATGCAGATTGTACTATTTCAACGTAATGTGTTTTCAACCAATTAGCTACAAAAGGATCATCAATCACTATGATAGCTTCATCATTTTGTAATGAATAAAGTTTTGTATCTTTTAGGAAAGTTTGATAGCTAGGATAGCTGACTTTCTCTTGAGCCAATGTTAAAACTTTTTCCCAAATTTCTTGTTCTGACATAATAACAAACTCCAACTTTCTAAATTTTAAAAGTTATACACAAAAATAACATGTGTGAATAAGTATAATCACAAGCTGTTAATAATTATCCACAACTTACACACAATCAGTGGATAACTTTATCATATACATAAGTTACTCACAGGGTTTTTGTATATTTTTTAATAAAATAACCTTTTATTTATCAATATTTAGATAACTTATCCACATAATTATACTTTTTAACAATCACCTCTGTCAAATAGGTGTGAATATGTTGCTAAATCGTAAATAACTCTGTGAATAGGATACAAATTATCCACAAAAACAATCATCTTATATGTGTATAAGTGGATAACTTACAAGAATTCATAGTATACCAAAAAATAACCGTTTTGTACGGTTGGGAAATAATTTATATAAAATGTATGAAAATTGTATAACTGAAACTGCGTATGCGTAGTTAAGTGAAAAAACAGGGAGAAGGGTTGCAAAACTTCTATATAATAGATAATTTAGAATGTAGTGTGATTAGGGAAGTATCAAAATTACATTAAATGAGGTAATAAAGTGCTTGAAATTGATACTTGCTTTATAAAAAAGATTTTGTTATATTGTAGTAGTTGCTTGAATTATGACTAGAAATTAATAATATTAAATCAAGACTTGAAGCAAAAAGCTTATATTAATTTATCTATTATAATGTTTAGATAACCGAATACAGATGGAGGTGTTTTTGCATGGTAAAACGTACTTATCAACCAAATAAACGTAAACATAGTAAAGTTCATGGTTTCAGAAAACGCATGAGCACAAAAAACGGTCGTAAAGTTTTAGCGCGTCGTCGTCGTAAAGGCCGCAAAGTATTATCAGCATAAGATCACTGACTCATCAGTGGTCTTTTTTTTGGTTTAAAATTCAGTGAATTAGTATGGATTTATTGTTATTATTTGAAAAAGTTTAAAGTACATGCTATAGATTGAAATATTTAACAGTAAATGTAATGAAATGATAAGTGAGTGATGTTTCTTGGAGAAGGCATACCGAATTAAAAAAAATAGTGATTTTCAATTTATATATAAAAAAGGGAAATCTGTTGCAAATCGACAATTTGTAGTTTACACAAAAGCCAATAAAGAATTAGAACATTTTAGACTAGGTATTAGTGTTTCTAAAAAATTGGGTAATGCTGTTGTAAGAAATAAAATCAAACGTGCTATCCGTGAAAATTTCAAGGTACATAAAGAAGATATAATACCAATGGAAATTATTGTGATAGCAAGACAGCCAGCTAAAGATATGAACACACTACAAATCCAGGCGAGTTTAGAACACGTGTTGAAAATAGCGAAGGTTTTTAATAAACGAATATAAGTAGAGTAGGGGAGTTATTTTAGTGGTAGCGCAGTCTTACCTCAGACAACCCTAAGGCTGACATTTAGAATTTTTCAGTTAAGATATTAGCTTTTTAGCTTAAAACTATTTACAATATTATAATGATAAATTTTAGAATAAAAGGAGGCGAGATGGATGATGGATTTAGATACGATAACGAGTATATCCACACCTATGGGCGAAGGTGCAATTGGTATTGTACGTTTATCAGGTGTTGATGCCGTAAGTATTGCAGATAAATTATATAAAGGAAAGGAATCATTAGATTGTGTGCCGTCTCATACAATTAATTACGGGCACGTCGTTGATCCTGAGACAAATGAAGTTGTCGAAGAGGTTATGGTTTCAGTTTTACGTGCACCAAAGACTTTTACTAGAGAAGACATCGTTGAAATTAACTGCCACGGCGGTATTTTAACAATCAATAGAATTTTAGAGCTAACAATGACACACGGAGCACGAATGGCTGATCCTGGTGAATATACAAAACGTGCATTCTTAAATGGACGTATCGATTTATCTCAAGCTGAAGCAGTGATGGATTTTATTCGTTCTAAAACCGATCGTGCATCTAAAGTTGCAATGAATCAAATTGAAGGTCGTTTAAGTGATATGATTAAACGACAGCGACAGTCCATTCTCGAGATCCTTGCGCAAGTCGAAGTTAATATAGATTATCCTGAATACGATGATGTGGAAGATGCCACAACTGAAGTTTTATTAGAAAAATCAAACCAAATCAAAACAGAAATTAATAAACTATTAGATACAGGCACACAAGGGAAAATTATGAGGGAAGGCTTAGCTACTGTCATAGTTGGTAAACCAAATGTTGGCAAATCGTCAATGTTAAATAACCTTATCCAAGACAATAAGGCAATTGTTACAGAAGTGCCTGGTACTACAAGGGATACATTAGAAGAGTACGTGAATGTTCGCGGTGTGCCATTAAGACTAGTAGATACAGCGGGCATACGTGAAACAGAGGACATTGTTGAACGTATAGGCGTAGAACGTTCTCGTAAAGCACTAAGTGAAGCAGATTTAATTTTATTCGTTTTAAATTATAACGAGTCTTTAACAGAAGAAGATCGTAAATTGTATGAAGTCATTAAAAATGAAGATGCAATCGTTATAATTAATAAGATGGATTTAGATAAGCAATTAGATATTTCAGAAGTTGAGTCAATGGTTGGCGACATGCCGATTATCCAAACGTCTATGCTAAAACAAGAAGGCATTGATCAGTTAGAGACTCAGATTAGAGATTTATTCTTTGGTGGAGACGTCCAAAATCAAGATATGACATATGTTTCTAACTCAAGACACATCTCATTATTAAAACAAGCAAGAAACTCTATTCAAGATGCAATAGATGCTGCTGAAGCAGGTGTGCCAATGGATATGGTTCAAATAGATTTGACGCGAACTTGGGAAATTTTAGGTGAAATTATTGGAGAATCCGCAAGCGAAGAATTGATTAACCAATTATTTAGTCAATTCTGTCTCGGAAAATAAAAGGGAGGAAAAAATATGGCTCAAGAATATGACGTAGTAGTAATAGGAGCCGGACATGCTGGTATTGAAGCAGGGCTCGCTTCAGCACGACGTGGCGCTAAAACATTAATGCTGACAATTAATTTAGATAACATTGCATTTATGCCGTGTAACCCATCAGTGGGTGGGCCGGCAAAAGGAATTGTAGTACGTGAGATAGATGCTTTGGGTGGTCAAATGGCGAAAACAATCGACAAGACGCATATCCAAATGCGTATGCTCAATACTGGTAAAGGACCAGCAGTAAGAGCGCTTCGTGCACAAGCAGATAAAACGTTATACCAACAAGAAATGAAAAAAGTAATTGAAGATGAAGAAAATCTTGATATCATGCAAGGCATGGTGGATGACTTAATTATAGAAGACGAAATAATCAAAGGCGTACGTACGAATATTGGTACAGAATATTGGGCAGATGCAGTTGTTATTACAACTGGTACGTTTTTACGTGGTGAAATTATATTAGGTAATATGAAATATTCAAGTGGTCCAAACCATCAATTACCATCTATTTCGCTTGCTGATAATTTAAGAAATCTTGGATTTGAAGTAGTGAGATTTAAAACAGGTACGCCACCACGTGTTAACGCGAAGACCATCGATTATTCAAAAACAGAAATACAACCAGGTGACGATGTAGGTAGAGCATTCAGCTTTGAAACGACTGAATATATTCTAGATCAGCTACCATGTTGGTTAACATATACAAACGGTAATACACACCAAGTCATAGATGATAACTTACATTTATCTGCTATGTATTCTGGAATGATCAAAGGTACTGGCCCTAGATATTGTCCTTCCATCGAAGATAAATTTGTAAGATTCAATGACAAACCAAGACATCAACTTTTCTTAGAACCAGAAGGTAGAAATACAAATGAAGTTTATGTACAAGGTTTATCAACGAGTCTTCCAGAACACGTCCAACGCCAAATGTTAGAAACAATTCCTGGCTTAGAAAAAGCAGATATGATGCGTGCAGGCTATGCTATCGAATACGATGCACTTGTGCCAACCCAGTTATGGCCAACATTAGAAACTAAAAAAATTAAAAATTTATATACAGCAGGGCAAATTAATGGTACTTCAGGTTATGAAGAAGCGGCAGGCCAAGGTATTATGGCTGGAATTAATGCAGCTTCTAGAGTATTAGGAGAAGAAGAAGTTATTTTAAGCCGTTCAGATGCTTATATTGGTGTTTTAATTGATGACCTTATTACTAAAGGTACAAATGAACCTTATCGTCTATTAACATCCCGTGCTGAATATCGCTTATTATTAAGACATGACAATGCAGACTTACGTTTAACAGATTTAGGTCATAAACTTGGCATGATTTCTGAAGAACGCTATGCAAGTTTTAATAAAAAACGCCAAATGATTAAAGACGAACAAGCACGCTTGAATGGAATTAGAATTAAACCTCACGAACGTGTACAAGAAATTATTGAAGCACAAGGCGGATCACGTTTGAAAGATGGTATATTAGCCTTAGAATTATTACGTCGACCTGAAATGACTTATGACTTAATTCTAGAAATTTTAGAAGAAGCACATCAATTACCTGATGATGTAGAAGAACAAGTTGAAATTCAAACGAAATATGAAGGCTATATCAATAAATCATTACAACAAGTTGAAAAAGTAAAACGTATGGAAGAAAAGAAAATACCAGAAGACTTAGATTACAGTAAAGTTGAAAGTTTAGCGACTGAAGCACGAGAAAAATTAGCGGAAGTTAAACCGTTAAATATTGCTCAAGCGTCTCGTATTTCTGGTGTAAACCCAGCAGATATTTCAATCTTATTAGTATTTTTAGAACAAGGTAAAATTCAAAGGGTGGAAAGTTAAGATGAGTGTAGAATGGTTAACTGAGCGACTCAGCACACAAGGTATAGCACTTACAAAGAAACAACAACAACAATTTCAAACGTATTACCAAATGCTCGTTGAATGGAACGAAAAGATGAATTTAACTAGTATTACTGAAGAACATGAAGTGTATTTGAAACATTTTTACGATTCAATTGCGCTGAGTTTTTATACGGACTTGAGACAAGCATTAACAATTTGTGACATTGGTGCTGGTGCTGGTTTTCCAAGTATTCCATTAAAAATAATTTATCCTCATTTAAAAGTTACAATTGTAGATTCATTAAACAAGCGAATACATTTTTTAAATCAATTAGCAGATGCATTAGATTTGGAAAATGTGAGCTTCGTACATGATCGCGCAGAAATTTACGGAAAGGGAGACTACAGGGCGTCTTATGATATCGTAACTGCGCGCGCAGTTGCTAGACTTTCCGTATTAAGTGAGTTATGTTTACCGCTAGTTAAAAAGGGTGGACAATTCATTGCTTTAAAATCAGCTAAAGGCGAAGAAGAATTAGAAGAAGCGCGTTTTGGTATAGGAGTCCTCGGAGGTAAAGTTCAGGATGTCATTTCATATGAATTACCGGAAGACGCTGGTGAGAGGCAAATGATAAAAATAGGTAAACGAAGTGAGACACCTAAAAAATATCCTAGAAAGCCAGGAACGCCCAATAAGTCTCCGTTACTTGAAAAAGAAAAGTAATTCAATACAACTAATTTAGAGGGAGCGCATAGACTATGAAGAAACCTTTTTCTAAATTATTTGGTTTAAAAAATAAAGATGACATTGTTGGTTATATTGAAGAGGATCATAATAATGGTGTTGAATCTATTCATACTGAACGTATTGTGCCCAACCGTTACCAACCAAGACAAGTATTTGAGCCAAATAAGATTAAAGAACTCGCAGAATCTATAGATGAGCATGGATTGTTACAACCGATTGTAGTACGTCCTATAGAAGAGGGCATGTTTGAAATCATTGCAGGAGAGCGTAGATTCAGAGCTTTACAATCGTTAAACAAAACGCATGCAGACGTTATCATAAGAGACTTAGGTGACGAAGAAACAGCAGTTGTCGCATTAATAGAAAATATCCAACGTGAGAATTTATCTGTCGTTGAAGAAGCAGAAGCTTACAAAAAACTTTTAGAACTTGGAGAAACGACACAAAGCGAATTAGCTAGAAGTGTAGGTAAAAGTCAAAGTTTTATAGCAAACAAATTGCGATTGCTAAAATTAGCGCCTAAGGTCATTGAACGTTTACGTGAAGGTAAAGTTACGGAGCGTCATGCGCGTGCAATGTTGAGTTTGTCAGATACTGAACAAGAAGCTTTAGTTGAAACGATTATTAGTCAGAAATTAAATGTGAAACAAACTGAAGCTAGAGTAAAACAAAAAGTGGGCCCTGAAAAAGTGAAAGCACAAAGATTCGCATTTGAAAAAGATCTTACTGATGCACGTGAAGCTGTAGGCAAAAGCTTAGAAGAAATAGAAAAAAGCGGCGTGAAGTACGAGCATCAAGCGAAAGACCACGATGACTATTATGAAATAAAAATCAAACTATATAAAAGGTAGTATTTAGCGTTTACGCATATATCTATTGCCTCACAAAGTACAACACCGTTTAAAGGTCAGAACGGCGTTGTACTTTTTTATTATCATTTTTCATACTATTGAGTTTAAGTTATTTAGAAAAAGATATGTAACACTATTTTATAAAAACAAAAAGCCTATAAAATTCTTTAAGTAGCATTGTAGAAAAGCAAAATATGTGATTAAATTAAGAAAACGCTTACATATATACAAAGGGGGACTATAATATGATTACGTTTATTGTATCTATTATTTTATTAGTTATAGGTTATTTCACCTATGGGAAATATATCGATAAAATGTTTGGAACTAAAGAAGAAAGACCAACACCAGCTTATCATCAACGCGATAATGTTGATTACTTGCCTATGAAAACATCATCCAACTCATTGATCCAATTGCTGAATATTGCAGGAGTAGGGCCTATATTCGGACCAATCATGGGGGCGCTATATGGACCCGTGGCATTTATTTGGATTGTTGTAGGCTGTATATTTGCGGGAGCAGTACATGATTATCTGACTGGAATGATTTCAATTAGAAACAAAGGGGCACACTTACCTGAACTGGCCGGGAAGTTTTTAGGTCAAGTCATGAAACACTTTGTCAATATCTTCTCTATTTTATTATTACTACTTACGGGTACTGTTTTTGTAACAAGTCCAGCACTGTTATTACATAATTTATTAGATGGACGAATTGCATTAGGTATTATTATCTTTGTTATTTTTGTTTATTATATTTTATCTACGGTTTTACCTATAGATAAAATCATTGGACGCGTTTATCCAATTTTCGGCGCATTGTTATTAATTAGTGCAGTAGGTATAGGATTCCGTCTTATTCAAACAGGTGCACCGATACCTGAAATTAACCTGAAAAATATGCATCCAGATGGCGCGCCAATCTTTCCATTGCTCTTCTTTACGATTACTTGTGGTGCTTTATCTGGTTTCCATGCTACACAAACGCCTATTATCTCAAGAACGACAAATAAAGAGAAAAATGGGCGTTTTATTTTCTATGGTATGATGATTGCTGAAGGTATTATAGCGATGATTTGGGCAGCAGCAGGTATGAGTTTATTTAATGGTTATAATGGCTTGAACGAGATCTTAGCTCGTGGTGAAGCGGCGCTTGTTGTCAGCGAAGCCTCACATCTTCTATTAGGTTCTGTATTTGGTACGATCGCAGTACTAGGCGTTATTATTTTACCAATCACAAGCGGTGACACATCCTTCCGTAGTGCGCGTATGATTATTGCTGATTATTTAAATTATGGCCAACGTAGTATGTTAAAACGTGTAATAGTAGCCATACCTTTATTTATTGTGAGCTTTGGTTTAACTCAAGTAGACTTTACAGTACTTTGGCGCTATTTCTCATGGGCAAACCAAACAACAGCGGTAGTTGCTTTATGGGTAGGCGCGATGTATTTACTCATTGCAAAAAAGAATTTTTGGGTCGCAGCTATTCCTGCTGTATTTATGACTTGGAATATTTTCACGTACATTTTAAGTCAGAAAATTGGATTGGGGCTGGATCTTAATTTAAGTTATTTCATAGCATTTGGTTTAACAATATTGTGGATTGGTTATTTTGCTTATCAATATAAAAAATTAACTGCAGGCGCTACATTTGAATTAGACCATCCGATTCAATACCAACAACAAACAGTATAAAATATTGAATTTTAAATTATAATCATAATTATATCTGAAATGTGCGATAGCATGATACGAGCAATCTAATCCATTTTTGGAGTGGTATACGCGATTAAATGAATTGTTTTAATTGCTATTCTACTCCTTTTATGTATGTCTAAGGTGAGTCTTAAAATGCTGCTATATCAATGTGTCAAAGGATTTTGTCACTATAAAAAGTGCGCATGTTGAAAGATTTTGATAGTCTAAAATAAAGTACCATTATACTCTCTATATTGAAGGAGCTAAACAAATGAACCTAGGCCATCAAATTAAGTATTTCAGATAACGTGATCATTTATCATAAGAAGATTTAGCTGAAAAATTATATGTTTCACGTCAAACAATTTCTAATTGGGAAAATGATAAAAGCTATCCTGATGTACATAACTTATTAATGCTTAGTTCTTTGTTTCAAGTTTCTTTAGATGACTTAGTCAAAGGAGACGTGGAGATTATGGAACAAAAATTAAAACAAGCTAAATTTAACGTATGGGCACATTTAATGACATGGCCTATGCTGTTAGTAGCCATTTTAGCAGGCCCAGTTATTTTATATTCGAATCTTTTAGGCGTAGTGGTTGAAATTTCACTTATAGCACTTAGTATGATTGCAGCATTTAAAGTTGATTCGTTAAAAAAATCATATCAAATTCAAACTATGATAGAGTTGTGGCATTTATGAAAGGAAACGACCCTAACGAAGTGCATAGTAGCAAATTACGGAATACTTTAACATTTATTTATAGTTTTGTACTTTATGTAGGTTCGTTTATTATCATTATGCTGCTCAGTATATACATAGTTGGTTTACTCTATTAAGTTATGATTAAGACGCCTTATAATATGAACTGTACGTTTATTATAAGGTGTTTTTATTTAATATTTGGCTATGACATCTACAAAAGATAACTATTCTATCAGTAGTATACATATTAAATTAGTAATAAATTTTTTCTAGGAGAAGAATTTTAAAATATGAAACTTAGTATTGCTTTACCTATCAAGAGTGATTAATATAAAGTTAATAAATTATTAATAAAATATTAGAAGAAATGATTAAAAGTGAGATAGGAGTGATTGTATGTTTAACTTTTTAAAACCAGCAAAACATGTTGATCCATTGCCATCTGAGCAAGTAGATGATACCTATAAAAAACTTCGTTTACAAGTCTTCTTAGGTATTTTTATCGGCTATGCGGGTTATTATTTATTGAGAAAAAACTTTTCACTAGCGATGCCTTCATTAATTGAGGACGGGTTTAGCAAAGGAGAACTTGGTATCGCACTTTCAGCGATTTCGATAGCCTATGGTTTTAGTAAATTTGTTATGGGAACTGTAAGTGATCGAAGTAATGCGCGTATCTTTTTAACGTTAGGCTTGATACTTACAGCAATAGTAAACTTATTATTAGGGTTTGTCCCATTTTTCACTTCTAGTATAACAATCATGTTTATCATGCTATTTTTAAATGGATGGTTTCAAGGTATGGGATGGCCACCCTCTGGGCGTATACTTGTACATTGGTATAGTGTAAGCGAACGTGGTAGCAAAACATCTATTTGGAACGTGGCACACAATGTGGGCGGAGGTCTTATGGCGCCCATCGCAACTTGGGGTATCTCTATGACAGCAATGTATAATTTTGGTTATTTAAAAGGCTTTGAAGGCGTGTTTATTTATCCAGCATTGCTTGCTATCGTTATCGCAATTATTTCGTATTGTTTAATTCGAGATACACCTCAATCACAAGGTTTACCACCGATTGAACAATATAATAACGACTATTCAACATCTTCACGTGAAACGCTTGAAACAGAATTAACAACAAAAGAGATATTATTTAAATATGTATTAAATAACAAATGGGTATGGGCCATTGCCTTTGCTAATATCTTTGTATATTTTGTACGCTATGGTGTGTTAGATTGGGCGCCTACTTATTTAAGCGAAGAGAAACAATTCAATTTGAATGAATCTGGTTGGGCTTATTTCTTATATGAATGGGCGGGTATACCAGGAACACTACTGTGCGGTTACCTTTCAGATAAAATATTTAAAGGTCGTCGTGGACCTGCGGGATTCTTCTTTATGTTAGGGGTAACGATCTTCGTACTTATATATTGGTTAAACCCTCCAGGTCATGCTTGGCTTGACAACTTGTCTCTCATTGCAATAGGCTTTTTAATCTATGGTCCAGTGATGTTGATAGGTTTACAAGCATTAGATTATGTACCTAAAAAAGCGGCTGGGACTGCTGCAGGATTAACAGGATTGTTTGGTTATTTATTCGGTGCAGTGATGGCTAATATAGTTTTAGGTTTTGTCGTGCAACATTTTGGTTGGGATTTTGGGTTTGTCTTGTTAACAGGTATTAGTATTCTAGCAATGCTCAGCTTTATCCTAACTTGGAATAAACGTGGGCAAGAACAATTACATTAAGGTTGGAACGATTTATAAAAATTTGAATATCTGCTTAATATTTAGATTATAAATTAAAATGCATTATGGTATGAATAATATAAAAAACTTTTACATTTAAAAAATATCGAAAGGGGCGTAATAGTAATCAATGTTTATTAGTTGATTTCTATCTCGCCCTTTTTTGTATATAAAATAAAAAAATTATATAAGTTTCTATTTAACTTATTAGAATTTTCTGATAATATAAATAACATATGTAATCGCTTTCAGATAAAGGGGGATTTTTATGAAAAAGTGGGGGATATTCATAATCGCACTGTTAATCACGCTTTCTGCTTGTGGAAAGCAGAAAGAATCAAGTGCTGAAAAAGAACAATTTCCTAACGAAACAGTAGAAATTGTTGCACCAGCTTCTCCAGGTGGGGGATGGGATACAACTGCACGTGCTGTTCAAAAAATTATGATTGATAATGACTTAACTGAACAAAATATTAATGTGATTAACAAACCAGGTGGCGGTGGCGAAGTCGGCTGGCAGTACTTAAAATCACGCTCACCTAATACGATTTCAATTAACTCAAGTTTATTGTTATCAAATAAAGAGTTGGGGCTTAGTGATTTAGGTACAGAAGATTTTACGCCAATCGCTATTTTAGCAACAGAATGGATAAGTTTAACCGCTTCTAACCAATCTAACTTAGATTCGGGTAAAGAAGTGATGGAAAAACTTAAAAAAGATCCTAAATCATTAACGATTGGTGTTGCACCTGGATTAGGTAATAACGATCACTTAGCATTTGTCCAAGCGGCTAAAGCGTATGGTGTTGACGTTGATAAACTTGACTTTTTAGTTTATAAAAGTGGCGGTGATTTACAGACTGCATTATTAGGTGGTCATGTTGACGTTGCTTCAACTGCTGTATCAGAAGTTAAAGAACAGCATCAGACTGGTAAATTGAAAATGTTAGCTGTTACGTCAGATAAACCAGTTAAAGGTATTGAAGATGTGCCAACATGGAAAGATCAAGGCATAGATGTTGTATTCCCGCATTGGCGTGGTGTGATGGGTCCTAAAGATATGACACCTGCTGAACGCAAGTACTGGGATGAAACGATGAAGAAAGTCGTTAAGTCAGATAGTTGGCAAGAAATAAGAAAAAATAATGATTGGGAAAATTTTTATAAAGATAGTGAAGAAAGTGAAAAATTCTTAAAATCACAACAAAAGAAATATAAACAACTTGTTAAAGACTCAGGTTTAAAATAAGGGGGGAGAAAGGATGTCACGACTTGTATTTCCAGTATTATTAATTATATTTGGCATCGTTTATATCACGTTGACATTAAATTTACAGAAATCAAATATTGGTGATCCTAATAGTCCAATGTATTTTCCAATGCTTTTAGGTATATTGCTGACGGTGATGAGTTGCATCTATTTTATTCAAGAATATAGAAAAAGGCATTTAACGTTTAAAGCTTTTTCTCAACTATTCGAAAAAGCGACGTTTATTCGTATTATCTTAACGATTATTTTAGCAGTTATATATGCTTTTATATTTGAACGCTTAGGTTTCCTAGTTTCAACGGTTCTCTTTTTAGGCGCTATTATGTTTTTAATCAACGGATATCAAAGATGGCTGCAAAATATTTTAGTGACAGTGATTTTTTCTGGTATTGCATGGTACACATTTTCACAATTATTAGACGTAAGTCTACCATAAGGGGGTAAATAAATGGGGATAGATATCAATAGTTTTATAGATGGATTGTCAACCGCATTACATCCAATGAACCTTCTCTGGGTTTTGATTGGGGGATTTTTAGGCACTGTAGTTGGTATGTTACCTGGATTAGGGCCTGCGACAGCAGTAGCAGTGTTAATACCTGTGACCTTTGGTATGGAACCAGTCAGCGCATTGATTTTAATGGTTTCGATATACTATGGCGCAATGTATGGAGGTTCAAGAAGTTCGATCTTGTTAAATACGCCTGGTGATGGATCAGCAATCGCTGCCACATTTGATGGGTATCCAATGACTAAGAAAGGCGAAGCGGGTAAAGCGCTAACAATCTCAGCCATTGCTTCTTTATTCGGTGGCATTATTGCTGTTATTGGATTTATTATTTTAGCCAAACCGTTGTCTGAATTTGCGTTAAAATTTGGTCCACAAGAATATTTCTTATTATTCTTATTTACGCTTTCCGCTATTGTCACTTTATCTCTAGGGAAAATGGTTAAAGGCTTTATTGCTATGAGTATTGGTTTAATTATTAGTACCGTAGGGGTAGATTTACAAACAAGTATATACAGGTTTACATTCGATTTACCACATTTAAGTGAAGGTATCAACTTTTTAGTAGTTATTATTGGTGTATATGCAGTAGCTGAAGTGCTGTTTAATTATTTAAACTTAGATACATTAAAACCACCTAAAGCTGATTTAGGTTCTATGAAATTAACTAAAAAAGATTGGAAAATGACACGCGGGGCTATGCTTAGACAAAGCCCAGTAGGCTTTTTAATTGGTGTATTACCAGGCGCGGGTGGTTCAATTGCAGCTATGTTAAGTTACTCTACTGAGAAGCAAATATCAAAAAATGGAAAAAAGTTTGGTAAAGGACAAATTGAAGGCGTAGCCGCACCTGAAGCCTCGAATAACGCAGCATCTGTAGGCGCTTTAATACCGTTATTAACAATGGGTGTTCCCGGTTCAGGTACAACAGCGGTTATCTTAGGTGCAGTAGTTATGTTAGGGTTACAGCCAGGTCCCTTACTGTTTGAAAATGAACCAGAGACGATTTGGACTTTAGTAAATAGTATGTTTATTGGTAACATTTTTTTAGTTATTTTAAATATCGCGTTAATTGGGTTATTGTTAAAAATTTTACGTACGCCACCAAAAGTATTATATCCGCTTATTATGGTGCTCGCATTTATCGGTACATATACATTAGGCTATAGCGTGACAGATTTATATATTTTAGTTATTTTTGGCATTTTAGGATTGATAATGAAATTGTTAGCATTTCCTATGGCGCCGTTAATTTTAGCAGCTATTGTTGGTTCGGATATGGAACAAAACTTCCGTAAAAGTTTAATCGTTAGTAATAATAATGTAGGTGATATATTTATTGGTTCGCCAATATGTATTATATTAACATTAATGACCCTACTTGCTTTGTTTTATCCGTTAATATTAAAAGGTGTCAAACGTTTGAAAATAAAAAATTAATACTGTTAAGCGTAGCATAGGATAGAAATGGTCCTTTTCAATATATTTCATATCCTTACTTTAGCAAGATTAGCTAAAGTAAAAGCATACGAGAATTGAAATGCTTTATAGATAATCAGAGACCTAACCGGGTCTCTTTTTTTGTTTTTTAAGGGTTTGATTAACAATTTAATTGTCTTAAATGATTTAGATGATGTAAATAAGGTTAATAAGTATGTAAATGGAAGAAGTGATAATTACTGGAGAGATAGTTTGAATCACTTTGCGAATCCTCGTCAGCGTGGGTGTTTTATAAGAGAAGGGATATTATGTTATTTCAATTAGATTTATTTTTGAGAATTTTCTTGTCTGTTATTTGTGGTTCAATCATCGGGTACGAACGTGCGCAAAGGTTAAAAGCAGCTGGCATAAGAACGCATATCTTAGTTGCAGCGGCGTCAGCGCTTTTTATAATAATTTCTAAATATGGTTTTAATGATATTTTAAATGCACATGATATTATTTTAGATCCTTCAAGAATTGCAGCACAAGTAGTAAGTGGTATCAGTTTTATAGGTGCAGGTACGATATTAATTAAAAATCAAAGTATCGATGGTTTAACAACTGCGGCTGGATTATGGATAACTTCAGGCGTAGGTATGGCTTTAGGTGCAGGACTTTATTTTATTGGTGTGATAACGACAATATTAATCGTAATGATTCAATACTTTTTAAGAAAAAATCACTTATACCAAATGTTTATCAAAAAAGAAACGATTCGTTTTTATATCAAAGCAAATTACTCAAACCATGTTAAACAAGATATTGACAATATACTAAAACAACATGATGTATCAGACATTACTTTTAGTATTAACCGCATTGAACAAGGTACAATATATTTAAATGTTACTGGAAAAGCAATTTCAAAAAAATACAATAGTAATCTATTTATTGAAACATTATTCAAACTAACAGATATTAGTGCAGTCATTAAGCAATGAGTCGATAAAGCAATATATTTCAATAATAATGGTTATTTAATGAATAATTTATATAAAAAGGTGGTAATTAAATAATAAGGATATACTACTAATTTCTATAATAAATATAGCGCATTGGCTAGTTTAATCTATTAAGTAGATAGTTACGTGATTAAAGCGTAATTTAATTTATTAGTAAATGAGTATTGTGGCACCAAAAAATACTTTAACGACAAAACTGATTCATATTGTTTTGATTTCGTTAACTTAAGAAAGGTGATTTATTATGTATAAAAATATTTTACTACCGTACTCTTTTGAGAACGATTTTGATAACATTCCAGAGAATTTAGCTAAATTAGTTGAGGAAACATCTACTGTAGTCATTCATAACGTGATGACTGAAAATGATTTATTAGCAAGTGTACGATATGAAAATAAACATAAAGAAGACATTATAAAAGAAAGAGAAGAAGCACTTGCTCCATTTCTTGAAAAACTAAAAGCATTAGGTATTAATTATAAAGTGGCCATCGAATTTGGCCCTGTCAAAGACACTATTCTTGAGAGAATTCAATTTGGAGATATAGATGTCGGGGAATTTGATTTAGTTGTAATGAGTAACCATCGTGTAAGCATAGATATTAAACATGTACTAGGCGACGTGACGCATAAAGTGGCTAAGAGAAGCCCTATACCAGTGTTAATTGTGAAATAGATTGAATCTGCACAATATAGAATATTAGTAGATGAAATAGCACAAAAAATGACTTTTGATGATGGTTATTTTTAGAGACTAGAGCGTAATCATAGAAATTACGTTACTAGTCTTTTTAATTTTTTAAATTAATTAAAATATCAATGTGTTTTTTTAATAATTATAAAATTTTACAAATTAGGTAGAAACTATTTTTCTTTCAAAACCCCTTTCATGACAGGGTTAATAGACTTTTGTGTTCACAAATTTCCCTTAGCTGCTGTTGTTTTAATACATAAAGTCTGTTATTCTGCTAATGTTCAATTATAAGGGAGGTTACTCATTTTGGAAAATAAACAACATAATGCGAGTGGGAAGAAACTGTCTTCTGTTTTTACTTATAGTATTATTGTTATCGCAATCGTTGTATTATTAGGTGCTATTTTTCCAAATCAGTTTAATGAAATAGGAACAAATATTACTGGTTGGATTACTGAATATTTTGGTTGGTATTATATGGTTATTGTAGCGCTAATGATTTTCTTCTGTGTCTTCTTAATATTTAGCCCAATTGGTAAATTGAAATTGGGTAAACCGGAAGATAAACCAGAATTTAATACAATTTCATGGTTTGCGATGTTATTTAGTGCTGGTATGGGGATAGGTTTAGTATTCTGGGGAGCAGCTGAACCGATCAGTCACTTTGTGTCACCGCCTACTGGTGAACCTCAATCAGCAACTGCTTATAAAGAAGCATTAAGGGGTGCGTTCATGCAATGGGGATTCCACGCATGGGCAGTTTATGGTGTTGTAGCATTAGCACTAGCGTACTTCCAATTTAGAAAAAACGAACCTGCATTAATTTCAAAAACATTGCGTCCAATTTTCGGAAATAAAGTGGATGGCCCACTTGGTACGATTATTGATGTGATTTCTGTCTTTGCTACTATCGGTGGTGTAGCAGTATCTCTAGGTTTAGGGGCAATGCAAATCGCAGGTGGCTTGAACTACTTATTTGGTATACCAAATAATATTGTAACGCAAGGTATTATCATCATTGTCGTGACAATCTTATTCTTAGCTAGTGCGTGGTCAGGCTTAAGTCGCGGCATTCAATATTTAAGTAACGCTAATATTGGTTTTGCAGGCATTATTTTATTATTTATTTTTATCGTAGGACCAACAATTTTAATTTTAAATATGTTAACTAGTTCTACTGGTGAATATTTAAATTCATTACTCTTTAATATGTTTGACACTGCGCC
Source organism: Staphylococcus sp. GDY8P120P (assembly GCF_017892065.1). Lineage (NCBI taxonomy): Bacteria > Bacillati > Bacillota > Bacilli > Caryophanales > Staphylococcaceae > Staphylococcus > Staphylococcus sp. GDY8P120P. Next base: position 241,899 of record NZ_JAESKI010000013.1, on the reverse strand, counting down.
ATTAGATCCACAAAAAAATGAATGGATGAAATCTTGGACATTCTTCCAATTAGCATGGTGGATTAGTTGGAGTCCATTCGTTGGTATATTTATTGCACGTGTATCTAAAGGGCGTTCAATTAGAGAATTCGTTTCTGGGGTTATGTTAGCACCAGTACTTGTAAGTTTAGTATGGTTTGCGGCATTTGGTGTTTTAGGTATTGAAACTGCTAAAGACAAACCAAAAATATTTGATATGCCACCAGAAACTGCGCTGTTTGGTGTATTTAATGAAGTACCACTTGGTTTTATCATATCAATTTTAACATTGTTATTAATTGCAACATTCTTTATCACGTCTGCCGATTCAGCGACATTCGTTTTAGGAATGCAAACAACATTTGGTTCATTAAACCCTTCAGTATTTATTAAAGTAATTTGGGGTATTGCACAAGCCTTGATTGCATTTATCTTGCTATTCTCGGGTGGAGATAATGGACTAAATGCACTTCAAAATATGGCGATTATGACAGCCTTGCCGTTCTCAGTCATCATTCTCTGTATGATGGTCAGCTTCTACAAAGATGCGAACAAAGAGCGTAAATTCCTAGGTTTAACACTTTCACCAAACAAACACAGATTAGAGGAATATACGAGAATTGCAGAACAAAGAGCTGAAAATAAAAACGAATAATTGCTATTATAGTTAAACAAAAAAGAGTATCTGGGATATAAATGCCATACTCAAAATAAAAATGCATCTTCATTTAGAATGAAGGTGCATTTTTATATTTAAAAGCTTTTAAATCTGAATCTACATACTTGTGTAGCACATTATTTTATTTTGTAGTCTTTCACTTATACTAGACCTTTTGGATGACAGAAAAGGAAAGCATCATATTCTAATTTTATAACATTTTCTTTTCTGTATTGCATCTGTTTTTAGATCCACAAGAACTGCATTTTCCGTCTTTGGATTTTTTGAAAAAGTGGCATAGTGTGTAACCTGCATAACTAAAGATAGCTAAAAAGATTACCACATTGATAATAACTGACATTTCATCACATCCTTAACTAAATAATAGTCCAACTTGATAAAAGATAAAGGAAAGTAAATAGGCCGTGATTAATGGATATGCTACTGCAAGTACTGTCCATTTTAATGAGTATGTTTCTTTACGAATCGTTGCAACAGTAGATAAACATGGAATATATAATAATATAAAAATCATAAATGAATATGCAGATAGCGGTGTGAATTGACTGTGTATTACGTTAACCAGTCCTGATTCGTCAGATGCATAAATGATAGCCATTGAACTTACAATGACTTCTTTGGCTAAGAATCCAGGTATTAATGTAGCACCTGCTTGCCATGAACCGAACCCTAATGGTGCAACTAACACAGCAAAGAGACTCCCGATTGAGTGTAAAAAGCTATCATCAACATCCACATTAAAACCACTCGGGCCTGTATAATTTAATAACCATATCATTACTGAGCCAGCAAATATAAAAGTCCCGGCCTTTTTAACAAAACCTTTAGCTTTCTCCCAAGTACTTCTCCACAGTGTCTTAATAGATGGCAGTCGGTAAGTAGGCAATTCGATGATAAATATAGAATCATCATTTTTTAGCACAGTTTTAGTTAGTAATACACTTGTTAATAATGCGACAACAATGCCTAGCACATAAAGACTCAGTACGATAAGCGCTTGATGTGCTTCGAAAAATATACCTACAAATAGTGCATAAACTGGTAATCTAGCTGAACAAGACATAAATGGGGCGATTAAAATAGTCGTTAATCGTTCTTTTTCACTTTCAATACTACGTGCGGTCATGATGCTAGGCACATTACAACCAAAACCAATAATCATAGGGATAAAAGATTTACCGCTAAGATCAAAGTATTCCATAATACGGTCCATGAGCGTTGCGATACGTGCCATATAACCAGAGTCTTCTAGAAGTGAAATAAAGAAGAAAAGCACCATTGTGGTACGAATACAAGTACTGCACCTACACCAGCTATAATACCGTCTGTTATTAAATCCTGTAAGAAATCAACGATACCGATTTTATCCATGAGGTTGGATACAGCATCTGTAAATGAGCCACCTAAAAACTCATCTAGCGCATCAGAGACAGGCGTCCCGACCCAAGTAAACGTGATATGAAAAATAAGCCACATAATTCCTAAAAAGATAGGGATGCCTAAATATTTATTTGTTAAAATGCGATCAACGCGATTAGTAAAATATTGTTTATCCTCTTTAGGATATTCAACTGTATCCTTTAACAGATTATCTATATAAATATTTCGAGTATTTTGGATGACATCTCTAATTGAATTATTTAATTTTTCTGACAATTTTCCGCGTAATGGTTTTATTTTTGCCAATACAGCGTCGTCAAGAAAATCGTAAATCTTTGGGTTGTCTAATAAAAATTGTATCGATATGAATCTTAATAATCTTTTTTCAATGGTTGGACAAGTTGCTAAATGTTTTTCAATAGATGAAATTGTAGATTCAACGTTTTCACCATAATTTAATTTCAATGGTTTATTTCTCGATAGTGTATGTCCTTTTAATGCATCTAGTAATTGGTGCGTACCTTTACCGTTTCTAGCAAAAATAGGTAATAAAGGCAGTTTTAATTTTTTCATGAGTGCTTTTTGGTCAATATGAATACCACGTTTAGTAGCTACGTCAATCATATTTAAGCCAATAATTAAAGGTGCACCCAATTCCATAAGTTGGACTGTAAGTAACAAATTACGTTTTAATTGGCTTGCATCTATGATATTAATCATGCCTGAAAAGTCATTGTTTAATAAGTAATCTGTCACTACCGTTTCATCTTTAGATATCGGTGACAATTCATAAATACCTGGTAAATCGACTAAGTTTCCAATATGGGATTTAAGACGTCCTACCTTCTTCTCTACCGTAACTCCGCTCCAGTTCCCTACATATTCATAAGTTCCAGTAAGTGCGTTAAACAAAGATGTTTTACCTACATTTGGGTTTCCTAAAATACAATAGTTGTTACTCATTTAAAGCCTCTAATTCAATCTGACATGCATCATAACCGCGAATACTTAAACACTGTCCATTTACTTCTAAAATACAAGGTCCTTTAAATAAGCATCTTTGTTTAATTTTTAATTTGGTACCATTGGTTAAACCAAGCGCATTTAAACGATGGCGCATATGCTGATTTTTAATTTTAATATTTTTGATTTTGTAGTTCTTTTTTAATGTTCCGCTATTAATACTTAACATCATACTCACTCTTTCTTGAAAGGGAATAATCATTATCGATTATACAATTAAGTTTAATACAATAGAAGTCGATGCAAATATAATTTTGTGAATATTTTGTTAAATATCATTACCTTTTGCATGTGTAATTGTGACGTTTTATTTTTAAAATTTTAATTAAATATAAAGATTTAAGTGAGCAAAGAGATTGCTATTCTTTTGATGTAATATTACACTATATATAATCACTAATGGTAATGAATAAGAGACGTTGCTCCCCTTGTAGTACTCAAATAGTCTGTTAACAAATGTAATTAGATGTATTGGATTATCATGTATTTAAGTATACTTGTAAATAAGTCAATTGCGCATTTAAGTAGGAGGGATTTCAATGGTTATTCGGGATAATAAACGTATTAAAGTAAAGCGTTTAAACGAAACACGTTCAAGTGGTATTTCTGTCATGATTGAAGAAGGTGGTTTGGGAGCTGATCAATATTATCAAATTGAAAAGCAAAATGCGAAAACGTCTGAAGAGCACTTACATCAATTTGAACATGAAGTAAGTAAAAAGAATAACGCAGAACTATTAGATTTATTAATTATAAATGCGCAAGAAAGTACAAATAAAGCATACAGTGAAGCTTTAAAAACCATCCAACAAGAAGTTTTAAATCGAATGAAGTAAAATAATAAGTCTACGCATTGAAATGAAAGTGTTACTAATAAAGCGCTATTGTTTAAGTCATTTAACAGCTTAAACAATAGCTTTTTGTGTTTAAATAAGAGGTAAGACTAACGGGTCTCTAAAAAATTGAAATGATTCCATGCGTTTTACTATTGTGCCTCCGAAAAGATTTAGTATAAGCATGTTGAAAAAATAGTCCAAGTCTAATAAAGCGGTGACAAATTCGTATTTGAAATGTTGAATCCCAGCGGGTTAAAAATTAAGTATTTATGTGATCAAGATGGTTCAACTTGTTTATGAGTTAAGTTTAAACCAAAATATCCGTATTGTATGCCGTTCAACATGATACGATAAAGTCGAAAATTGCTAACGTTTTGTGTTACAAGTTAAACTTATCATACTGTAATAATCATTTCCTTTATGTTTATCATCAATTACATTGATATTTACAATATATAGTTAATATAACCAGCACTATATGGATATTTTATATCTAAATCATTTAAACAATTAGAAGTTCAATAAAATTTTCCTTTTAAATATTATATACATCGTATTTAAAAATCACTATACTGGATTACGTGTTTGTATATTATTAGCAAGGAGAAAAGTAATGAGTATATTTAAACAAATCTTCCAAAAAGAAGATATTTCAAAATTCCAAAATAAGGATGATCACTTAGAGCGTACATTAAGAGTTAGGGACTTTTTAGCTTTAGGCGTCGGGACAATCGTATCTACCGCTATCTTCACATTACCCGGTGTTGTAGCAGCAGACCACACTGGTCCATCGGTTAGTTTATCCTTTTTAGTAGCAGCCATTGTAGCAGCTTTGGTAGCATTTGTTTATGCTGAAATGGCATCTGTAATGCCTTTTGCGGGATCAGCATATACGTGGACTAGTATTTTGTTTGGAGAATTTTTTGGCTGGATTGTAGGTTGGGCATTAATTGCAGAATATTTAATCGCAGTTGCATTTGTAGCATCAGGGTTTTCAGCAAATCTAAGAGGTTTATTAGAGCCGTTTCATATCTCATTACCTGATGCACTGTCTAACTCTCTAGGCACGGATGGCGGCATTTTGGATCTATTAGCGGCTGTTGTCGTAATTATTACTGCCATATTATTATATAGAGGTACATCAGAAGCAGCGCGTGTTCAAAATGCGCTTGTTATCCTTAAGGTATTAGCCATTTTCTTATTCATTGTAGTGGGTTTATCAGTTATAGATATTGGACATTATGTCCCATTTATCCCTGAATATAAAGCAACTACAGCTGGTGCTTTTGGCGGCTGGCAAGGTATATACGCAGGTAGTTCTGTTATTTTTGTTGCTTATATAGGTTTTGATTCTATAGCTTCAAACTCTGGTGAAGCGATTAATCCTGAAAAAACAATGCCGCGTGGTATTTTAGGTTCGTTATTAATTGCAGTAACCTTATTTATTGTAGTGTCACTTGTGTTAGTGGGTATGTTTGATTACGCACAATACAAAGATAATGCTGAACCAGTGGGGTGGGCGTTACGAATGAGCGGACATAGTACTGTTGCAGTCATAGTGCAGGCAGTCTCAGTGATTGGTATGTTTACGGCTTTAATCGGTATGATGATGGCTGGTTCGCGTTTACTCTATTCATTTGGTAGAGATGGTATGCTTCCTTCTTGGTTAGGTCAATTAGACAAGAAAAATCTACCTAATCATGCATTAATTACATTATCTATCGTTGCGATTATTATTGGTTCTGTATTTCCATTTGGCTTTTTAGCGCAATTAATTTCAGCAGGTGCGCTAGTAGCATTTATGTTTGTCACAGTAGGAATTTTTGCATTACGTAAAAGAGAAGGCAAAGATCTTCCTCAACCGGCATTTAAATTACCATTTTATCCGGTAATGCCAATTATTATTTTTATTTGTGTGTTTGCAGTTTTCTGGGGATTAAGTAATCAAGCTAAAATTTACACATTCATTTGGTTCTGTATTGGCATACTATATTATGTATTTTATCTGTTAAAAAATGCTAAAAACAAAGCATAACCATATCAATACGCTAAAGGTTACAATATCTGTTAAAAATACTGAGAATGAGGGATAAAATGAAATTCATTAGCATTATCTTAGGCGTTTTAGTCATCGTTTCATGGCTGTTTGTTCTACGAGATTATAAAAAGGGTAATCAAAATAGTGAAAGTGCCAAAACTGTGGTTTTAATTGCGTGCGTATTGACGTTCATAATGACAGTACTTCAAATTTTAGATTAATAAATGCAGAGAGCATGACATTATGAAGTTTGTTGATAACTTCTGTGGGATTTTATGCATCTCTGGGTTTATCTGTATAATGTTAAACATGCTTAAAAATAAAAAATTGTATACATTATCAAGTGTATTATTTTTAGCCGTTTCGCTAGCATTGTTTATTTCTTAGTTTGACTCGTTAAAATAAAGGAAGCATCTGGACATATATAAATGTTTCAGATGCTTCTTTTATTTATATGGAAACTGAAATGAATGGCATCACAGTTAATTAATATTTGAATATTACTCATTATAAATAAACGCGTTGCTTACCATAAAAATCTTTGCTAATTAAAAATGAAAGTCCATAAATCAACAATTACTTTGCGCTTTTCTGTAAGGCAAGGAAACGTTAAACAAAGATGTCTACTATTTAATTAGTCACTTTATCTATAACATATTGTTCTCCTCTTACATATAGTGCTAATAGTTTATCAATAAAATGAACACGAGGGATAACCCAACATGATAATAATGCTGTAATGGTGCCTAATAGCGCGCCTACTATGACATCTAACGGGTAATGTACACCTACCCAAATACGCGAAATTGCCACAAGTATCGCTAAGGCTAACCAAATATATCTTAAGTTTTTCTTGAAAAATAAAAAAACAATACAAATAGAAAAGAACTGTATGGCATGGTCACTAGGAAAAGAATTATCAATCACGTGATCAATGAGTTTATTAGTATTTTGCAATTCTACAAATGGTTGAAAATTTGAATGAATTTTTCCTAATAATTTACCGAATATTTCAGCAACAATAAATGATATTATTGCGCTTATCACCATTATTCTATTTTCTTTAGTACGAGTAAACCAATAAATAATCACGCCAGCAATTAAAATATACTCCATATATTTAGCTAAAAATATCATTAAAGGATTTAACAATTCTAGTTGATAGCTTAAATGATTGATAGCTTTGAATAGTTCCATATTGATTTCTGATAAATCCATCATAACACCTTCTTATAATTTTTTGATTTTATTAATTGAATATTTATACCGAAACTACTACTATATCAAATTAAAAAATTTAACTAAACCTAATTATTCAATCTTACTATTAATCTGCAATACAAAAATATTATTAACAATAAAATTTAAACTGAAAAAATTATTTAGCTATTGCTATTTGTATATCATTTTGGTTAACTAGAGGTTAAAGTTTTTACGTAACGAAAAAGTGCGGTACTTTAAGGAATTTAACTTTTTGTTTTGATAAACCAAGCGCACGTTAAAAACAAAGATACTAACCAACTATTACTTTTAAGAAAACGCGATTGATTTTTCTATTCGATTTTAGTAATGATGGTTCCACATGAATTTTAAAAGGAGCGGTATTATGATTGAAAACGAAAGTCTTCTTATTCGTTTATTAGAACAAAATGAATATTCACAATTTAGAAGTGCATTTTTAAATATACATCCGTATGAGCAGAGTGAATTTTTTATATCAATAGACAAAGAAAACAGAGCAAAACTTTATGAGTTACTTTCTGCTCGTGAAGTGGCTAATTTTTTAGGTTATTTAGACGTTAACGAAGATGAATATGAAGCTATTTTTGACGAGATACATGTGAATTATGCAAGTGAAATATTACAACATATGTCGGATGACGATGCTGCAGATATATTAAACCAATTGTCCGAAGAGAAACGCATTACGTTATTAACGTTAGTATCGCAGGATAAATCAGCTGTTTTAAAATCATTAATGCATTATTATGAAGAAACTGCTGGAGGCATTATGACCAAAGAGTATGTCTCTGTGTCTACGAAAATGAGTGTAGGTGAAGCGCTTAATCATGTGAAAGTCCAGTCATATCATGCTCAAACTATTTATGCTATTTATGCAGTAGATGATGATCATAAGTTAGTGGGTGTCATGTCTTTAAGAGATATTATTAATGCTGATCCATCCACTTCAGTTAGTGAAATTATGAGTACAAATGTGGTGCATACAGATGTATCAACAGACCAAGAACATATCGCCCGAGATATTAGAGATTATGATTTAATAGCAATCCCAGTCATAGATTACCAAAAGCATTTGTTAGGTATTATTACTGTAGATGATATTATAGATGTCATTGAAGCAGAAGCGAACGAAGATTATTCAAAACTAGCTGGTATTGATGATGCTAAGTATCAAGAAGAGTCTATCTTTAAAACAGCTAAAAAGCGTTTGCCTTGGTTAATATTGCTCACTTTCTTAGGGATGATTACTGCTACAATATTAGGTTCATTTGAAGATACACTTGAAAAAGTAGCACTATTAGCAGCATTTATACCTATTATTAGTGGTATGTCAGGTAATACAGGAACACAATCACTTGCAGTATCAGTGAGAAGTATTTCCACAGGAGATATGAAGCATAAAAATAAATTCAAGCATGCTTTATATGAATCAGGTAGTGGCTTTATTTCAGGATTTGTCTGCAGTTTAATTCTGTTTTTAATTATTGTCATTTTATATGGTCAACCACTGTTAGCTACGATTGTTGCAGTTAGTTTAACTGTTGCGATGACTGTAGGCACAACAATTGGTTCAGTGATTCCATTATTTATGAATAAAATGGGCATAGATCCAGCTGTTGCAAGCGGACCGTTTATCACTACAATAAATGATATTGTGAGTATGTTAATTTATTTTACGTTAGCAACTTCATTTATGAGTTATTTAATATAACTAGATCATACACATAGGTGTAAACAATCATACGATGACTTTATTTTAATGAAGTTTAAAGTATGAATGTTATGAGGTGAAGCAGAAATAAGTAATCAATATGTTTAGCTTGATTGCCTATTTCTGCTTTTTTCGCGATTTATTTTCTATTTTAACCAAGAGGAAGCATTATAATTTACGAAAAAGGGAATACAATGGCTGACATCGTTAAGGAGGTTTTTATATGGACAAATTGAAAGGAAAAGTCGCTGTTGTAGTTGGTGGTACGTCTGGTATCGGGGAAGCGACTGCTAAATTATTTGCAAAAGAAGGAGCCAAAGTTGTTGTCAGTGGTTTAAAAAATGATCAAGGTGAAGCCATTGTGAAATCAATAAAAAATAATGGTGGTACAGCCACATTCATACAAGTTGATGTAACACAGAAAACGTCAGTGGATCAATGTGTAAATAAAGTACTAGATCACTATGGCACGATTGACATTTTATATAATGGTGCGGGTGTCCATGATGCATATAAAGACGTATTAGAAACAGATGAACAAACATTTGATCAATTAATAGCTGTTAACGTCAAAGGCCCTTATTTATTTACTAACGCTGTTTTACCTATTTTCTTAGAAAAAGGAAAAGGTAATATCATTAATATCGGTTCTCAATCTACATTTGTAGCTGGCGCAGGCGGTAACACTTATGTAACAAGCAAACATGCGATGGGCGGTTTTACTAAACAGCTAGCTTATGACTTTGGAGATAAAGGTATTAAAGCAAACTTAGTTGCTCCGGGATTCGTTGAAACACCGATGACAGGAGGTATTGAAGATGAGAGATTAAAAAGCATCCCTGAAGGGCGTGCAGGGAAAACACAAGAAATTGCTAATGTAGCACTATTTTTAGCTTCAGAAGATGCTTCTTATGTACAAGGAGCTGAAATTAAAGTTGATGGCGGTTGGACTACGGGTCGTTAGATTATAAAAATGAGTTTCAAGTATAAAGTAACTTCCTCTAAAATTTTCACTTTTTAGCGTGCAATTTAGAGGAAGTATATTAATTGATATCTTAAATTATTTTAATCTTACCACTCGTAAATTAGTTTGAAAATGTAGTTATCTCAAGGCTGTTGACATAATAAAATTTTATCAGTTTCCTATATCGTAGGCTTTTGTTAAAGGAATGCGGTTATTTTAAATATCAGTGTAGTTTTTGATTTTAAAATCAGATAATAAATCATCATAATCAAGTACGTATTGTGAATGAATTGTATGATTGTCTTTGTCTTGTTTTTCTAATTCAATTGTAATGGTGTCACCTTTTTTGCTATATTTAACGACTTTTGGATCTGAGTAATCAGCTTCGTTACCAGACTTCACTACCTGTTTCATATGGTCAGCTGTATCAGTACCACTCTTTATATAGCTAGAAATATAACTATAGTCTTCTTCTTCGTATGCTTCATTCAAGTCTTCAGTATAATCTTCCATGAAAGATTGCACATCTTCTTTTATATCTTCATTTTCTTGATGTGATTTAATCTTGTCGTTATCAAATGATAAATCAACAGATACAGGATCGTTGCTTTCATCAGATTGAGGTACTTTAACTACATTAGATTTGAATGTTTTATCATCAACATGTGCTTGTGCATATACCTCTATTTTATCGTCGGATTGGTAGGGGCCGTATAAATCATTTTCAAAATCATCTTGAGCTGCCATTTTTTTATTATTAATGTATAAATCTACTGTAGTATCACTATCTAGTTCACTATCATCAATGTTAATATCGAGATATTTTTCATTAAATTGTTCTTGTACTTCATTGTCATCAGACATGTTGATAGCTAGATGACCATCAAATTTTTTATCATCCACCGTTTTTTGTGCTGTTAATTTATAGTTTCCCAAAGGTAAGGTAGCAAAGGTTTTTGAATCATCTTCGGATAATTTAATTTTACGTTTTTTATCATTGTATTTATATGTAACTTTACTGTCAGATTCTGGGTTAATAGAGACTTTTTGCTTCGAGACTTCAAAGTCATAGTTATTAAACATCCCATATTTTCTCCCATTTTTATGAATATTAATCGCTTCAGTATCGTTTACGTCTATTGAAGTAGCATTAACTTTGTCTTCTTTCATATGTTTCGTTTTACTTTCAATATCGTTTGCTATTCTATCTGGGTTATCAGCATCTACAATATATTTATAAAAAGCCTTAGCTTCTTCTTTACTCAAATTTCTATCATTAAATACTAAGTGGTTGGCTAAATTTTTAGTATCACCTTTCTTTATATCTTCAGAAATTGTTTTAGCTTCATTTTCTGGTGATAAAGTTGCAGCCATTATTTTATACAAAATAAATAAAAGAACAATGATGACTACAATAATACCTATAATCAGATATTTCTTTTTATTGTGCTTGGGTGTAACGTTTTGACTTTGAAGAGGGTGACCGCATTGGGTACAGATTTTATGATTATCTTTGACCTGAGCGCCACAGTTTTTACAATATTTCATTTTCTCTCCTCCTAATAGTGATTGGGTTAAATTTTCGAAACAGTGTATAACTTTTAAACAAAGGATAATGAGTGTTTATTTGTGAAGGTAATAGGACTAATTGAAAATAAAGTGATTACAGTAGCATTTTTACTTAATTTGAGGAAATGGTTTGAAATCATAAAGTAAGCTATTTATGGCTTAAGTAACGCAACGCATCCAAGCTATTTTTAATGTTTTGAACCTTAATTTTACTTGTTCTATGTATATATTTTTACTTTGCTTGATACGCTTCTTAGCGTTGTATATCATATCTCTAAAATGATTATTGCCAAATCCAAATACGTTATAACTCAATATTTATTGTTTGGTCATATAAATTGAATTGTAACATATTTGCAAACATAGAATTAATATAAAATTGATTTTTTAGTATTGATATATAAATAAGTTATTTATATATCGTTATATACCAATTGTAAAAGTTAGTTTATCATTTTTAAAAATGATAATGAATATAGCATATAGAAAGGGGTATCTAAAGTAGATAAAAAACATGAATCCCAAAATATGTTTCAGGATTCATGTTATAGATTTAAGTTATATTGTTATAAAATGTTTTATTCTGTTGCATTTTGTTTTTTAAATGATAGAGCTAGGATGAGTGTGATAATCAATAAAATCCCAAATAGTTGGAAAATTTGAAATGTAACATGAAGCCAAACTGCGCTTGCCACGATTGCCATAACAGGTTCTATTGTCCCGAAAAGTGTCGTTTCTTTAGCAGTTAAATAATTTAAACTATTAACGAAGAAAAAGAACGCTATAGCAGTCCCGGCAATAATCCCGAAAGTCAGATATAATGACGTTGAAACTGTTAATGCTGACCATTCAAACTGCCATACAGGGGCTTTAAAGTTCATCATAATTCCAGAAATTAACATAGCCCATCCGACTACTAAAATGGATGGAAATGTCGTTAATAATCGTGTTGCATAAAGCGTATAAAAAGCGAGGGCTAAACCAGAGATAATGCCCCAAACTGTGCTTGGCATGGGAACTACCAATGCACTAAAAGATCCATTTGTCAGTAGCAAAAATGTGCCAGATAACGTAAGCATTATAGCGATGAAATCAAAAGCTTGGAAACGTTCTTTACGCCGGATGACATACCAAATAATGATATATACAGGTGCTATATATTGCAATAACGTGGCAATTGCTGCATTGCCATAATTAATAGATGCCATATACGCGTATTGAACAAGTAACATCCCAAAAATTGAAAAAATTAATAATTGAAATATGTGATGTCTGTTTTTAAATATGCTAAATATTGAAGACTTTCTATTCCTTATTTTGTAAATAGCTAATAATACAATACCACTTATCAGTAACCTGGCAGTTACATACCAATTTATGTCTATGTCTCTTTGTTGAAAAAGAAAATCTGATACAGTACCTCCTAATCCCCAAAAAGAAGCCCCGACAACTGCTAATATAATTCCAATCATACGATGGTTGTCTTTATTTATCATTTAATCACCTATAAAATATAAATATATTTATACTATAGCTTGAAAATTAAAGATATAATATATAAAAATTATCTAAAAGTATCAAAATATTGAGGTGGTCTATTGATGTATCAAGAAATAATTGTAGAAGATACAAGAGAAGAATTAATACAATTTCCAAATAAACAGTGGAAACATGTTATTCTACATACTAATTTGGAACAGACTTTATTTGGTTATATTCCTATACATTGGCACCATGCATTGCAATTTATGTACGTTATTAATGGTGAAATAGATGTTTCAATAGGGGATAAAGTAATTAAGATTAATAAAGAAGACGGCTTATTTATTAATTCAAATATTGTTCATGAAATTCGGAGCGAATGCGCTGAAACGGAATATTATTGTTGGAATATTGAAATACCAGAAACGACATACGATTTGGAATTTAATTATGTAGCACAAATTATGAATAAAGCGAACCAAGTCCCGTATATTTATTTATCTCATATAGATGACCAACAAAATAAATTGATCAAAACAATCCATTCAGCAGGAAAAATATATGAAAACGCGTATCCATATTTTGAATTAGATATCACTGTTAAATATTATGAAGCATTAAAATGGTTATTACTTAATGTAGATAATATATGTGAGCATAAACCATATTATTTTGATCGTCGTATTAAACAACTGATGGCATATATGCAAAATAACTACCATAAAAAAATCTCGTTGCAAACGTTAAGTGAACAAATTCATATGAGCCAATCTGAAACAATTAAATGCTTCAAGTATTATGTTAACCAGACACCTATGCAATATTTAACAAATTTGCGTTTAGAGCGTAGTGTAAGAATGCTGTATAGCAAACAATCATATACAATTACAGATATTGCGATGGCATGTGGATTTTCAACCACAAGTTATTTTATTAAAGTTTTTAAAGAAAAATATGATTTAACACCTAAGCAATTTCAGAAGAAACAATTCACTCCTTATCACGTTTATAAGTATGATAAATAAAAATTGTTATTTTTATTTATAAAAAGATACAATATGCTTAATATAAAATAAAGGAGATTTTGTTGATGGATATTAAACTTATTGTTGTAGATATGGACGGGACATTTTTAAATGATGATAGCCAATTTAATAGTGAAAGTTTTCAATTGCTAAAGCAAAATTGTGAAGCACAGCATATTCGTTTTGTCTTTTGTACTGGAAAACAATGTGAACGTGTAGAAAATATTGTGGGAGATTTAGCAGCGAATACATTTATTGTTGGTGATAGCGCTACACGCATTAAATATAATGGAGATTTTATTTATAATGCTTCAATAGAAAACCAAAAGGCTAAAGAAATCATTAGAGCAATTAAAGAAATTGATAATACGCAAACCGTTTTAGCCTGTTCTCAAACAGGGGCATATGTATTGGATAGTACTTCGGAATCGGAGAGAAGATTGGTACATGGTTCATACCAACATGTGAATTATATTAAAGATTATAACGATATTGAAGAAGATTTATTAAAAATTACGGTGCACGATGCAAAAGGTAAGTGTAAGGACACTGCTGACCGTCTAAATTATTTTGAAAAAGATGTTTATATTGTAGCCTCAGATGAATCATGGATTGATATCGCAGAATTAGGTGTTAATAAAGGGAGCACAATAAATCGAATTCAAAATCTACTTCAAATTACACCAGCTGAAACAATCGCATTTGGTGATGGCTTTAATGATATAGATTTATTCAAAGCTGCCAAATATAAAGTAGCTATGGATAATGCTTACCCCGAGTTAAAACGAGAAGCTAATTTAATTGCAATTAATAATAATGAAGATGGCGTCGTTCAAACGTTAAATTTACTTCTAGGGTTTAAATAAAAAGAATTAAACTTTTCAATTAAAATCAAAAAAACTTTTTTAAATTATAAAATAAATAGCTCTTTATATGATAATATTTGTCTAGTGCATATTTTTATATGCAACGTATATATAAGGAGGCTTATGCATCGTGAATATAAAGCAACAGTCAAATAACAAATTGATTTTGGCTATCGTTTTAAGTGTATTAACGTATTGGCTTTTTGCACAATCGTTTATTAATATATCGACACAAGTTCAACATACATATCAGACAACACCAGGCGTTGTGAATTTGTCTGTGAGTTTAGCGTCATTTGCTACAGGGATTTTTATGGTGGGTGCAGGCGATGTTTCAGACAAAATAGGAAAACTCAAAATGACTTATATAGGCATCATTTTTGGTATTTTAGGGTCACTACTTATTATTGTATCTAGTGTGACGGCACTCTTATTAGTAGGACGTATGTTACAAGGGCTTTCTGCTGCTATTTTACTTCCCTCCACTGTAGGCGTGATTAATGCACAATTTAAAGGTAAAGAGATGCGTAGAGCTTTCAGTTACCTTATGATTGGTAGCGTTGGTGGCATAGGGTTAGCATCAATGGTAGGTGGATTTATAGCAACTTATGTCAATTGGCAAGCTAATTTTATCATCTCTATTATCATTTCAATTATTGCATTTTGGTTATTATGGGGTACTGAAGAAGCAGAAAAGAAAAAAATCGATGCCAGACCATTTGATTATGTTGGTATGTTTCTGTTCGCAGTACTTATAGGAAGTATTACGTTATTTGCGACACAAGGATTTGAACAAGGATGGTTGAGTACGTTTTCGATTACTTGTCTTGTGATTTTTATTATTTCAACACTGATATTTATATTATTTGAGAGACAAAAATATGATCCATTTATTGATTTTTCATTGTTCCGCAATCGTGGTTTTGTGGGCTCTTCAATGATTAACGTCGTGCTCAATTCTGGTGTAGGAACGACGACCGTGTTTAATGTGTATGCACAGACAGAATTAGGATTAAATGCCTTTCAAGCAGGTCTTGTGACAGTACCTTACGTGATTATGGCGGTCGTGATGATTCGTTTAGGCGAAAAACTCTCCTTGCGTTTTGGTGGGAAGCCATTGTTACTTGTAGGCCCACTGTTCCCAGCAATCGGCATTATGTTTATCAGTTTAACGTTATTACCAACACAGTGGTATGTAGGGTTTGTAGTATTCGGGTTTGTTATTTGTGCCATAGGTAACGGTCTGTGTGCCACGCCAGGTATTACAGTTGCAATTTTAACAATTCCTGATGAAAAAGTTGGATTGGCTTCAGGCATTTATAAAATGTGTGCCACGCTGGGCGGTGCGTTAGGTATTGCACTTAACACTACTGTTTTTGCCGCAGTAAAAGTCAATCATAGTGCCAGTGTAGCCGCTACTGCCTCATTTTTAACTGGTTTATCAATTATGATTATTGGAGTAATTCTGACTCAAATCATTATCCCAAAAAATATAAAAGCTTAACCAATCTCTTTTATTATAAAACAAATTTAAATTATATATTGAATATGATGAGAAACAGCTCCTTGTGAGCTGTTTTTTAATTTGTAGGCGTGCTTTCAATTCAATTAAGTTCGTAGCAATCATTGCGGACGCATGTTTATTTTCAAATTAAAGTCGAACTGGTACCTTAAATTGCAAAATCTGGTTCTTTACACTCGGAAAAGGGTATCTTATGATTTTTTGAAAACGGATACAAAATGAAAAAGGGGTAGATTAAAATGTTTAAACCAAAAGATTCATCTATGTCACCAAGATTTGTCGGTCCTAGGACTTTTATGAGATTGCCGTTTGAAAACACTTTAGAAAATGTTGATTTTTTAATCATGGGTGTACCGTTTGATACGGCCGCTTCAAATAGAACAGGCCAACGTTATGGTCCACAAAGTATAAGAGATTTTTCAGTTTTATTAAGACCTTATAACCCAGACCAAGGTATAAATATCTTTGATTATTGTTCGGGTATCGACTACGGGGATGTTGATGTTATACCGGGTAATGTATTGAAAACCTATGATCATATAACAGAAAAATTAGATCCTATTTTAGATCAAGGCATTATACCGGTAATGTTAGGGGGAGACCATTCGATTTCACTTGGACATTTGCGTTCTTTTGCAAAAAAATATGGTCCAGTATCGTTAGTACATTTTGATTCGCACAGCGATACTTGGGAAGATTATTTTGGAGAAAAATATGTTCATGGCACGCCATTTAGGAGAGCTGCAGAAGAAGGCTTAGTGGATACCAAAAAATCAATACAAGTTGGGATGAGAGGACCTTTATATGGCCCAGAAGATATGCAAAATGCTAGAGATTTAGGATATAAAGAGATTGAAATGAGAGAAGCTCGAAAACTAGGTATTGAAAAAGTCATAGAACAAATCCATCAACGTGTTGGAAATAGTCCTGTATTTGTTTCATTTGATATTGATTTTTTAGACCCTGCCTATGCTCCGGGTACTGGCACGCCAGAAGTAGGAGGTCCAACTAGTTTTGAAGCGTTAGAATATGTGAGAAAACTTGATGGATTGAATATTAAAGGCTTTGATTTAGTGGAAGTATTACCAACGTATGATTCAGGAGAAATAACTGCAGTAGCCGCTTCCTCTGTAGTGTATGAAATGATTACACTGATCGCATTAGCAAAACGTAGGAATAGTAACTAATATAAACGTGAACATTTGCGTAAAAAGGGATTGGTTAAATATATGTCAAGCATCGATTTTATAATATTTGCTGTTTATTTTGTCTTATTAATTTCAATCGGAATTTTAGGCGTAGTCAAAGCTAAATCTTCTAAGAAATATATGCTTGCTGATAGTAACTTGTGCGTGTTTATGTTGTTTGGATGTTTAACTGCTGTTTTTCTAGGCGGATCTTCAACTATCGGTTCTTCTCAATTAGGTTATGAAGTGGGCTTGTCAGGGTTTTGGTTTGTTTTCGCAATGGGTATTGGTATAACTTTTTTTGGTTTATTTTTTCTAAATAAAATTTTAAATATGAATGTATTAACGATTAGTGAATTATTATATAAGCTTTTTGGAAATAGAGTACGAATTATTGGTGCAATGATAACTGCGATGTACACTTTAATGATTAGCGTTACTCAAGTTATAGCAATTGGGGCGTTATTATCTGTTATTTTCCATTGGGATCTTAAAATAGCTATTTTAGTTGGCGGAGGCGTAGTTTTTATATACACAATCCTTGGTGGCATGTGGACGTTGTCTATAACAGATGTTATCCAGTTTTCTGTGATGACTATTGGTATGTTTTTAATTATGTTACCAGTAAGCTTACATAGTGTTGGCGGTATTGGTACACTAGTCAATGTACTCCCCTCGTCACATTTAAGTTTTACAAATATTGGATTCAAAGAAATCGTAGGATACTTTATAACCTACACGTTAGGCATTGTAGTAGGGCAAGATATTTGGCAACGCTTTTTCACGGGGAAAACTAAGCGCGTCGCTAAAGTATCTGGTATATTAGTAGGCTTATATAGTGCGTTATATTCTATTGTTATGGTAGTTATTGGCATGTGTGCTTTTGTTTTATTCCCAAATATTCAAAATACACAAAATGTTTTTACTCATATGGCTTTTGAAACATTGCAGCCTGGTTTGTTAGGGATTGTATTTGCAGCGTTAGGCGCAGCAATTATGTCGACTGCTTCAGGGACATTACTTGCATCTTCAACAATTATTGCTAATGATTTATTAAAACCGTTCTTTTTCAAAACGATGAGTGATAAACAATATTTATTATTAACGCGGCTAACGACTTTTGGTTTAGCCATAATAGCTATGGTTATTTCTCTATGGATTAAAGAAGTTTTAGTAGCGATTGATATTGCTTATGCCATTTTGACAAGTGCCATCTTTGTGCCAGTTATATTAGGGTTATTTATTAAATGGATTACTGAAAGAGCAGCGTTTTTAGCTATTATCATCAGTATTGTGACTGTTTTTATAGGGCTAGCAATAGTAGGTCCTAATTCCAATCTCATAATTATATTGGCCATAATTTTAAATGCTATTACTTTATTAGGTGCTTCGTATTACGATAATAATCTGAGTAAAATTGCGAAAACAAAAAATAGTTAAACAATATGGTTAAAATGTTTTGAAAAGTTTGATACATCTACACACATACTTAAAATAAAACGCATCTTCATTTCTGTCGCGCACCCTACATGCTGAGCTTAAAATTCAACTTAAAGGGTGTGCTACGATTATGAGGGTGTTGTTTTTTTTGCTTACTATGCTAAAGTTACACTTATATGAATTTTTAAGGGAGTGTTTATATTTTGAGCAAAGTTCGAGTTCGAAATTTAACCAAAGTGTTTGGTAAAAGAACCCAACAAGCGCTTAATATGGTCAAAGATGGGAAATCAAAACAAGACATTTTAGAACAAACTGATGCCACAGTTGGTGTTCATAATGTGAGTTTTGATGTAGAAGAAGGGGAAATTTTTGTGATTATGGGTTTGTCTGGTAGTGGAAAATCCACACTAGTGCGTTTAATCAATAGATTAATTGAACCTACTTCAGGAAATATTTACATAAATGAAGCAGACGTCTCAAAGATGTCAAAAGAAGCGTTACGGCAATTACGCCGTACAAAAGTGAACATGGTTTTTCAAAACTTTGGACTTTTCCCAAAACGTACTGTGTTAGAAAATGCAGAATATGGTTTGGAAGTTCGTGGTGTAGCCAAAGAAGAACGACAGAAAAAGCAGAGAAAGCTTTAGATGATTCTGGGTTACTTTCTTTTAAAAATCAATATCCTGAACAACTTTCAGGAGGGATGCAACAACGTGTTGGATTGGCTCGCGCATTAGCGAATGATTCGGACATATTATTAATGGATGAAGCTTTCTCCGCGTTAGATCCTTTAATTCGTCGTGATATGCAAGATGATTTATTAGAGTTACAAGAGCGGCTTCAAAAGGTTATTATTTTTATTACACATGACTTAAATGAAGCATTGAGAATTGGAGATCGTATTGCATTAATGCGAGACGGTAAAATAATGCAAATTGGCACAGGCGAAGAAATTTTAACGAACCCAGCAAATGATTTTGTACGTGAATTTACAGAAGATGTAGATCGTTCTAAAGTGTTAACAGCAGAAAATATTATGGAGCATCCGCTAACAATTAATGTAGAAACAGATGGTCCAAATGTAGCGTTACAACGTATGCGGAAAGAAGAAGTGAGTATGTTGTTAGCTGTGGATAGAAAGCGTTATTTGAAAGGGAGTATAACAGCAGAAAATGCTTTAGACGCTCGTGAACAAGGGAAAACATTAAAAGATGTGATAGATAAAAATGTACAAAAAATTGATAGATATGCTTTAATAACTGATATTTTTAATTTAATCTATAATTCTCCTGCGCCACTCGCTGTAGTGGATGAAACGGATCGAGTTATCGGTGTAATTGTGCGTGGCAGTGTCATCGGGGCAATGAGCGATAAAGATACTACTATAAACAACAACGGTGAAAAATCCAAGGAAAAAGAGGGGGCGAATATAGATGCTTGATTTTTTACAAAATGAGATACCTCTTTCTAATTGGGTTGATAGCCTGGTCGATTGGTTAACGAGCAACTTATCAGGATTGTTTTCAGTATTACAGGTAATTGGAGAATCAGTGATGGGCTTTACAACAAATGCCTTATTAGCGATTCCACCGCTATTAATGATGGTGATTTTAGTCATTATCGCTTACTTTGTTTTTAATAGAAAATGGGGATTACCCATATTCATTCTGATTGGGTTACTGTTTATCTATAACCAAGATATGTGGCAAGATTTAATGAATACTGTCACATTAGTTATTATTTCTAGTATTGTCGCGATTATTATTGGTGTACCATTAGGTATATTGATGTCTAAAAGTGAGACCATACAAAAAGTGATTAAACCGATTTTAGATTTTATGCAAACCATGCCTGGTTTTGTTTACTTAATTCCGGCCGTTGCTTTCTTTGGCATTGGTATGGTGCCGGGCGTCTTTGCTTCGGTTATTTTCTCTTTACCGCCTACTGTTAGAATGACAAATTTAGGCATACGTTCTATTTCTACAGAGTTGGTAGAAACGTCTAACTCTTTCGGGACGACTGCTTGGCAACGTCTGTTTAAACTTGATTTACCTATGGCGAAAGAAAATATATTTGCTGGTATTAACCAAACAGTTATGTTGACGCTGTCTATGGTTGTTATTGCTTCAATGATTGGTACACCTGGATTAGGTCAAGATGTTTTAGCGGCTGTACAACGTTCTGAAGTAGGAAATGGATTTGTTTACGGTATCGGTATTGTTATTCTTGCAATTATTATAGACCGTTTTTCACAATCTATAAATCGCACAAAAAAGAAAAAAACACCTAAAAAGCAAAAGACAATCATGGCGGCCATCATTACAGTAGTTGTTTTATTATTTGTTGTACTGGGTGCATTTTCTATTTCAGATGACTCTAATAAAGGTACAATCACACTGGCTTATGCACAGCAAGATGATCAAATTGTCTCTACTAACGTGATAGCGCAAGTCTTAGAAGAAGAGGGCTATACTGTAAATATGACTTCTTTAGACATCCCAGTCGTATGGGAAGCTGTTGCTAACGGAGAAGCTGATGCAATGACAGGTGCTTGGATACCAATTACACACCAAGCGCAATACAAAGCATTTAAAGATGATCTTGATAATTTAGGTTCTAGTATCAAAGGACAAGCAAAATTAGGTTTAGTTGTGCCTTCATATATGGATGTAGATTCGATAGAAGATTTGGAAAATCAAGCAGATAAAAAAATCATCGGTATTGAACCAGGTGCTGGTATTGTAAAAGCGACTGATAAAACATTGGACACTTATTCAAACTTAAATGATTGGGAACAAGTCGTTTCTTCCACCGGCGCAATGAATGCACAATTAGAACGCGCAATTAAGTCAAAGGAAGACATCGTTATCACAGGATGGAATCCATATTGGATATTCCAACGCTATGATTTAAAATACTTAGACGATCCCAAAGGAACTATGGGTCAATCTGAAAATATTAATACGATGGCGCGTAAAGGTTTGAAAAAAGATATGCCAGAAGCTTATAAAATTTTGAAACAATTTAAGTGGGGCGTGGATGATATGGAATCGATTATGTTAGAAATTGAAGATGGCCAAGACCCAGAAGATGCTGCTAGCGATTGGATTGATAACAACCGTGATAAAGTTGACGCATGGGTTAACTAAATCATCAGAGTTTGAAAAATACTCATAAATGATTTGAATATAAAAGAGCGTACTGACATATCTGTATTTATTAAAAATATACATTTGTTCATTATCTTTATCAGGGAGGGACAACGGAGTCTTTTAAGAAAAAAGATTTCTGTCTCGCCCTGTTTTTTTATGCATTTAAAATAGAATAAGATGATTGCTTTTTTGGAGGTATTAAACCCATTTTTTATAACTGAGAATGTATTTAATACATTTTATGCTTATCATTCTTAATGATTAAAAAGGTCATTAGCCCTAATCCCCATATGAGAAATAAAGGATCCCAAATAAAAGCTTGTCCTATAAAGCTTAATTTAAATCCAACTGACATTATGTCTAACAATTTTAACCATCCAACCACTGTATTTACGCCACCATGTATAATGAGTATGATGGCACCAATATAGGAAGTGAACCTTATAACTTTATTGTTTTTGTAATAAAGTATAAGCGGAATCCAAGTGGATAAAAGTTTAAACAATCCTATAAGAAACATGATTAGTAAAAGCGGATTACCATATGATTTTTTCATACCGAAAGTCCAGCCTCCAACAGTCATCAAACCTATTTCGCCGCCAAACGACCAGTAGAATGTTGCTAATGCATGTAAACTGCCCGCTAATAAGAATAAAATCATAGCAATATTTTTGATTAAAACTGATTTGCTTTTCATTTAAACAACCTTTCATTTTAAAATGACTCTTTAGTATAAGTGACTTTTCAAATACATGAATACTTAATTTCTGTTAAATACTACGGAACGATTCACTTAAATTCCAACACATAGTGATCATGTTGGTTTTGACTTCTAACTACCCTCTAATCGCCACTTTAAATAGACCTATTTTCTAAAAATAACTTTTTGTACTGTCATGACTAAAGTCACAATCATTCCTTCTAGTTACTAATTTCGTAAAATTAAAAATTTTTGCATAATTTTCAATAATAATGGTATATTACATGTAAGGGCTTACATTTATAAGAAAAGGAGAGATTTATAGAGCAAAACATATTAAAGAGGGATTAAATATAGATAGGAGAACCTGTATGAAAATTATTCCGTTTTCAGATTTGAAAAACATCATTAACGAAGATGATGTTATAGCTCTGGCAGCCTTATCTACAGCAAATTTACCAGCTGAGATACTTAAAACGTTAGTCGAACAATATGATGAGGATCGATCACTCAATCATTTAACGATAATGCTCGCTAATGATATCAGTGATTATCGCGGAGACAGTTATGATTTAGATGCTTTCGTTTCAAGGGGTATGATTAAACGATTAATCACTAGTATTATTACTGGTTCACCGGTAACCATTCAAGCAATGCAAAATAATGATATAGAAGCTTATTATCTTCCTCAAGGCGTCATTACTACACACTATCGTGGAAGTACAGAAGCTTTACCAGGACCCATTACGAAAATTGGATTAAATACGAATGTGGATCCACGTTATTCTGGTGGGAAGGTCAATTCACGTACTACTGAAGATTTAGTTTCTTTAATTAATATTAATGATGAGCCTTATTTGAACTATCATTTTCCAGAAATCGATATTGCTTTACTAAGAGGCACTTATGCTGATGAAGATGGCAATATTTACATGACGCATGAGACGCATTTAGGAGAGGGTTTTAGTTTGGCGGCGCGTACACATAAAAATAACGGTAAAGTGATTGTTCAAGTTAAAGAAGTGATTCAAAATGGCCGTTTTAATCCGAGTGATGTTTTTATACCTGGCAAACTCATTGATTATGTCGTAGTAAACCGAGACCCTAAATATCATAGACAAGTGTTGCAAACATATTATGATCCGGCGCTCTCAGGGCATTATCAGATTACAGAAATGCGAGAACCATATATAGAATTAGGCACGCGAAAAGTTATTTTGAGACGTGCTTCTCAATTCCTACTTCAAGGAGATGTCATCAGTATTGGTTTTGGCATTAATAATGAGTTATCCAATCTTTTAACTGAAGAAGGGGTTAACGATTTAGTTCAACCCAATATAGATACAGGCGTTTATGGTGGCTTGATTAGTAGTGGCAAGCAATTTGGTATGAATTATAATTTAAGCGCACGTATGAGACACGACATGACTTGGGATTTTATCTATAACGGTGGTGTAGATATAGCATTTTTAAGCTTTGCCCAAGTAGACGCCAAAGGCAATGTAAATGTTTCAAAATTCGGCAATAAAATGAATGGCTGTGGCGGGTTTATTGACATTAGCCAGACTGTCAAAACGATTGTTTTTTCAGGTTCATTAGTTGTCGGGGGTCAACTAAACTATGCGCCTCATAAGGTAAGTGTTGAACAAGAAGGTCACATACCAAAATTTATTAACGAAATTGATAATATTGATTTCAATGTTGAAAATGCTTTTGCGCTTGATCAAGATGTTTATTTTGTTACAGAACGTGCTGTATTTGAACTTACACAACAAGGATTGAAACTGATTGAAATAGCACCTGGACTAGATTTAGAAAGAGACATTCTAGCAAGTATGGACTTTAAACCAATCATTGCAGAACACTTAGAAGAGATAAATCATGATATTTATCAATGTAAGTGGGGAGGATTGTCTGATGAGATAAAGTCGGAATATCGTATTTAAACTAAGGGGGAGAAAAATATGAACTACGACTGGATAAAAACAAGAGCAACATTTGATGATAGTAAAGCCGCGGTGATTGACCCATTCAAAGGTACAGAATGGTCTTATCAAGATTTGAATATACGTGCAGAAAATTTAGCGAATTACTTACAAGACCAAGGAGTTCAACGTGGAGACGTTGTAGGCATATTTACGCCAAATGATGTAGCTTTGTTGGATGTTATGTTCGCTTCATTTAAAATGGGTGCCGTTTACTTACCAATTAATTGGCGTTTAAAAACACAAGAAATACAAAGTGTTATCGCAGATTCGAACGTGAAACTGATTTTTTATGCTGAGAAGCATGTTTCGAGCTTAGAAGGTATTGCAGACGACCTGCTTCACATGGATATTGATTCAAAAGCTTATGATAATATTGTAGATCCATCGCATCATCGTCCTTTTAATACTGTAAGTGTTGAAGGTAGTGATTTAGCTTCATTAATGTATACAAGCGGTACAACAGGATTACCTAAAGGCGTTATGTTTTCATATGACTCTTTTGTAAATAATCCTATTAACACGGCACTTACTTATAAAATTAATGCGACATACACGACAATTATATCGACGCCGATGTTTCATGTACTAGGATTTAATGATTTGACGCTTCCTTTATTAATGGCTGGTGGCACGCTTGTATTACAACGTTACTTTAATGGTGAAGCTTTAAACGATTTAATGGCTCAATATCAACCTAATTATTTAATTCAAATTCCAACGATGTATTATGCCATGTTAGTAGCAGAAAATTTCGACTTGAAAAATTTTGAGAGCATTGATTTCTTAATACAAGGAGGATCGGCGCCCTTACCAATGGTACAAAAGAAATTTAACAGTATGGGCTATTCTATTATCAATGGGTATGGTTTAACAGAAGCGCCACTTGTTATGGTCAATACGCCAGAGAACGGTGCACAGAAACCAGCTAGTATTGGTCAACCTGTTATGTTTATGGATATATGCATATTCGATGATAACTTTGAAGAAGTACAAGTTGGAGAAATTGGAGAACTTGGCGTCCGTGGGAATAATACCACACCAGGTTATTGGAACAAACCAGAAGAGACTGCAAAAGCTTTTCATGGCGAGTATTTCTTAACAGGGGATTTAGCCAAGGTAGATGAAGATGGCGATGTCTATATTGTTGACCGTCGTAAAGAGATGATTATTACGGGTGGTGAAAATGTCTTGCCATCCGAAGTTGAAGCTGTGTTATCAGAGCATCCACTCGTAGCTCAAGGCGTTGTAGTGGGATATGATAGCCCTAAATTTGGTGAATCTGTATCTGCTGCAGTTGTTCTTACAGAAGATGATCCAGATTTTGAAACAAAATTAGATGCGCATATGAGAGAAAATATTGCTGGTTATAAAATACCGAGACTATATTTGAAATTAACACATATGCCATTAAATTCAACTTCAAAAGCAGATAAGTTAGAAATCCAAAAATATATGAATGAAAAAGCTAAAAAAGAAGCACAAGGTAGCGATGAATTGAATTAAAATATAATATCGAGAAAAGCGTAAAGCGAAAAAATTTTCAATATATATGTAAGCGATAACAAAATGGAGGTTTTAATTATGCCAACAAAAGAAGAAACATTAAAAGCATTGTACCCGGAAGATATTTTAAGTATCGGGAAAGATTTAACTGAAGGAGAAGTTAAATTATTAAAACAATTGAATGATATGTTAGAAGAAAAATACCGCGATTCTGTCAATGAGCATTGGTTAAATGCTACTGAACCAGAAGATTACTTTGAAGAATTAGGGAAGCTAGATTATTTTAACAATCCATTGCTTTTTGAAGGGCGTGAAGGCGCGCGTACACCGAGTCAAATGTTTCAATTTTTCATGTCATATACAATCGCTAGATTTGATGTATCTTTAGCAACTTTGTTAGGTGTACACCAAGGCTTAGGACATAATTCATTTTGGTTTGGTGGTAGTAAAGAACAACAAGCTTACTATCTACCTAAATTACAATCACATGAATTACGGACGTGTTTTGCACTTACAGAACCAGAACATGGATCAGACGTTGCAGGTGGGTTAGAAACGACTGCCCAACGTCAAGGTGATGAATGGGTTATCAATGGAGAGAAGAAATGGATTGGCGGAGCAAATGTTTCAGATGTCATGCCAGTATACGCTGTAGATGTGGAAACAGGTAAACCTAAAGGCTTCATTATTGAACCAAGCCAAGAAGGTGTAGAAATCGAGCTATTAGAGCATAAAATTGCACTTAGAATTGTGCCTAACGCAAAAATTCGTTTGAAAAACGTAGTCGTCAAAGAAGCACAACGTCTACAAAATATTAATAGCTTTAAAGATATTGCAAAAGTCTTATATTCAACACGTGCGGGTGTTGCTTACATGGCTACAGGAGCCATGGCTGGGGCATTAAAAGCGACTACAGACTATGTAACTAAACGTAAACAATTCGGCAAAGAAATTAGTAAATTCCAGTTAATTCAAGAGAAACTGGCAATGATGCAAGGTAATTTGGCACAAGCAATGGCTACATGCGCGCAACTTGCACGTATGCAAGCTAACGGTGAGTATGACGAAGTCGCAACGTCAACAGCTAAAATGATGAATTCATTACGACTGAGAGAGTCAGTAGCCATGGGCCGTGGGGTTCATGGTGGTAATGGTATTTTAGCTGGAGAGTATGATATCGCGCGTTTCTTTGCAGATGCTGAAGCAATATACACATATGAAGGTACACATGAAGTCAACGCGTTAGTTATCGGAAGAGCGATCACAGGAGATTCAGCATTTATATAAACATATGTGCATAAAATGTTATAAAAAATAATTGGAGGGTTTAGTATGACGATAAGAAAAGCGACAGTGCTAGGTGCAGGAACAATGGGAAGCCAAATTGCTGCATTACTTGTAAATGCAGGATTAAAAGTTAAATTATTAGATATTGTCATTGATGAAAATGATCCTAATAAAATTTCGAAAAAAGCGTATGAATTTATAACTAATCCTAAACGACCACAGCTGTTTGATTTATCATTTGCGTCCAATTTATCGTATGGAAATTTTAAACAGGATTTACAAGAAGATGATGACGCAGATATATATATAGAAGCGGTAAAAGAAGAAGTGGAAATTAAACATCAAATTTGGGATCAAGTTAAAAAAGTAGCTAGTGATAACGCTATTTTTGCAACCAATACATCAGGTATCCCAATTGAAGCAATCGCTCAAGTATTTGATGACAAAGACAAAGAAAGATTCTTCGGAATGCATTTCTTTAATCCACCTAGAATTATGAAATTAGTTGAAGTCATCCCGAATAAACAAACGCATTCAGATGTCGTAAAACGTGTGCAAGCTTTTGCAGAGGATGTGTTAGGTAAAGGCGTTATTGTAGCAAACGATGTGCCAGGGTTTGTGGCCAACCGTGTAGGTACACAAACAATGAACGATATTATGTATCGAGCAGAACAACAAGGCTTCTCTATTACGGAAGTTGATGCATTAACTGGCCGTAGTATCGGTCGACCTAAAATGGGCACATATGGCCTGTCAGATTTAGTAGGTTTAGATATCGCTATGACTGTGATTAAAGGACTACAAAAAGTGCCGGAAGAACAACCATTCTTCAAAGACGTAGCACTTTCTGAAAAGTTAGCGGAAAATGGCGCATTAGGTAATAAAATAAAACAAGGCTTTTACAAAAAAGTAAATAAACAGCGCTATGTTTTTGATGAGGAACAAAATGATTACGTAGAGCCTCAACGACCACAGCTAGCAATTTTAGGTAAATTTAGTAAAGATCTCGCATCGAATTTAGACGTTATTTTTAATGCGCAAGATGATGCTGGCGTATTTTTATGGGAAACATTGAGAAATAACTTCTACTATTCAGCGATTAATGTGCCTAAAGCAGCTGAAGACTTTAAAGATATTGACCGCGCATTGGTTTGGGGCTTTAACTGGAAGTTAGGGCCATTCCAATTATGGGATCTTATGGGCTATGAACGTGTTAAATCACGTATGAAAGAAGAGTTGGGTCAATTACCAGATTGGATTGAACAGCGTAATGAGTCATTTTATGCTAAAGGCGAATCGATTGAGCGCGTTACACCAGTAACAGCCTATATTGATAAAGCAATATGGGATAGATCAGATTCTAATTTATCTGTAGCAAATAAAGATCAGTTGTTATTAAAATTACAAAGTAAAAACAATGTTATTTCAAATCAGTTTTTAACAGACTTATTAGAGGCTATAGATAAACTTGAAAACGAAGACTTTACGAGTATGGTCATTTACGCAGGTGGCAACAACTTTAGTGTAGGGGCTAACTTGTATCAAATGAAGAAAGCGCATGAAGAAGGACAAGTTGTTTCTGAAGTAGGAGAAGCGGTAGAGCAATTACATCATGTGTTTACGAGATTAAAACATTCATTAAAACCTGTTGTAACAGCTGTGCATGGTCGCGCTCTAGGTGGGGGCTGTGAACTTGTATTACATTCACCAATTGTCGTGGCAGCAAGTGAATCTTACATTGGTCTTGTAGAAGCAGGTGTAGGTTTATTACCAGCAGGTGGTGGGCTAGCAGAACTTACTGACCGCATCATGCGTACAAATCATAAAAATGACGATAAACAAGCTTCTATTACAAAAATTTTAATGCAGATTGGTTTTGCTAAAGTATCTACAAATGCTTATGAGGCTAAGCGATATGGCTATTTAAGAGAGACGGATACAGTTATTTTAAACACGGAGAGACGTATAGAAATGGCGTTGAAACGTGCACGTTATGAATCGGAAACGAATTATGTGCCACTTCCAAAATCCCAATATATTGCTCTAGGCAGAGACTTTAAAGCCTTAGCAGAAGGTCAATTGGATGCACAACGTGTAGGCCACTTTATCAGTAATTACGATTATGAAATAACATTGAAAGTTGCAGAAGTACTGAGTGGCGGAGATATTCCACGTAATACCTATGTAAACCAAAGATATTTACAAAAACTCGAAAAAGAAAGATTTTTAGAATTACTACAAAACAAAAAAACATACGACAGAATTTCTCATATGTTAGAAAAAGGCAAACCATTACGCAACTAATAATCGAACATTATAGAAGAAAGGGTGAAATTAAATGCGAGATGCATATATAGTAGCTTACGGACGTTCAGCAGCTGGTAAAGCAAAGCATGGTGCAATGAATCATGAAAGACCAGATGAGGTTGCTGCGAAAGTGTTAAAAGGTGTATTAGAAAGAGTTGGAGGTTCATTTGAACCTAGCATGGTTGAAGATGTTATTGTTGGAAATTCATTTCCTGAGGGCTTACAAGGTCAAAATATTGCCAGAACCATTGCCTTGTTAGCTGGCATGCCGAATGAGGTACCAGGACAAACCGTCAATCGTTACTGTTCTTCAGGACTCCAAACGATTGCACACGCAGCGAACCAAATTATCGCTGATCAAGCAGACATACTTGTTGCAGGCGGTATAGAACTTATGAGTGCAGTACCTATGGGAGGCAATGAACCGACGAACAACCCAATTCTCCAAGATGAGGATTCTGGTGTTTCCTATCCAATGGGGTTAACTGCAGAAATGGTAGCTGAAACTTATAATGTTTCTAGAGAAGACCAGGATGCCTATGCAGTACAAAGTCATTATCGTGCTGCTAAAGCACAAGAAGAAGGTAAATTTGAAGACGAAATCATTCCAATTGAAGTGAACAAAGTTGATTATAATGAAAACGGACCAGTAGTTTCACAAGAAGTATTTAAAAATGATGAATTGATTAGACCAGACACGAATCAAGAGACATTGTCTAAATTGCCTACTGTTTTCAAGGCGGATGGCACAGTGACAGCAGGCTCCTCGGCACCCTTAACTGACGGCACAGGCTTTGTGGTTGTTATGTCAGGTGAAAAAGTAAAAGCGCTAGGTGTAGAACCTATTGCCAGATTTGTCGGCTTTAAAGCCGTTGGTGTAGATCCTAAAGTAATGGGTATTGGTCCAGCATACGCAATTCCTGAAGTGTTGAAACAAGCAAATTTAAACGTTGATGATATGGATTTAGTGGAATTAAATGAAGCATTTGCATCCCAAACGTTAGCTTCTATGAGAGAAACAGGCTTAGATGTTGAAAAAACAAATGTCAACGGCGGGGCAATTGCATTGGGGCACCCACTCGGAGCGACTGGTGCGATGCTAGTAGGTAGATTACTTTCAGAAATGAAAAAACGTCCAGACACAAAATATGGTATGGTTACGATGTGTATTGGCGTTGGTATGGGCGCTGCAGGTATCTTTGAATATATAAGATCATAACGTTGAAACATCAATATTTACCCCTTAAATGTGAAATCATCACATTTAAGGGGTTTTTGGTTATTATAACGTTTTGATTAAAGAAGAAACGTAACATTACAAATATCTTTTGATGGTTAGTTATTATTGATGTCTATTATGCTTTCGTTTTGAAATTATATCGTTAATCTCATTGATATCGTGTTGATTACGTTTTGTTTCAATAAACCATATCATAAAATAGACAACAGTATAAATAATGATAAAAAATAGAATGGCTGATATTTTAAGCGGAAACCATCCTGCTAATATTGCCAAAGGTAACATAATGATAAGCATAAGGCTAAAGTGAAGCGATGTTTTAAATAATAAAGGCTTCTTAGAGTTTGAAAATATCAAATCACCAAAGCTAAAAGTAATACCGATGAGTGACCAGATAATGACTGAAATAAACATAATTTGTAATTCACTTAAATGTTGAAAATAATACTCACCCATCGTCGATACAGGAGAAACTGGATGAAATTCATTCCGTGCAAAGATAGTGGAACATATTAAAGCAATCATAATACCGATAGCAATGCCTATTATAGCGCCATGAAATAAACGTTTCATAGTTTTAAAGCCTCCTTGATTAATGATAAATAGCGTCTTGAAGAATACGTGAAAGCATTATTGGTAAATCGAATTTCAATAGTGCCATTTTTATTGAGTTTTAGATAATCAATATAGTTAATATTTATAATTTCAGATTTTGAAATTTGTAAAAATTGTGTATTAAGTTGTGATTTCACTTCGTATAAACGTTGCGTAGTGGTGTATTGACAATTCGATGTTATAATCGTTAAAATCTTATTTTCTATACGAAAACAAATAATATCTTGATGTTTAATATAGTAAACAGCTTCATTGTATTTTCCGGGAAATAATTTGTTTTGTGACAGTTGTTTTATATAAGCGATAATTTCTGGTAATTGTTCTGCATGTTCGTGACAATGCATGATAATTTTGCTTTCTGGTAAATAATTATCGTAAATCACATCTAATTCCATAAATGTTGCACCCCCCTGTTGCCATAATTAAATCAAATTTTACCAATGAATACTATGTAAACTATATAAGTGGCATGTATTTGTAGCTAAGTGGCATACATTTACTCTGACTGATGTAGTTTTTGACCATAAACAAGTCCCCTTAAAACTTGGATGCGTCCTAAGTTTTAAGGGGACTTGTTGTAATATTTTCTAATTTAAAGTAATGAATTGATGCGCGTGTTGAGATGTAAGTGAATCTGGCCACGCTATATCAAATGCTACCCAATGGCTGCCGCCATCATCTGAATAATAAACACCTTTGTTATTAGCAAGATAAAAAATGCCATCTCTTTCAGTAACCGCTGAAACTAATGTGCCATCTGGAGAAGGTAATCCTTTGGTAGCTTCTGTCCACTTACTTTCTTGCTTTTTATCAATATAGTAAATCGTGGAAAATGTGTTATTTCCATAGTTATGTGCATCAAATGGAGAGTCTGAAGTAGCGATAACAATATTATCTGGGTTTAGAGAATGAACCGCTAAGCCATAACCGTATCTGTGCTCAATACCATCAATAAATGTCGTCCAAGTCTTGCCATAGTCATCACTTTCAATAAAGGTGTCTCGACCTCCATTTAAGAAAGCGTCACCTAAAACACCGTACATTTTATTAGGATACTCTAGATGACTTTTTAAGACATGAATATCAATTGGTGTATCTTGTGTCTTTGGCGCCTCCCAATGTTGACCCGCATCAGTGGATTGAATAAAGCCACCTGCCTCAATTGTAAGGTTAATCATATTTGGTGATTTAATATTTGTGTCAAACCATTTTACGTGATGCGTATGTGGTCTAGGAGGGAAGAACCAATGGTCTTTACCAGTAATATGACTAAAATCGGTAAGCAATTCGAATGAATCACCTTGATCATATGATATGAACAAAGCACTAGGTTCAGTACCTACGAGTACAGCACTGCGATTATCGCCTGTATCTATAACTGTAACTGCAGTGACAGCTGTCATGTGAATGTCATCTTTGTTGAATGGACTATTATAAGTAAAACGTGTGCCAATAGGGAACCATGTCTGACCTTTGTCTACACTTTTCCATAAACCGCGATCAAATGTGCCACAATAAAGTGTATCTCTAGCATGAGGGTCTTGGGCCACCGAAATCGTATTCATACCTTCTAATTTTCTTTCAAGTTGAATATGCTCATTTTCTTTGTTTATCAGTACTAATGCATTGTCATAAGTTATTGCGTATTGAGTCATATTATAGCCACCTTTTAAAAATTGAGTACGAACAAAAATGAATTCAGACTACATCATTTTATCCATAACTATTTAGCGTTGATTAAGATAGTGATTATTAATTTAAGATATTTATATCCTAAATTAATACACATCTCGTTGATATCTTTGGTTTTTAATGAGTTCTGTTAAATAATCTTCCGCTTGTGCTTGAGTAAAGTCACCATGTTGCACTAATACATTTACAAGTGATTGGTGCACCCCTTTAGCCATTTCATCTTTGTCACCACAAAGATAAACGGTTGCACCGTTTCTTAACCATTTATAGAAATCTGCGCCATTCTCTTCAATACGGTGTTGGACATAGATTTTGTTTTCTGTATCTCGTGAAAAAGCTAAGTCTAATTTGCTAATAATACCTTTTTCAAGCCATGACTCTAAATCACTACGATACAAGAAATCGGCGTCATAATTTTGATTTCCAAATATTAACCATTGATTTCCTCTAAGTTGTAAATGTTCTCTTTCTTGAAGGAATGCTCTGTAAGGCGCGATACCTGTCCCAGCACCGATCATAATGACTGGCGTATGGTTGTTATATGGGAAATTGAAATTAGGGTTCTTTTTAAGATAAACAGGGATTTTATCGCCTGTTTGTGTGCGGTCGGCAAGTTGTACAGAGCAAACACCTTGGCGTTCACGATGATGTGCCTCATACTTCACAACACGTACCGTAATGTGCACGGTGTGAGGGTTAACTTGATTACTACTTGCAATAGAGTACTCTCTAGGCGGTAGTTTTCTTAATAAATCCTTTAACATATCAGGTGTAAGTGATACAGGGGTAAAGTCTTTGATTAAGTCGATGAAATCTCTACCATAAATATAGTTTTGAACCCATTCTTTTTTCTGCACATTTGCGTTTAACATAGGATTTCCAAATAATGCTGCGGCATTATTTAATATGGAAGGTGTTAACTTAGATATTTCAAATTCATTTGTAAGTGCATTTTGTAATGAAACAGTTTGGTCACTATTATCTATAGTGATAGAAGTCGTACTATCCCAGCCTAATGTATCGATTAATTCTTCTACAAGCACAGGATTGTTTTTAGGGACAATGACTAAACTATCTCCTGGTTCGTAGGATTCACCATAGCCATCTAAAGATAGCTCGAGATGTCTGACTTCACGTGTTGCAGTTGGTTCAGTCAACACGCTATTTTCGACTACTTCAGCGAAAAAAGGGTGTGTTTTTGAATAGGGTGCTTGTGGTTCTTCTACAATAACATCCTCATCGATGGGTTCCTCATTTTGATTTCCAGAAGATATTTGAGTCAAAAGTTCAAGCATATCAATAATCCATTGCTCAGAAGTTTCTTCAAAATCAAAGTCACATTCGACACGATCAGCTAATCGATTGCCGCCTAAATCACCTAAAATTTTATCAAAATCTTTCCCGGCTTGGCAGAAATCAGGATAGTCTTGATCGCCTAATGCAAGGACTGAAAAATTTAAATGGCTTAAGTCAGGCGCTTCATCACTGTGTAGAAAATCATAAAAATCTAAAGCGTTGATTGGGGGCTCGCCCACGCCATGTGTTGAAGTGATAATAAACACATGATTCACTTTGGTTAAATCTTCTTGAGGAAAATCGTCCATCTCCCAAGTATGCACTGTGATGTCATGTTCTTTTAATTTCGTTTCGAATTCATCTGCTATTTCTTCAGCATTTCCTGTTTCTGTACCGAATAAAATATTTACTTCTAATGGTTCATCTGTAGAAGTGGCAGTAGTATCTGTTTGGGGCGCTTCTGAAGTAGCTGTTTCAGTTGATGCTGTTGATTCAGTTGGCTCAGTCTTTTCACTTAAATGCTCTGAGGGCTCAGCATGATCATCAGTATATTGATTTAGGTCACCTTCACCTGTAGAAGTATTAAGTAAATAGCCGCTTAACCAAGACTGTTGATCTGATGACAGTGTTGGCATGAGTTGTTTTATAAGTTCCAATTGATTTTCATCAAAAGGGGAATTTGTTCTATTTAATTCCAAAAAGGTCACCTCGTATTGTATTAATAATTTATAGCAAAGCGTGAATCATTACACGCTATTCGTATAATAGAATTTAAATGAAGTATAACATTGTTTTATAATTTTTAAATGATAGAGATTATCATCTATAAAAAAATCCAACTTATGGCCTATGAATTTATTCAAAAAATTGAGGCGGGATAGA
Organism: Staphylococcus sp. GDY8P120P; assembly: GCF_017892065.1. Lineage (NCBI taxonomy): Bacteria > Bacillati > Bacillota > Bacilli > Caryophanales > Staphylococcaceae > Staphylococcus > Staphylococcus sp. GDY8P120P. Next base: position 206,255 of record NZ_JAESKI010000013.1, on the reverse strand, counting down.
AATCAAATATTTCATTTGATATCGTACTCCCGCCTCAGTTAGGTTGGCGATATGATTGAAAACTTTGGCACTTATATATAGTAAAGCGTTACTTAATGTACGCTTTACTATTTTTAAATAAACGCATATCGACTTTATCGTTTTTAGAATTTATCTATTATATAGAAAGGAAATATAAGAAGGGCTCAATTTCTTATATATTTTATAATGGCTAGGTTTTATAATGATTTATACTTTAGAGACAGAATGGACAGTTCCATTCGATGGTTATGGTTTAATAGCAAAAGCACGTACTGGGAACCCGGGTGATTTGTTTGGTTTTGGGCTAATGGCATAAATAATAGCACCACGTGTAGGTAATTGGTCTAAATTCGTTAGTAATTCAAGTTGAAAGGTGTCTTGTCCCAATACGTAACGCTCGCCTATAATGTCTCCGTTTTTTGCAACATCAATTGAAGCGTCTGTATCAAACGTTTCGTGTCCTATTGATTTCACTTGTCTATCTTCTAGTAAATATTGCAAAGCGTCTAAGCCCCAACCGGGTAGGTGGAGATTGCCCTTTGTATCTTTATTTTCAAAACGTTCAATATCTGGCCACCGCTTAGACCAATCACTTCGGAAAGCGACAAATGTGCCTGGTTCTATGGATCCATGTTTGGCTTCCCATTGTTTAATAAGATCCCGCGTTAAAATAAAATCAGCATCTGCTGCTACTTCTTGTGAAAAATCTAGAACAACAAGTGGTAATACGAGTTCTTTTAAGTCAATTTCATGCAGATAACGTGTTTTTTCGACAAAATGTATCGGTGCATCAATATGTGTACCATACTGGGTTACAATATTCCAATTTTGTACATAGAAACCATCATCGGCAATATTAAAAAGTGTGGAGACTTTTGCGCGTTCAAATTCACTGAAACACGGAATAGTTTCATCAAACGTGTGGGTCAAGTCGATCCACGATGACGTTTTTAATTGTTCTAATTGATCCCATAACGGATAATACATTGATATCACCTTCATCATTAATTATTAAACTGTTGCTGGATTTGTTGATTTACGTAATTTATCTACTGAATTTACAAGTACAGTTAAGGCTTCTTTAACTTCATCTTCTTTACGCGTTTTTAAACCGCAGTCTGGGTTTACCCAGAATAAAGAACGGTCAATTTCTTGTAAAGCACGGTTGATGGCTTCTGTAATTTCAGCTTCGGTAGGAATACGTGGACTATGAATATCATATACCCCTAATCCAATACCTAAATCGTAAGTAATATCTTCGAAGTCTTTAATTAAATCACCATGGCTACGAGATGTTTCAATTGAAATGACATCTGCATCTAAATCATAGATAGCATGGATAATTTGACCAAATTGAGAATAGCACATATGTGTATGAATTTGCGTTTCATCGGCAACAGAAGATGTAGCTAGTTTGAATGAGCGTACGGCTTTATTAAGGTAGTCTTCATGATATTCTGAACGTAACGGTAAACCTTCTCTTAATGCAGGTTCATCCACTTGAATAATTTGAATACCAGCTTTTTCTAGTGCCAAGACTTCTTCGTTAATGGCTAATGCAATTTGATCTTGAACTTCTTCACGTGGTAAATCTACGCGTTCAAATGACCAATTTAAGATTGTTACTGGTCCAGTAAGCATACCTTTTACTGGTTTATTCGTTAAACTTTGTGCATAAAGTGTTTCTTTAACAGTTAAAGGTTCTGACCACTTTACATCACCATAGATGATGGGTGGCTTCACTGCACGAGATCCGTAAGATTGCACCCAACCAAACTTAGTTACTAAGAAACCTTGTAATTTTTCTCCGAAGAATTCTACCATGTCATTTCGCTCAAATTCACCATGTACTAAGACATCTAATCCGATATCTTCTTGTATTTTAATCCAACGGGCAATTTCATTTTTTAGGAAAGATTTATAATCTTCATCTGTAATACGGCTATTCTTCCAATCAGCACGGAACTTTCTTACTTCTTGCGATTGTGGGAACGAACCAATCGTCGTTGTAGGCAAGTCAGGCAAGTTAAGACGTGCGTCTTGCGCTTGTTTACGTATTTTAAATGGCGATTGTCTCGTAGTGCGTGCACGGTCAAAATCATATTCAAGGTTTTTGAAAGATTGATTTTGGAAACGCTCATAACGTGTTTGAAGCACATCAAATTTTTGACTGTCATTGTCATTAAATAGTCGTCTTAAAGCATCTAATTCGTCTAATTTTTCAGTAGCAAAGCTTAAACCCTCAGCGATTGACTCATCTAATGTTTCATCGTCTAATGAGACTGGTACATGCAATAATGAAGATGAAGGTTGAATAACAAGATTATTTGTATGATTTTGTAATGTTTCAATTAGTGATTTTTTAGCTTCAATGTCTGCAGCCCACACGTTACGACCATCAATGATACCAGCATAGAGTGTTTTGTCTTTGTCTAAGTCACCAGCTTTGATTTGTGCTAAATTATAGCCGTTATCGTGTACAAAATCTAAACCTAACCCTTTTACAGGTAAACTATTTAGGAATTTTAAGTTTACACGTTCAAAATAAGTTTGAATGGCAAGGTAATGACTTAATCCTTCTTCTGCAAAATAGTTATAAGCAGTACGCGTAACATCTTCGTATGCTGCGCTATCATCTTCGACAAGTACAGGTTCATCAATTTGAATATATTCAGCACCAGCATCTACTAAAGATTGTAGTACTTCTTTATATAAAGGCAATAATGTATTTACTTTTTCTTCAAATGATTGAGCGCCGCCTTTAGAGAGTTTTACAAATGTGATTGGGCCTACAATAACTGGGTGCGCATTTACATTGATAGACTGTGCATAGTTGAATCGATCTAATAATACGTTGTGGTTAAGTTTTGGTTCTGCATTATCCCATTCAGGTACAATATAATGGTAGTTTGTGTTGAACCATTTAATTAACGCACTTGCAACATGTTCTTTATTACCTCTGGCAATATCGAATAATAAATCATTATTTACTTCTCTACCTTGGAAACGTTCAGGAATAATATTAAATAGTAGTGAAGTATCAAGAATATGATCATAAAGTGCAAAGTCTCCGACAGGTACACTCGTTAAATTATAGTTCTTTTGCAATAATAAATTCTCTTTATGCAAGTCTGTTAATTGTTGGTTGAGTGTGTCAGTATCTATTTTATTAGCCCAGTAACTTTCAATCGTTTTTTTCCATTCTCTTTTTCTACCTAATCTTGGGAAACCTAAATTTGATGTTTGAATTGTCATAATATTGCCTCCTGTTTACTTGAAGTAATTGATTGTGAATATGACGCAAGTTCTAAAGAGTAATCTACTTTCTGGAACGGTGTAATTAAATACAAGCCATTAAAATATTTATGAACGGTGTCTATGAGTTCTTTCGAAAGCTTTAGGCTTAATGCTTTCGTTTTTTCTTTGTCATCCTTAACAGCTTCAAATTGTTCTAAAATTGCTTCTGATAGCTTAATGCCAGGTACTTCGTTATGTAAAAATAATGCGTTATTATAACTAGTGACTGGCATAATACCAATAAAGAATGGCACATCTAAATGTTTGGTTGCTTCATATATTTCTTTGATTTTTTCAGTGCTGTAGACCGGTTGTGTAATAAAGTAGTGCGTACCGCTTTCTATCTTTTTCTCAGCACGCTTTACTGAACCTTCTAACTTTCGAACATTTGGATCAAAAGCACCTGCGATGTTGAAGTTTGTCTTTGTCTTCAGCGCATCACCATCTGTGTTAATACCTTTATTAAAGCGCAATGCAATTTCTGTTAAACCTTTGGAGTTCACATCATAAACGTTTGTTGCGCCAGGTAAGTGACCTATTTTTGATGGGTCTCCAGTAATTGTTAAAATTTCATTGATATTAAGTAGTGATAGTCCTAATAAATGTGACTGTAAACCAATGAGATTACGATCACGACACGTAATATGAACTAATGGCTCAATAGTATATTGTTGCTTGATAATACTTGCAGCTGCAACGTTACTAATGCGTACAGTGGCTAATGAATTGTCTGCTAATGTCACTGCATCAATATGTGCATCATCAAGTTTTTTGATATTTCTGAAAAATAATTCTGTATCTAAGTGCTTAGGTGTGTCTAATTCGACGATAATGGTCGGACGTTGTTTGACTTTGGTTGTTAAGTTTTGCTGTTTGGTCTGGGTACGTGAGCAACTGTTATATTTTTTAATAGGTATGACGTTTTTATGAGTGACTGGTTCTAAGTTGGCTATTGAAGACTTGATAAATTGAATATGTTCAGGTGTTGTACCGCAACAGCCCCCGATAATTCGAACACCTTCATTAATCAATTGTTTGGCGACTTTACCAAAGTATTCAGCGTTATCACTATATTTGAATTGGCTATTTTCAATATCTAATAAACTTGCATTTGGGTAGCAAGACAGATAGGCATGCTCGGGCAATTCAATATGTGAAAATGATTGCTGCATGTGGTGTGGGCCGTGATGGCAATTCAGCCCTACGATATCTGCGCCGCTATTTACAACTTGTTGTAACGCCGTATTGATTTCTGTGCCATCTCTTAAATAGTTTGTGTTTAAAGCTGTTAACTGTGCGACAATAGGTATATTATGTTTTTGCTTTGTAGCCTTGATGATATTGGTGAGTTCTTCTAAATCGTAATATGTTTCGAATAGTAAACCGTCGATGCCTTCTTCGACTAGTGTATCTACTTGTATTTCAGTGTGGTATTGAATGGCCTCTAAACTTAAAGGTTCTTGTTTTACACCTCTAAACCCGCCAACAGTACCTAATATAAATGTTTCATTGTTAGCTGCTTTTTTAGCAATCTGTACTGCGGCTTTGTGTATGTCTTTCACTTTATGTTCTAAACCAAATAATTTTAATTTTTCAAAATTTGCGCCATACGTATTGGTTTGGATAATATCTGCTCCAGATTCAATATAGGACCGGTGTATGCGTTCTATTTTTTCAGGATGGGTTAGGTTATATGCTTCTGGACACGTATCTAAACCATCTGAATACAGAATCGTTCCCATAGCACCATCAGCGACTAAAATATTCTGTTTCAGTTTGTTGATTAGTTGACTCATTGAAGGCCTCCTTCAGTGCATAGTTCAAGTCTGCTATTAACTCATCTGCATTTTCTAAACCTACACTTAATCTAAATAATCCAAACGTAATATGACGTGCTTCACGAACTTCTTTTGGTACAGCAGCATGAGACATTGTAGCCGGGTGAGACAGAATTGTTTCAACTCCGCCTAAGCTGACAGAAACGAGTGGTAACGTGAGTGCATCTACAAATGCTTGTGCTTTTGTTTCGTCTTTCAACCTTAAGCCTAAAACGGCACCGCCATGACTTGCTTGAGATAGGTGTAATGCATCATTCCCAGGGTAATAAACTTCTGCAATTTCTTCACGTTGTGATAAGAATGTATAAAGTTTTTGCGCATTTTCAACAGATTGGTTAAAACGCACAGATAACGTTTTTAAATGTTGAGATAAAGTCCAGCTATCATGTGCAGATAACGCGGTCCCTGTGCCATTTTGTAATAAATAAAGTGCATCAGCTACTTCTTTATTACTAGTTATAGCAGCACCTGCAATGATATCGCTATGGCCACCTAAGAATTTGGTAGCACTATGAACGACAATATCTGCACCTAATGCTAAAGGCGATTGGCCAAGGGGTGTCATAAATGTATTATCTACAGCAAGCAATAGTTTATACTGTTCAGCAATTTGTGCGACACCTTTAATATCCGTGATTTTAAATAATGGATTGGATGGCGTTTCAATATATACGAGTTTTGTATTTGATTGAATGGCTTGTTCGATTTCTTGTAAGTGTGTTGTATCTACTGTAGTAAATTGAATGTTGAAACGTGTTAATATTTGTTCAGTTAACCGGAAAGTACCGCCATAGACATCGTCTGGAAGGATAACATGATCACCAGAATTTAATGTGAGTAATACAGCTGAAATAGCAGCGATACCAGATGCATAAGCAAATGCATAATCGCCACCTTCAAGTGCAGCTAACTTTTCTTCTAATAGCGCACGATTAGGGTTACCACTGCGCGCATAATCATATTTAGCGTCGCCACCTAAAACTTTTTGATGAAAAGTTGAAGATGCATATAAAGGAGGATTAGCTGAATCATAATCAACACCTCTATTAGCATCGAATATCACTTCTGTTTCTTTTGATAAACTCATGAAATCACTCCTTCTTTAGCTTTTTCTAAAGCTTGAATAATATCTTTTTCAATATCTTCGTAATTTTCAACACCGATAGATAGTCTAAGTAAATATTCGTCAATACCACGTTTATCCTTTTCCTCATCAGGCATATCGACATGTGTTTGCGTATATGGGAAGGTAATGAATGTTTCAGTGCCGCCTAAACTTTCTGCAAAAATACAAACTTGTAAGCTTTCTAAAAATTTATCCGCTTTATAATTTTTATCTAACCGTAAGCTCAACATGCCTGTGCGCCCACAATATAAGACTTGATCAATACCTTTTAAGTTACAACATCGTTCTGCTAGCAATTTGGCATTGTATTCTGAACGGTCCATTCTTAAATGTAATGTCTTTAGCCCACGCTGTAATAAATAACTGTCAAAAGGTGATAAAGTTGCACCGATCATATTGTGGAATTCACCTAATTGTTCAGCTAAATGAGGGTCTTTAACTGTAACTACACCAGCAAGTACATCATTATGCCCACCTATATACTTTGTAGCCGAATGTAGTACGATATCCGCACCATCTTCAAGCGGTGTTGATAGATAAGGTGTTAAAAATGTATTGTCTATAATCGTTAATAAATGATGTTCTTTACTTAATACATAATAAGGGTCAACGTCTACTTCTAACATTTGTGGGTTTGAAATTGTTTCAATGAATAATGCTTTAGTATGATCTGTAATGCTTTCCTTTACTGCTTCATAGTTTAAAAAATCTACGTATTTGAAGTGAACACCATATTGTTTTTCATAAAAATCAAATAGTCTAAACGTGCCTCCGTATAAATCAAATGATACTAAGATTTCGTCACCTGCTTTAAATAAATTACATATTAATTGTATAGCTGCCATACCACTTGCAGTAGCAAATGAAGCAGTGCCACGTTCTAACTTAGCAAAGGCTTCTTCAAATGCTGAGCGTGTTGGGTTTTTAGTTCTTGTATAATCAAAGCCTGTTGATTCCCCTAAATGCGGATGCTGATAAGCAGTTGATAAATAAATTGGGTTTGCAATTGCGCCCGTTGAATCATGTGTAAGTGCTATTTGTGATAGTTCAGTATTTTTCATAATACAAATAACCTCCTTTAAAAATAAAAAAAGCTTTCGTCCTTTAAACCCGAATAAATCGGATGTAAAGGACGAAAGCTTAGCTCGCGGTACCACCTTTGTTTATTACTTTATCACTAAAGTAATCTTATCCAGTACGCCAAATTGTCTTACACACATGTACTGAATTGTGCTATCGTAATATGTTTAAATAAAAAACTCACTTTAGCTAAATGTAAAATGAGTATTAACAACATATCCGACGCGTGGCATAATCCAGTACGCCATTTAACAAAATGTTAATACTGTATCGCTGTAACGGGCGAACCCGTTGATACCTCATATTGGCATCAACACTCAAAGGCCATTTTCAAACTTTCTTTCTGTGTCTCCTTTCAGCAAGCGAAGACTCTCTGTGTCAGCAGTGTAAATTCTACTTTCCTTATTACTGTGTGTTGCTATTTCGAATTTGTTACATTTTAGGTTACACACTTAAATGACTTTTGTCAACAATTTATCTGAAAATTTAGATTTAATCAATAATTCCGAATTATGTTTTTCATTGTGACAGTAATGATATACTAGGATTAAATAAAAAGGTTATATTTGTCAGGAAAGTAGGTGTACACGATGAGAGATTCAATAGATGAACGTCTTAAATTAGATCAAAATGCTCAAGTCAATGAAATTGAAATTCAAAAAATCAAAGCAAACCCTTATCAACCCAGAAAAACATTCGATCAAGCACGCTTGAAGGATTTAGCTGAATCAATTCAACTGCATGGTATTTTGCAACCTATCGTGTTAAGAAAAACCATAGCGGGTTACAACATTGTAGTAGGGGAACGTCGGTATAGAGCTTCAAAGATAGCTGGGTTGACTCATATACCAGCAATAATTAAAGAATTAACTGATGAAGATATGATGGAACTCGCCGTGATTGAGAATCTCCAACGTGAAGATTTAAACGCTATAGAAGAAGCCGAAAGTTACAAAAAGTTAATGGAGGATTTAAAACTTACACAGCAAGACATTGCAACGCGTTTGAGCAAATCTAGACCATACATAGCTAATATGTTACGTTTACTCCAATTACCTAAAGAAGTCACTGGGATGGTGAAAGACGGCAAGCTTTCAGGGGCTCATGGTCGCACCTTACTAGCGATAAAAGATAAGCAAAAAATAAAAAAAATAGCTCATCAAGCCTCCCGGGAGGCTTGGAGCGTACGTTCACTCGAGCAATATGTGAACACATGTAATGATGGTAAGATAAAGCAAAGCACTTCATCACAACCTGCTTCAAAGCCTAAGTTTATTCAACAACAAGAGCGCCAATTAAAAGAACAATATGGTGCAAATGTTATGATATCTACAAAGCATAAAAAGGGACAGATAACATTTGAGTTTAAATCTGAAGCAGAATTTAAAAGATTAATCCATCAACTTAATGAAAAATATAAAGAAGAATAAGACAGAAACCATGATCCGCAATAAGCGTTATGATATCGCTAAGGCAAAGATGACTAGGAGTGAAAAAAGCTTGTTTTGCTTATAAGCGTATTTTCATTCCAGTCACCTACTACCTATATAAACCTCAAAGCAGAGATATTGATCGCTTTGTCTCTTGATTATTGAATGAGAAGGAAGGCTTATTTCTTGTAAACAACTTGCCCATTACAGATTGTCATTTCGATAAGCGAATTATTTAATGTTGTATGCGTATCTAATGGATTTTGATTTAATACAACAAAATCGGCAACTTTTCCAGCTTTAATCGTGCCTTCACTTTGTTCTGTATGGTTTAATTTAGCAGCGTCTGCTGTCATTTTTTTAAAAGCTTCATCACGTGTTAAACGTTGGTGTTCTCCTAGAGTGTCGCCATCTTTAGTTTTTCTATCTACAGCAATTTGAATAGACTCTAAAGGAGATATTGGTGTCACAGGGGCATCTGTATGAAGCGTAAAAGTCATACCGCTATCTTCTGCCCATTTCACAGGGTTTAAATTTTGTGCCTTATCATTACCTAAAAATACATCTCGATGTAAGTCTCCAAAATAATAAACATGATTAATAAAGAATGATCCGCCAATATGGTGTTTTACCATTTCTTGTATGTCTGATTTTGAAATAGTTTGTAAATGTTCGATTCTGTTACATAATGGATTAGTTTTAAATTCTGCTGTTTTTTTATACGCTTCAATAACCGCTGAAGCTGCGGCATCACCATTAGCGTGTGTAACAATATTATAACCTAACTGCTGGAAGTGTTTGAACTTTTCAATCATATGGTGTTGTTTCAATAAAGGTTTTGGTGGTTCAGTGCCATCTAAGTAGGCTCCTCTAATAGAAGCAGTTTGTAATTGTATTGAACCATCATTGAAAAATTTCACGCCGCCAAGATGACTCATATGATTACTATAGGTTTGAAAATCGCGTTCAATCGTATCAGCGTGAACGTCTTGAAACTTAGGGTGATGTTCTAGTAATTGATGGGTTATCATCCAACGTGTGCGTATGCGTTGTGGTTGTTTTAAAAAAGTTAATACGCCCTCATAGTCTGTTTCGCCTTTGTTACCAATTAATAAATCAGAAGTGTTCGTGATACCACTTTTAACATAATCATCAACGGCTAAGTTCATTCGTTGCGCAATATCTTCAGGTGTGGGTTCTGGCAGAACTGACATTAATTTTTCTGTAGCAGGCATTTCGATTAATACACCGTTAACTTTACCTTCATTATCACGCTCATAATAACCGCCTTCAGGATTGTCATCTGTAAAACCAATACCCATGAGTTCAAGGGCTTTTGTATTTGCAGTTGCCATATGTCCTGAATAATGCATAACAGCAATTGCGGTATCCGTAGATATTTGATCTAAATCATAGCGGTTTGGATGTCGTTGTTCAGCTAGATCTTTCTCGTTGTAACCATAACCAATCAACCAACCGTCATGAGTTAAATGCTCTTTTTGTGTTTTAAAAGTAGCAATGATATCATCCATATTTTTAATATTAGAATCAGCACAATTGACCATTAATTTGGTCATTCCATAAGCGGTTGGATGACTATGCGTATCGATAAATCCAGGTATAATATATTGGCCATTTAAATCAATTGCATCTGGGTTTTTAACCTTTTCGTCTTGAGTAATAATATCTGTGATGATGCCGTTATTGATTATAAGTGTGCCTAAATAAGGTGTGTTTGTGTCCATATCTAAAATCATAGCGTTAATTATTTTTGAGATTTGCATATTTAATTCCTCCTAGAAGACGATTCATTTTCAATCAGTATTTTAGTCTTCTAAAAATTAATTATCAATCATAATCACTCCTAATAAAAATTATATTTATAATTTAAGTGATATAACCTTATAAATAGAAGCGCTAATAAGTTAAATATTATGTTATTTAATAATAAAAATAAAAGTTACAAATTAATGAATATTGAATGTGAAGTTTCTGTGAAATCAACATAAAATTCATTGTAAGAGAGCTCACTTAGTACAATAATGTGGATGACGAAATAATTAGGAGGGGTTTTATGTTAACTCAAGAAGAGGTACAAATAATTAGAGAAACTGTACCATTATTAAAAGATAAAGGGCAGACGATTACATCAACTTTCTATAAAAGATTATTCGAACAACACCCTGAATTAAAAAATGTATTCAATCAAACGAACCAAAAAAGAGGGCTACAATCTTCTGCTTTAGCAATGGCAGTGTTAGCAGCAGCTGAAAATATTGAAGATTTATCACCTATCGTCCCTGCAATCATGCCAGTTGTATACAAACATTGCGCATTGCAAGTAAAAGCAGAACACTATCCAATTGTAGGAGAAAATTTAATATGGGCCATCCAACAAGAAACTGGTTTAAATGAAGATGATCCAATTATTCAAACTTGGGTTAAAGCGTACGGAGCAATTGCAGATGCGTTTATCGGTTTAGAAAAAGATGTATACAGTAAAATGGCTTGGGATGGTTTTAAACCATTCACTGTAACAAATATTACTGAAGAAACTGACATGATTAAATCTTTCACAGTAACATCAGATGAAATTGACTTAAGTCAGTTTATACCAGGTCAATATATTACAGTTGATATATCTAGTGAAAAATTACCGTACAGAGCTAAAAGACATTACTCTATTGTTGATGGAGATAAAGATTTCTTAACATTCGGTGTACGTAGAGACGTTACAGAAGAGCATGAAGGCGAAGTATCCACAGTGTTACATGATGAAGTTAACGTAGGGGATACATTGCTGCTATCTGCGCCTGTAGGTGGATTTGGTTTAGCAAATAAAGCTAATAAACAATTATTCTTAGGCTCTGGCGTTGGTGTTACACCACTCGTTTCAATGTATCAAGAAGCGGTTGATGCTGATTTAACTGCAACATTCCTTCAATCAACATCTAATGCTCAGAATGTAGCTTTTGAAGAAAAATTAGAAGACATTACGGCTAAATTTTCAATAGCACAATTTGATAAACACTTCCGCGACCAAGACGGCTTTATAGATGCAGAACAATTAAAACAATATCTTGATGGCGAAACGGAAGTTTACGTATGTGGTGGTAACTCGTTCCTAAAAGCAATGATTACGGAATTACAAAAATTAGAAGTGCCAATGGATAACATTCATTTCGAAACATTTATTCCAAGACTAAGCTTCTCAGTATAATTTACAAACACCCGAGCATTTGCAAAATATTGATTTTATAAGCAAAATATCTCAGCTATTAGCTGACTACCCAAAACGAGGAAATAAAATAAAAAACACGTCCGTTGATTTCATACTAAAATGAATTTATACGGAGGTGTTTTTTTATGGAAAAAATTACTTGTTTTTAGAAAGTAAAAATAGAGTAATGATTGATCACGAAAATATAAAAAATAGTACTCAAATGAACAATTAAAAATAGAGGTGAAAAGAAAATATGCAGAATTAGATATTTTAACCGTATATTTAAGATTTCACTCTATCCATCAAAATTTTAAGTGTTTCTAATTTTGTAAACATTATAATGATTGCGTTTTCAAACATTATAATGTTATAATCTTTTCGCGAGGTGAGATAGTGTGAAAAGCACAGGAATAATAAAAAATATCTCCACAATAAATGAAGAGCGTATCGATATTTTTCTTGAAGAGGGTGTAATTAAAAGTATTGGAGAGCATCATACATTAGAGGGGCCTATCCTTTTTGATGGTTCAAGTTCTTATTTATCGACGGGTTGGATTGATTTACATGTACACGCATTTTCGGATTTCAGTCCATATGGAGATGAGATTGATGAGATCGGAGTGAAACAAGGCGTTACCACAATTGTCGACGCTGGAAGCTGTGGTGCAGATAGAATCGATGAATTATATAATCGTGCATTAAATAGTGAAACAAATGTATTTTCATTTTTAAACATATCAAAAATAGGGCTCGAGAGAATTGATGAGCTATCTAATTTAACTTGGATAGACCAGCAACAATGTATTACAGCGGCGCATCAATATAAAGATATGGTCATTGGTTTGAAATCACGAATAAGCAGTAGCGTTGTGAAAGGTAACGGCACGATACCCTTGGAAAAAGCTGTGGAAATCAGTGAACAGTTGAAATTACCTATTATGACCCACATTGGTTCTGCCCCGCCAAAAATCCAAGAGGTAATACCTTTATTGCGAAAGGGAGATGTAATCACACATTTCTTAAATGGTAAAGATAATAATCTGTTTGATAATAATGGCGAACCGTTGAAAGTATTAACAGAAGCGGTCAACCGAGGGGTTAATTTAGATGTTGGTCATGGTAATGCCAGTTTTTCATTTGAGGTAGCAAAGCAAGCACGAAATGCTAATATACATTTTGATACGATAAGTACGGATATTTATAAAAAAAATAGAGTAGAAGGACCAGTATTTAGTTTAGCTAATGTATTATCAAAATTTTTATATCTAGGATATACACTAAAAGAAATTATTTACGCAGTAACGCAAAAACCCGCGGCAATTATTAACAAACCTACATTGGCAGAACTGAGAGAGGGTGGTATAGCGAATCTGACTATATTTGACGTGGTTGAAGAAGAGCAAATGTTTACTGATTCGTCTAAACAAACGGTTAAAAGTAACCAAATAATTAAAGAAAGAGGCGTAGTAGCAAATGGAAAATTCATTAAATTATAAATATGGTTTGAAACGTGTTGTTAATGCAAGTGGGAGAATGAGCATTCTTGGCGTTTCATCACCAACAGATTCAGTAATGGACGCGATGAAATTTGGCGGACAAAATTACGTAGAGATGGCAGATTTGGTTGATAAATCTGGCGCATATATTGCGAATAAGATTAATGCAGAAGATGCTGTGGTTGTAAACTCTGCGTCAAGCGGCATAGCATTATCAATTGCTGGTGTCATCACAGGGGGCAACGAACGTAAAAGTCAAAGATTGCATAACGATAAAATTGATAAAAATGAAGTGATTTTATTTAAAGGGCATAATGTTCAATATGGTGCCCCTATAGAGACAATGATTTATTTAGGCGGGGGTTCAGTAGTTGAAGTAGGGTACGCAAATGAAGGGAAAAATAAACATATAAAAGAAGCAATTAATGAAAATACAGCAGCTATTCTTTATGTAAAATCGCATCATGCAGTTCAAAAAAACATGGCATCTGTAGAAGAGGTATATGAAGTGGCACAAAGACATCATATTCCGCTTATTGTAGATGCAGCTGCAGAAGAAGATTTGAAAAAATATACACAATGCTCAGACATAGCTATTTTCAGTGGCTCAAAAGCAATACAAGGTCCTACAACTGGTATCGTTGCAGGTAAAAATTCACTCATTGAAGCTACGAAAGTGCAATTACACTTTATAGGAAGAAGTATGAAAGTGGGTAAAGAATCAACTTTTGGGTTATTACAAGCTTTAGATGAATATTTTGAGAAAGTGGACAATTCTAAAAATGAAAAACAGGAACTACAAAAATTAGAAGCGCTTAATGACTATCAAGGCATTAAGCTAGAAGTCGTTCAAGATGAAGCAGGCAGAGAGATATATAGAACACGTGTATATGTGGATCCATCAATTTTAAATTTGAATGCAGAATCATTTGCTAAGAAACTAAAATCTGCTGACATAGCTATTTACACACGAGATTATGGTGTTAAACAAGGGTTCTTTGATATAGATCCTAGACCGTTAAAACGCGGTGAAATGGAGATAATATATAAAACGATTGTACAGATAGTGGAAGGTGAAATTTAATGAAAATATTAGACAGATTTTATAAAGATAGCGTAGCGCTCAATGTATTAGCCAAAGGGGAACGAAATATTAAAGATGTATATCAAGCAGCAAATAAAAATGTAGTTATTGGCGTATTATCAAAAGATTATGACACTGTCAAAGACGCGGTAACTAGTATGAGTGATTTTGGTTCACACGTTGATGATGCAATATCGATTGGATTAGGTGCTGGTGATAATAGACAAGCAAAAGTTGTATCAGATATTGCAAAAGATTACCAAGGTTCACACATTAATCAAGTATTTACAAGTGTAGGACAAACAACAGCTAACACGCACGACACATCTTGGGTTAACGCTTTAGTATCACCTACAGGTAGAGTAGGTTATGTCAATGTTTCCACAGGTCCAATAAGTAGCGAAGATTCTGAAAAAGCAGTTATACCAATAAAAGCTGCTATTAATTTAATTAAAGACATGGGCGGAGATGCTATTAAATTCTTCCCAATGAGCGGTTTAGATACAGTCGAAGAATATAAAGCCGTAGCTCAGGCATGTGGAGATATGAATTTTGGATTAGAGCCTACAGGCGGTATTACCAAGGAAAATTTCGAAGAAATTCTAAAAATTGCTTTAGATTATCATGTGCCAAAAATTATACCGCATGTCTATTCTTCTATTATTGATAAAGAGACGGGTTTAACTCGTATTGAAGATGTAGAATGGTTAACTTATAAAATGAAACAATTAGTTGATCAATATGAATAAACATATTGCAGCATATGGAGAAATAATGATGCGTTTGGAAGTGCCTGATAATCTCTTGTTAAGACAAGCAGAAGATTTGAAATATTCGTTTACTGGTACGGGAGTCAATGTTGCTGGGTTGTTAGCACAATTTGGATATACTTCTAGTTTAATTAGCGCTGTACCAGATAATTCAATTGGTTCATCTGCTATTGGTGCAATACGTAGGTTAGGGATTCAAAGTAATTTAGTAATCAAAAACGATAATAATTTAGGTATGTACTTTTTAGAAAAAGGGTTTGGTAATCGTCCAAGTAATGTGACGTACACCAATAGGCAACAAAGTAGTTTTAATATTACCGGTATTTCAAAATTTGACTTGTTACAATCACTCGAAGACATTGATGTTTTGCATATATGTGGCATCACGTTAGCTATGAATCAGTTAACACGAGATAATGTTTTAAAACTAGTGAAATTAGCAAAGGAACAAAATATTAAAGTAGTTTTTGATTGTAATTTTAGACCTTCGTTATGGGGAGAAAATGGTAATCAACGTGCTAAACCATATTATGAAACTATTTTATCAGAAGCAGACATCGTTATAATGAGTGAAAAAGATGCTATTCAAACTTTAGGATTATCAACGAATAAAGAGACAAAAGAAGGACAATTAGAAGCACTCCTCCCTCTAGTGGCCAAAAAATATGGAATTAATAAAATCGGGGGGACGATTCGAACTGTACAAGGGAGCAACCATAACGTCATTAAAGGATATTTATATGATAATGGGGCTATGTATTATTCTAAAGCGTTTGATGTGGATATCTTAGACAGAATTGGTACTGGAGATGCCTATACTTGTGGGATCATTCACGGAGAACTTTCAAATATGGATCCGCAAGACACGGTGACATTTTCAACTGCTTCTTGTGTGTTAGCGCATACAATTTCTGGAGATACACCTTTGTTTGATACTGATGATATAATAAAAGTTATAAATAATGAAAAAAATGATATTGAGAGGTAATTGATTTATGACGAAATTATCATCAGAAAAAGGGCCATTATATTTACAAATAAAACAAATTATTGAAGACAGAATTATCCATGGGATATATACAGTTGGAAATTATATACCGACAGAAATAGAGTTCGAAAAAGAGTTTAATGTGAGTAAAGTGACTGTAAGATCTGCAATTAAAGAATTGGTAAACTTAGGCTACTTGGAAAAGAAAAGCGGTAAAGGAACCACAGTAATTAATCATAAACAGAGGAACAACATCACAAACAATAAAAATTTCACAGAAAAACTTGTAGAACAAGGCAATAAAATACAGAAAATTATTAAAGATATTACGGTAGTTGTACACGAAGAAAATAGTCAATTATTTCAAATGTTTGGTGTGAAATCCTACAAGATAACAAGAGTCTATCTATTAAATGATCAGCCATATATACTATTCAATCATTATTTACCATATCCATTGAATCATTTAACTAATTATGATGAATTAAAGCAGAACAATGATTTATCGATATATAAAATTTTAGAAGAAGAGAAGATGGAAATCCAAAATATTGAAGATAATTTCTCTGTTGGGTTTGATGAAGAAGCTTCAATACAATTAAACCTTAATGTGTCAGAACCTTTGCTCATTAGAGAGAGAGAAACTTACGCAGTATCAGGTGAAGTTATCGAGTATAGTATTGGTTACTATAATAGTAAGTTGAAAAAATATACAATCAGTTTAAAAGATTGATGTGAAACTTTTGTAACTTGTTGGTAGCGCTAACATTAATGGGGGGACAGGGATGGATTCTAACATTTATTTATTAATCATTACGCTACTTTCAATTGTTATTGTCATACTAGGGGTTGCTTGGTGGAAATGGCATGCATTTATCAGTTTAACCGTTGCTGGTTTATTTTTAGCAATCATGGCAGGCTTATCACCTGAAAAAATTGTAACAGCCTATGAAACAGGTGTGGGAGACGTATTAGGACATTTAGTCGGCATTTTAGCTTTAGGAACCATATTAGGTAAATTGATGTCTGATTCAGGTGCAGGCATGCAAATTTCAGATTATCTAGTGAAGTCATTAGGTTATAAAAAATTACCATGGGCAATGATGTTATCAGGTTTTATCATTGGTATACCAGTGTTTTTTGAAGTGGGTATTGTTATTTTATTACCACTTGTTATTTCAATTCATAAAACTACAAAAGCAAACATATTACTTATAGCAATCCCATTATTAGCGGGCTTATCAATTGTTCATGGTATTGTGCCGCCTCATCCTGGGGCAATGACTGCAATCGGTATTTACGATGCAAATTTAGGAAAGGTATTACTTTATTCACTTATTATTGCTTTACCTACTGCGATTATTGCAGGGCCGATTTTTGGTAAGTTTATTAGTAAACGTTTAATACCAGAAAATTCACCAGACATTATTAAAGTAGATAATAAAACGAATGCATTACCAAGTGTAGCGATATCATTTTTAGTTATTGTGTTACCTGTATTGCTAATGTTGTTATCTATAATTACTCCATATTTAGGAGATATACCGAGTTTATTGAAAAATACTTTGTTATTTATAGGTAGCCCAGTTATAGCTTTATTAATTTCATGCTTTGTCGCTTTTTATTTGTTAGGTTTTAAACAAGGTATGTCAAAAAATGTAATTAAAGATTTAGTAGAAGAATGTATTTTACCATTAGGATCTATTATTTTAATTATTGGAGCTGGCGGAGGGTTTAAAGAAATACTTATTGAAACAGGCGTTGGTGACACGATTGCACAAATGACTGAAAACCTTTCGCTCTCGCCATTATTATTAGCATTTTTAGTTGCAGGTTTGATACGTGTTGCTACAGGGTCTGCAACAGTTGCATTAACTACAGCTGCGGGTATTGTATCCCCAATCATACAGCATATGTCAGGGATAAATTTAGAATTATTAGTTATAGCTACAGGGGCAGGATCATTAATGCTGTCTCATGTTAACGATGCTGGATTTTGGATGGTTAAAGAGTATTTAGGTCTGAATGTTAAAGAAACATTCAAAACTTGGACAGTAATGGAAACATTGCTAGCGTTTATTGCTTTTAGCTTTGCTTTTATCATTAATTCGTTAATATAAGCGAGTTAAATATAAAGCTATTATATAAAAGAATTCTATTGAAGATGTTGAACTTTTAAAATAGCAAGTTAATAAAACACTATTTACTAGGCTACTAATTTCCTGAATTTTATAGGAGATAAGTAGCCCAGTTTTTGTTGGACGCTAACTTTATTATAATTTGCAACAATATCTATTAATGTATTATTGATTTTTACTATACTTCTACGAACTGAATCCGTTAGCTTAATAAGTAGCCCTTTTTAATGTACTTTATTATAAAAGAAATTTATGTTTTTGATTTCTTTATAGGTTGGATTTTTAAATAGGTTCCACAACGCCACAACCACTCTAATGGACCAAATAAAAAATAATGCATCCATATCAATGAGAAAGTAATCTGAAATAAAGTGACTGCTACATATAATAAAAGCATGCCATAAGTATGGACGGTATAATTTGAAAGAATCGGTGTTAAAATAACAACACCTATGATTGTTTGGCCTAAGTAATTCGTGAATGCCATTTTCCCATACGGAATCAATATAGAAAGGCATTTTTGTACTGGTTTAATTTGGTATAGTAATAAAATTGAAAATATATAAAATAAACCGATAATAGCGCCACTGTTTTGATTAAAGCTATGCAGTAATTCGTTATTTTGAATGAATAATGCAAGTGCCCATATAAGGAGGGTAAGTGTTAAAAACAGTAACCAATATTTTTTTAATTTAGGCAATAAACTTTTATTCGTAAAAATACCGATATAGTAAAGTGCTTGCCCTAATAACATATGTCCTAATGTTGAGAGCATGACCATTAATAAAACAAATGAATTAAGCAAATTAGGAATGTGGATACCTTTGATTTCTATAAATTTAATTAATATGGGTAAAAAATTTCCAAATGTAACCAATAAAACGCCACAACTCAGTTTTATTTTATTTGGCACGTTTTGAAAAAGTAGTAAAAGCACCCCCATGACTGCATATAGTTTAAGAATATCGCCATCCCATAATAAGGAACTTAATGCGCCAACAATAAATAAAAGAACCATTCGACGTATATGTACCCAAAGGGTTAACCCTTTTGTTTGTAAATTATTTATAAAAATAGAAGTACTGACACCAAACAAAAAAGCAAATATAAAATGAAATTTATTTAAACTGAACATTTCTATATAATTAATAACTTTACTATCAAATATGTTAATCTCTATACTTTTTGTATTAGAGGGTTCAAAAAAGTGAATATTAATTAATAGAATACCTATAATAGCTATACCACGTATAACGTCAATGAGGTTAATTCTTGTTAGCGAAGCTGTACCTTTTTGTACGCTCATTTTATCCCTCTTTTCCAATAATATAAAGCACATTATACAAGGGGGGATAAAAAATGAAAATCGAATTTGTCTTACGATTTTGTCACATTAATAATTAGTACGTGTTATGACGTTTTCGTTGTTATTGTAAGTTTGGAGTTTATTCTAATTAAACCCCACGTAATATTTTCATCAAATTTAGTTATACTATCTCTTAAAAAATTAATACATTGTCACGATCAAAATATTTTTATGTGACTTGTGTTTTTCAATTACTTTATAATATTTATCAATTGATTTTGAATAGTATTTATAAACACCATCAGAATATTGTTCAACTTTCTTAGCATCTGTTTGCATAAATGCTTTTGGGGATAAAATATTATTTGATTTATTAATAATTTTTTTAATGGTTCTATCTTCCTCTAATATATACTTTGTTTGAGTTTTTTTGTCATCATAGGTATCTTGATTCTGCCTACTGTTTAAAGTAAAGTTTCCATAAACCACATTGTTTTGTATCTTAGATCATTCTGTTTTATCAGGTAGGTTTTCTATTTTAGTATCTGAGTCACCGACTTTTTCTTCTTGCTTTTCTGAATGCTGATTATGTTCTTTTTGCTCATTTTCTTGGTTGCCACATGAAGCTAATAACAACAAAATCAATAAAATAGGTGGATAAGTCTGTCTCATACATGACGTCCTTAATTAAATAGTCATATTATAATAAAACGATTTATTCTGCAGTTTCTCCGCCATCGACGGGGAGGTTAATCCCTGTAATAAAAGAAGATTGTTCAGAACATAACCACACTGCGGCATTTGCTTGTTCATTCGGTACGCCCATACGGCCCATTGGAATAGCAGATTCAAAAGCTTTCGCTTGTTCTTCTGCTTCTTGAATCCAATTTTCTACAGCTGCTGTTTTTGTCATACCAGGACAAATTGAGTTAATGCGTATGTTTTGTTTGCCAAATTCTAATGCCGCACTTTTAGTTAACCCATTAACGCCGTGTTTAGCAGAAATATAAGGCGTTAAACCAGGTGTTCCAACTAAACCACCTGTAGATGCCGTATTAACAATTGCGCCTCCACCAGATTCAAGCATAGCTGGTATCTCATATTTCAAACATAAAAAAGTACCAGTTAAAGTAACATCTATTACACGCTGCCAACGGTCTGTGTCAATCTCTGTTAATGAAGCCGTTGGAGCGCCGATGCCTGCGTTATTATGCGCCCAATCCAATCGACCAAATTGTTTAACAGTTTGGTCAATTAAATTTTTAACGTCCTTTTCTTCGGCTACATTACACTTAATAAATTGTGCTTCTCCACCTTCGTCTTGAATGAGTCTTACAGTTTCATATCCTGACTCTTCAGAAATATCTGATACGACAACTTTCGCGCCTGCTTTTGCAAAGGCGATAGCACTTGCTCTACCAATGCCATTACCTGCTGCGGTTACAATACCAACTTTATTTTTCATTATTTATCACGCTTTCTTTATATGATTAATATAATTTAATACTACCACCGTCTACCATTACGGTTTGTCCAGTAATATATTGAGCATCTTTACTTCCTAGAAATACAGCGACCGGTCCAATGTCTTTTTCAACGTCTCCAAATTTTTGTAGAGGAATGCCTTGGACAACTTGATTATAATATTCTGGGTTATCTTTTCTCCATTGATCAACACCTTCAGAATAAGCAATAGGTGAAATCACATTAGCATTGATACCAAACGCTCCGAATTCATTTGCAATCACCCGAGTTATACCACGAATAGCTTCTTTCGCAACAACATAGGCACCTTGATTTTTATCTCCCTTAACAGCTGCGCCAGAACCAAAGTTTATAATGTTTCCTTGAGTTTCTTTTAAATAAGGAATTACCATTTGGCATAAATAAAACGTCGCATAAAACCCCGTATTAAATGACAAATTCAAATCATCTTCCGTAATATTTAAAAAACTATTCATACGAGATATAGCAATTTTATTATCTAGTCTAGCCATTTAAATCACCTTTCTTTTTAGAATTCCAATATCCTTCTTTAACAAGTTTTTCTTTATTTTTAAAAGCCAAAATAATCGCAATGATATTAACCACAAATAGTAAAATAATGATAATAAGGCCCGTGGTATAGCTTCCTGAAATATCATATATAAAACCATAAGCTGGTAAAGCGACAATAGATGCAAGGGCTAAGCCAATTGATGAGGTGGAATAAATTTGACTATAGTCTTTACTTCCAAATAATGACGAAGCCATCGCTGGTGCTATTGTTCCAATCGATGAAGTAAACATTCCAAATAAGAATAAAGCAACAGCTACTACCACAATAAAATCAGGCATAGCAATCAATAAAATAGTGGCGATTAGCCCTAGTATCATAGCCAATAAACCCACTTTTTTTGCGCCAATCTTGTCTGTGAGATAACCAAATACGAGTGAACCGACAAAAACACCCACCATCAGTGCAGACATCATTGCGCCAGCAATACTAACTTTTTGTCCATGATTAACAAGATAAGTAGGGACGTGCATTGTAAAGCTTGATATAGCGGTAATAATGAAGAAAAATAGGGCTAATAAGAAAAAAGCTGGCGTTTTTTGGCCGTAGTATACGCAATACCTTCGATGTTTTGTATTTGTTTATGGGGGTCTATATCAGTGCTTGTATCTCCATAAGCTTTTGTATTTTTATCCTTAGGAGAATTACGAATTAATAATAAAATGATAGGTGTAACAATAATAAGCACACCTAATCCTGTAATAAAGTATGCATTTCTCCAACCAAACTGACTAATTAAAGCGCCTATAATAGGTTGCGCAAATACACCCAGTAACCCTCCAATTGCTGATAAAATACCAAGGGCCAGCCCTTTCCCTTTACTAAACCATCTTTCGATTAAAACAGGACCGCCTATTACAGTAATGAAAACCCCGCCGATAGCGAATGGTATAGCTAAGAGGTACCATCCCCAAATTGAATTCATTAAACCAAATAAAGCGAACGCACCTGCTTGGAAAATAATGGCAAAAAATAATACCAACCGTGCACTATATTTAGATAATAGCTTTCCTCCAAACGGAAGAAACAGCAGGGTCACAATCGAAGAAACACTTAAATAAATCGTTAACCTCCCTACGCCTACATTTAAATCTTGGGACACAGGGGATAAAAATAAACCTGCTGAATTATTTAACGCTGCTTTACCTAATCCTACAGAAACACAGAGCCCTATTAATATTAACCACGCAAAATGTAACCTTTCTTTATGCATT
This sequence comes from Staphylococcus sp. GDY8P120P, assembly GCF_017892065.1. Lineage (NCBI taxonomy): Bacteria > Bacillati > Bacillota > Bacilli > Caryophanales > Staphylococcaceae > Staphylococcus > Staphylococcus sp. GDY8P120P. Next base: position 183,188 of record NZ_JAESKI010000013.1, on the reverse strand, counting down.
TAAGCCACCTCTAAAATTCAAAATATTTATCTGCTTTCTGTATTTAAATATTTTACTCGTTCAAATAATTTCTTTTGTATGCTTAATAGTTGTTCAACTTCTTCAATATTTAAAACAGAATAAACTTCATTTCTCATGTTTTGGCCTTGCTTTTGGGCTTCTTCTAAAACTTTTAAACCCTTTTTAGTTATTGTAATCAAGACTACTCTACGGTCATTTTTTTGATGTTCTCGTAAAATATAACCTTCTTTTACAAGGTTGTTCGTTAGTTTTGTGATAGCGCCAGACGTGTACCCTAGAGCAAGTGCAAGTGTAGAAGGCTTTTGCGGACCTTCTTCTTTTAATTTTGATAAAGCTAAAATTTGTGAAATATTAACGTTTAAATTAAATTTTTTCATGAAAAGCGTCATCGTTGCATCATTAAATAATTCGGCGTTGTGAATGAGTTCAAAAAAATTATTGTTTTCCATGTTATCTCCTTCCTAAAAATAAATTGTAATGTTAATATACCAGTAAAAGGTTTCCAGGTAAAATAATAAAGGAGTAATTATGACTGTTTATATAAATAATATAAATCCATCTAATGTTAACGAAGTAAAGCAATTAAAAGTAAATTCTAAACAAATGAATTTTATTGAAACTGTACACGAATGTTTAAATGAAGCCGAGAAATTTTCTCAGTGGTGTCCTGTAGCAATTTATAACGACAATGAAATTGTAGGTTTTGCGATGTATGGTTGCTTTGGTAAAAAAAAAGAAACATGGATTGATCGAATTCTCATTGATGAAAAATATCAACGTCAGGGTATTGGTCGAAAAGCAATGAGGTTATTAATGTTTTTTGTATTAGATAAATATAAAGTTAATACACTTTATTTAAGTATTGTTCGAGAGAACCAAGTAGCTAGAAAGTTGTATGAGGAGTTAGGGTTTTACTATACATTAGTGGATGATTTAAATGGGGAATTGATATTTAAATATAGCAAAGGAGCATAATAAAAATGAAAAGATTAGAAAATAAAGTGATAATAGTTACTGGTGCAGCACAAGGTATGGGAAAAACGCATGTTGAAAAATTATTAGCTGAAGGTGCAAGGGTGGCTATTACTGATATCAATAAAGAATTGGGAGAACAAGTTTCTAAAGCATTAGGAGAAAATACTATTTTTATACAACACGATGTTGTTAACGAGAGTGACTGGCAAAATGTAGTAAATACAGTAATGAATAAATGGGGGCATATTGATGTATTAATTAATAATGCTGGTATTACGTATAATACACCCCTAGAAGAATTAAGTTTAGAAAATTATATAAAAATAGTAAATGTTAACCAAGTATCCGTATTTCTAGGTATGAAAACAGTAGCAAGCATTATGAAAGCACAAAAAAATGGGTCCATCATTAATGTTTCATCTATGAATGGTTTAGTAGGAGGCGCTATAGGTTACACTGATACCAAGTTCGCAGTTAGGGGTATGACTAAAGCAGCTTCTAGAGAATTATCCCCTCATAACATTAGAGTAAATTCAGTACACCCTGGCGTTATCCAAACATCTATGTTAGAACAAGAAGGTGTTAAAGAACAAGTAGAACAATTCAAAACAACAATTCCTATGAGACGTGTTGCTCAAACTGAAGAAGTTTCTAATATGATTATTTTCCTTTCTTCTGAAGAATCGAGTTATTCAACTGGTTCTGAATTTGTAATTGATGGCGGTCTCACAGCATTGTAATAAAAACAATAATAATTTATTCGGAATAATAGTGAGCACTGTTTTATTATAAAAACCAAATTATTATATCGTCGTATTTCTAGGTGAAATACTTTGAAAATCAAATGTGTGATTACTATATATTTATAAATTTTGTAGTTATTTTAAATGTATCATTTTAATCTGTATAAGTATTCACCTTACGCTTTTGCAATTGTTTCGTGTTTTATAGCTTTTTTAATAACAACGCATATTAAAACAAAAGAAGCGTTGTTAAATATTACATTCAACGACGAAAGGCTGTTTTTCATTCTATATAAAATACGTACGCCACAATTCGGTTACATGCCGCAACTATAGGATACTTACCTGTTAGAAAAAATGCATTTAAAATATTTGGATAAGGGGGTGTAACCAAAATGGATTTTCATAATATATTAAAAAAGAAAAGAATAGAAGCTAATTTATCTCAAGAAGGTTTAGCAGATCGTTTAAATATAAGTAGGCAATCTATATCGAAATGGGAAAATGAAAAAGGATATCCAAACATTGAAACACTCCTGAAAATAAGTGACATATTTAATATCACAGTAGACGAACTTTTAAAGGGAGACGATTATTTGAAAGACAAAATAATTCAAGATAGCAAAAATTTAAAACGCCACAAATGGAAGACTTTTTTTGATGTTTTAATAGTGATTGGTCTCATATTGATAGTCGCAAAAATAGCAATCTTTATAATCACAAAAATATCTGGTAACGAAATTGATTTTTTATCTGGTTCCATTATTTATTCATTTGGGCCATTATGCTTAATGATTATTGGTGCTATAGGTACAGATATATTAAGTAAAAAGTATAAATAATACTTTACGCACGTAGACTCCCGGTATGCTTAACTGTCATAAACCTTGAATAATTGGTTTATATCGCACGATATACTAACAATTTTTCCTGATTTAGTTAAGCATTCTTTTCAATATTTTAATAAATTCATTCAACGTAAATGCCACAAGCTACGTACTTCAATTGCACGCTTCTTTTCTCGAAAATGTAAAAACACCAATTGCTCCTCCAAAATATCGTGAAGTATACAGCATATACCCAAGGCATGAAAATTCGTCAAAGAAGCCCTTTTGTCTCTCTCAATATCTTAAAAGAATACTCAATATTACCTTACTTTTAATTTTAAAAATCGTTACGTTTTTTAAATAATGGTCCTACTTTTTAGGCCTCCCCAAATCAAAATTTTTGAAAAATTTTACAAATTTCTAAAAGCGTTTAGATACGGGGAAAACTAAATATAACAAGGTTGTTATAAAATTTAATTAAAATTAGAATATAAATTGTTCGAAAGTTTGTTATGACAGTTTTTAAGACGGTTTTTAGTAAAAAAATTATAAATTTAGATATACAAATATACACTTGACATAAAAATTTACAATGAGTAAAGTGTAAATCATAATTATTTTCGAATAATTCTAAAATTAAAATCAATCTAATTATTAATTATTGATGAATGGTAAGAGGAGGGCGAATAAATTTATGCATGAATCAAAAATTACATACGACCATTTTAATGCAGATGCCTCTGAATCAATAAATATTGATGATGAAACGAAAGGCGCACGTGAAGTTGTGACATGGGCTTATCAAACCTATGGAGAGTCAGTTATTTATGCTTGTAGCTTTGGCGCTGAAGGCATGATACTGATTGATTTAATTTATAGTGTTAAAAAGGATGCTCAAATTGTATTTTTAGATACAGGACTTCATTTTCAAGAAACGTATGACTTAATTGATCGTGTTCAAGCACGTTATCCAGAATTACGTATTAAACTTAAAAAGCCAGAGCTCACTTTAGACGAACAAGCGTCACAGTATAACCCAGCACTTTGGAAAAATGCACCGAATCAATGTTGCTATATTAGGAAAATTAAGCCTTTGGAAGATGTTTTATCAGGTGCCACTGCTTGGATATCTGGATTGCGCAGATCACAGTCACTAAGTCGTCAAAATATGGTGTTCATTAATAAAGATGAACGATTCCAATCAGTCAAGATTTGCCCTTTGGTACATTGGACGTGGGAGGATGTATGGCACTATATTAAAAAATATGAATTGCACTATAACGAATTGCACGATTTTAACTATCCAAGTATCGGTTGTATACCGTGTACTGCGGCTGTTGAAGGGCCTGGGGATTCACGTGAAGGAAGATGGACAAATTCAAATAAAACTGAATGCGGACTCCATACTACAGATCATCCTTCTCTATAGTTAAAATCTATTTTTTTATTATTAATCCTTAGTATTCCAATCAGATAGATATAGTAAAAAAGAATTGATGCCATAGCGGGCTTAAATATCATTTAGATATGTGAAACGTCATGGTTCAGTATAATTTTTAAAGATATTTGAACAAAATCTGAAAGTAATTTAAAAAATTAAAATGAGGTGAAATGGTTGTGAATTTATCTGTTATCAATAGTCCATTTGATGAAAATCAAGCTACACAGCTAAATCAAATTATTCAAAATCTCACTATTGAGCAACAAGTTTGGTTGAGCGGTTATTTAACTGCAAATTTACAAAGCGTTACAACAAAACAAGAAACGCCCTCAGAAGTTGCGCAATTTGTATTAAATAAAGGGACATCTTCAAATAGTGATAGGCACATCACTGTGCTTTACGGTTCAGAAACAGGAAACGCCCAAGGCTTAGCTGAGAAGTTAGCGGACCGCCTTGTCGAACTTAATTTTAATGTGCAACTAAATGCTATGAGTGATTTTAAAACAAAAGAATTAAAAAAAGTTGAAGATTTATTTGTGATTTCGTCCACACATGGTGAAGGTAACCCACCAGATAATGCGATAAGTTTTCATGAATTTTTACATGGTAGAAAAGCACCTAACCTAGCAGACGTCCGTTTCTCAGTATTGTCTTTAGGGGACGCATCCTATGAATTTTTCTGTCAAACCGGTAAAGAATTTGATTCGCGCCTTGAAGCACTAGGCGGGGCACGCTTAGTAGAGAGACGAGATTGTGATTTAGATTACGATGATGTGGCTGAATCATGGATGGATCATATTATTGAACAATTGAGCGACAAGTCCTTGAGTGAAGAAACAGCATCGACAACAAATGAAGTTCAGTTGACGAACGACAAACATTATTCAAAGTCTCAACCATATAAAGCAGAAATATTAGAGAATATTAATTTGAACGGTAGGGGTTCTAATAAAGAAGTAAGGCATATCGAATTACAATTTGAAGATTATGGTGAAGCGTATGAACCAGGCGATTGCTTAGTCGTTATTCCAGAAAACGATGAAAAATTGGTAGATAGATTGTTAGAAATTTTAAATTGGGACGCTCAAATAGATATACCTATCAATGAAAAAGGTGATGTCCTCACATTGAAAAACGCATTGCAACATCATTTTGAAATTACGAAACTAACTAAAACTTTGTTGCAGAAAGCTGCAGAATTATTTGATAATTCAGATTTATCAGAACATGTTTTAGATTATGAATGGATTAAATCTTATATATATGGCAGAGACTTAATTGATTTAATTCAAGACTTTCAACCTAAGGCACTTGCACCTGAAGTGCTTTATCAGTTTTTAAGAAAATTACCTCCAAGAGAATACTCCATAGCAAGTAGTTATGAAGCAAACCCTGATGAAGTACATATAACAGTTGGTGCAGTCAGGTATTACTCACATCAACGTGAGCGCCAAGGTGTGTGTTCGATTCAATTAGCTGAACGCTTGGAAGCAGGAGAATCAGCATCGGTATATTTAAAGAAAAACCCGAATTTCAAATTCCCGTTCGATGAAGCTACGCCTGTGATTATGATTGGTCCTGGAACGGGGGTGGCGCCTTTCAGATCATATTTACAAGAACGTGAAGAGCTGGGTTTAAACGGTCAGACTTGGTTGTTTTTTGGAGAACAGCATTTTACAACAGATTTTTTATATCAAACAGAATGGCAGGATTGGCTTAAAACAGGCGTGCTGAGCAAAATAGATTTAGCATTTTCAAGAGATACTAACGAAAAAGTATATGTTCAGCATAAAATTGAAGAACAAAGTGAAGCCTTCTATGAATGGCTGATAAATGGCGCTGCATTATATGTTTGTGGCGATGAACAGTATATGGCTAAAGACGTTCATGAAGCCATTCATAATGTTTTAGTCAAAGAAGGCAATATGTCTGACGAAGAAGCTGAAGTGTATTTGACACAAATGAAACAAGACAAACGATATCAAAGAGATGTTTATTAGAAAGGGAGTTGATTACGTGTCAGAATCAAATTTAAATTTTTCAGAAAAATTGGATGAGATGGAGCGTATCAAAGCAGATAGTAATTATCTTCGTGGAACAATTGTTGAAGGATTAGCAGATAGAATTACAGGCGCTATTTCAGAAGAAGACACTAAATTAATAAAGTTTCACGGCAGTTATATGCAAGATGATAGAGATATTCGCGATGAACGACGTAGACAAAAACTGGAACCCGCATATAGTTTCATGATTAGAGTTCGGGCGCCAGGTGGAGCTTCAACACCAGAACAGTGGATTGCAATGGACGACATAGCGAATCAATATGCGAATCAAACGATTAAATTAACGACAAGACAAGCTTTTCAATTTCATGGGGTCTTGAAACGTAATCTAAAGCAAACCATGTTTGATATTAATCAATCTTTACTCGATACACTAGCTGCTTGTGGAGATGTGAATCGAAACGTGATGTGTAACCCCAACCCTTATCAGTCCGATGTACATGCTGAAATCAATCAAATTGCAAGTGATATCAGTAGTTATCTTTCTCCTAAAACACAAGCATATCATGAAATTTGGTTAGATGGAGAGAAAGTGTTAGACACCAGTGACCAAGAGCCAGAACCACTATATGGCAAAACCTATTTACCACGTAAATTTAAAATTGGTATCGCTGTACCTCCTTCTAACGACATTGATGTGTTTTCACAAGATATCGGTTTGATTTCTATTATTGAAGATGGTGTTTTAGTAGGGTTCAATCTTACAGTTGGTGGCGGTATGGGTATGAAACATGGCAATACCGCAACGTATCCACAAGTGGGCCGTTTAATAGGTTATTTCCCTAAAGCAGAAGTCGTAGATGTTTGTGAAAAAATACTTACGATTCAACGTGATTATGGAAATCGTGAAGACAGAACCAACGCTCGATTTAAATACACAGTTGACCGTAAAGGTGTCTCATGGATCACTGATGAGTTAAACCGTCGTTTAGGTTGGGATTTAGAATCAAAACGTGCTTTTCATTTTGAAGATAATGGTGATCGATATGGGTGGACCGAAGGCAGTGGTAAACACCATTTTACTTTGTTTATTCAAAATGGACGTATTAAAGATACTGAAGAGTATAAATTAAAAACTGCGCTTAGAGCCATCGCTGAGATACATACTGGTGACTTTAGACTTTCTCCTAATCAAAATTTAGTTATTGCAAACGTAGAAGCGGAGAAAAAGGCGGAAATTGAAGCGTTGATAGAACAATACAATTTAACCGATGGGGCACATTATACTGGGCTACGCAGGAATTCTATGGCTTGTGTAGCGTTTCCAACTTGTGGTTTAGCAATGGCTGAATCTGAACGTTATTTACCTTCACTTATTACTAAAATAGAAGCTTTATTGGATGAAGCTGGTTTAAGTGAAGAAGAGATCACTATCAGAATGACAGGATGTCCAAACGGATGTGCACGCCCCGCGTTAGCAGAAATTGCATTTATTGGTAAAGCACCTGGTAAGTACAACATGTATCTAGGAGGCGGATTTGCTGGTGATCGTTTAAATAAATTATTTAAAGAAAATATTGATGAAGCAGAAATATTAAAAAGTTTGAGACCAATTTTATTGCAATATGCACAAGAAAGAACAGTGAATGAACGTTTCGGTAATTTTGTAGTAAGGGCAGGCATCATAGAAGAAGTGACAGACGGCCAATTATTTCATAGTTAAAATTTGGAAAGCAGGTGACAGTATGGGGAAAGTATTTTTAGTTGGTGCAGGACCTGGAGATCCTGATTTAATTACAGTTAAAGGACAAAAGGCGATTGAAAAAGCGGATGTTATTCTATACGACCGTTTAGTAAACCCAGAATTATTAGGTTATGCGTCTTTGACTACTAAGTTGATATATTGTGGGAAAGATCCGAATCATCAGTCTATTTCACAAGCAGATACAAATCAGATGCTCGTTGATTTGGCTCAAGAAGGTCATACTGTTACACGTTTAAAAGGAGGCGACCCTTTTATATATGGTAGAGGTGGAGAAGAAGCAGAAATACTAGCTAGATATAGTATACCATTTGAAATTGTACCTGGTATTACTGCAGGTATTGCAGCGCCGGCCTATGCAGGTATTCCAGTGACTCATCGAGACTATAGTTCTTCGGTGGCTTTTGTTTCGGGTGTCATTAATAAAGATATTGATAAAGACGAATATTGGAAACACCTTGCGTTAGGGCCTGAAACGTTATGTATTTATATGGGCGTGAAAAAGTTACCTAAAATTGTTGAATTATTAACGCAAAATGGTCGTGACCAAAAGACGCCCATTGCACTCGTTCATATGGGTACTTCTCAATTACAAAAAACAGTAGTAGGCACCTTAGAAACCATCATTGATGAAGCTAAAGAGATCGAAAACCCAGCTATGATCGTCGTAGGAGAAGTTGTGAAACTGCGAAACCGTATTAGTTGGTTTGAAGCAACATATAAAAATGAATTATTGACGCAACTCACATATCAATAATGGAGGGCTTGAGATGCAAGGTGTCTTATATGTTAGTCATGGAAGTCGTGTAGCAAAAGCAGTTGAAGAAGCAACATCATTTATTGAACTTGTTCAAGCGCAAGTGGATGTACCTTTACAAGAAATTTGTTTTTTAGAATTAGCAGAACCAGATATATCACAAGGTTTTCAAAAGTTAGTAAACCAAGGAGCAAATGAGATTGCGATTATTCCTGTATTACTTTTAAGTGCAGGACACTATTATAAAGACATTCCTGAAGAAATCGAGTATAGTCAGCAACAGTTTCCTCAGGTAAAAATAGTTTACGGCCAACCCTTAGGCGTACAAGCGCGATTAACAGAAATACTAAAACAGCGTCTTGAAAAAGTAGATATTACGCCTAACTCAGATGCTAAATTATTAATTATTGGAAGAGGAAGCTATAATCCTCAAACGAAAAAGGATTTCTCTATAATCAAATCACAACTATCGGCTATGTTGCCATCTAACAATATAAGCGTATGTTATTTAGCAGCTTGTGAACCATTATTTGAAGATGCGTTAAATCATGCAGTGGACGAAGGGTATTCACAAATATTCATTCTACCTTATATATGGTTCACAGGTATTTTAGACCAATATATTGCTAAGGTTGTGAATGATTATCAGAAAAAAAGCGATATTATCTTAACAGAGCATCTTAGCCATCATGAACATTTGCAAACAGCGCTAAAAGAACGTGTTGAAGAGGCATTTCAAAATATTTAATGACTTAAAAATGGCGGTTAATAGCAAGGAGTGGCATTATGGATTTCATCCCTTTAATGGTTGATCTTTCACAGAAACAAGTTGTTGTTATAGGTGGCGGAAAAATTGCAGCACGTCGTGTGAGCGTTTTAACACAATATACAAAACGAATCACTGTTGTTAGTCCTACAGTGACAGAGGGTTTAGAACACTTGGCCAAACAGCAATCGATTCAATGGCATAATAAAATATTTGAAAATAGTGATGTGGAAAAGGCTGATTTAATTGTTGCCGCAACAAATGATGTAGCTACCAACCAAGCTATCTTGAATGCAAAACCAAGTAAAGCTCTAATTAATATGGTAGGTAAAGCAAATGCTGGCGATATTTTGTTTCCTAGTATTTTACGACGTGGCAAATTAACCATCAGCATTTCAACACAAGGTGCTAGCCCCATGCTTACAACTCATATTTTAGAGGCATTGCAACAATATTTTAACAGTGCGTATGGTGATTATGTTGATTTTTTATATGACTGTAGACAACGAATCAAGCATAGCTCACTTATATCTACAGAGAAGGAAACATTTTTGAAAAAAATGTTAAATGAAAAATATTTAAATATCAACAAGCAACAAGAAGTTAGAAAGTGGTTAGATACTTTAGATTAAATTGAATTGAGAGGAGGCATCATTCTATGTATAAATTATTCATTTTTGCATTAGCGGGTTTTCTCGCACAATTGATTGACGGTTCATTAGGTATGGGATTTGGCGCGTCATCATCCTCTATATTATTGACATTTGGCGTGGCGCCGGCGATCGTATCAGCAACAATCCATTTTTCTGAAATTGCTACTACAGCAGCGTCCGGGACATCACATTGGAAGTTTAAAAATGTGCATAAACCAACGATGGTTAAACTAGCAATTCCGGGTGCTATAACAGCATTCATTGGTGCTGCGATATTAAGTCATATACACAGCGATTTTATTAAACCATTCATTGCTATATTTTTGTTAACAATGGGGCTCTATATTTTATACCAATTTTTATTTACAAAAGAAAAATCTGTCTCAAAAACAAAGACAAAAACATCACGCTTAATCTTAATTCCGCAAGGTGCAGTTGCAGGTTTTTTAGATTCTATAGGCGGTGGTGGATGGGGACCAGTCAATACGCCATTAATGCTTGCTCAAAAGAAGTTAGAACCTAGGTATGCAATTGGTACTGTATCAGCGAGTGAGTTTTTCGTGACGGTGTCTGCTTCTCTAAGTTTTATTATTTTTCTCGGTTGGAGCCAAATCAACTGGTGGCTTGTAGTATCTTTAAGTATTGGTGGCATGGTTGCTGCACCATTTGCTGCATGGTTGGTGAAGCTTTTACCCATGAATATTCTAGCCGTCTGTGTAAGTGGTTTAATTATTTTTACAAACAGTAATTCACTTATCAGCGTCGTCGGGCTGGATCAAACTTTAGCTATTACGATTAAAATTGCACTTATTGTTATTTGGTTCGTGTTAATACTATTTGCTTTATACCAAAATAATAAATTACCATTTTCGAATTTTAAAAATGAATCCAACGTAAATAAACTAGATTAATTCAATAAGGAGTGTGACAAAATGTCATTAATAAATGAAAAACAACAAGCTACAATCCAACCTCACGGTGGTTTACTTGTAAATAGAGAAGTCAGTGGCACAGCTAGAGAGCAATTAATCAAAGAAGCCGAAAACTTAGAACCCATTACTTTAAATTCATGGAGTTTGTCAGATTTAGAATTAATTGCTATAGGCGGGTTTAGCCCATTAACAGGGTTTATGAAAGAAGCGGATTATACAAAAGTTGTTGAAGATTTACATTTAGAAAATGATTTAGTTTGGAGTATCCCGATCACATTACCTATAACAACAGAACAATCCCAAAATTTGAATATTGGTTCTCGAATTGCTTTATATGGCGAAGATGATGTTTTGTATGGCGTGCTCGATTTGGAGGAAAAATATACGTATGACAAACAAAAAGAAGCGCAACTTGTATACGGCACTACAGATGTTGATCATCCAGGGGTAAAGAAAGTTTATGAAAAAGGTGACGTTTACCTAGCTGGACCAATTTATTTATTAAATAGACCTAAACATGATGAATTTGTAGATTACCATTTAGACCCGTCAGAAACAAGACAGTTATTTTCAGATTTAGGTTGGAAAACGGTAGTTGGATTTCAAACTAGAAACCCGGTGCATCGTGCACATGAGTATATTCAAAAGGCAGCATTAGAGGCTGTAGATGGTTTACTATTAAACCCTTTAGTAGGTGAAACTAAATCAGATGATGTACCAGCTGCTGTTCGTATGGAGAGTTATCAAGTCATACTGAAAAAATATTACCCAGAAAATAAAACACGCTTAGTTATTTATCCAGCAGCGATGAGATACGCAGGTCCAAGAGAGGCTATATTACACGCTACAGTACGTAAAAATTATGGTTGTACACATTTTATCGTAGGGCGCGATCACGCAGGTGTAGGTAACTATTACGGAACATATGAAGCGCAAGCGCTTATTTCAAAATATGAAGCTGAATTAGGTATCCGAATATTGAAATTTGAGCATGCTTTTTATTGTAAAACTTGTGAGAATATGGCTACAGCAAAAACATGCCCTCACGATGCTTCAGAACATTTACATTTAAGCGGTACAAAGGTTCGTGAAAAATTGAAAAAAGGTGAATCTTTACCTAAAGAATTCTCAAGACCAGAAGTGGCAGAAGTACTGATTAATGGATTGAAAGAATAGCAGAATGAAAAGGAGTGCATATTGAGTGATGGGAAAATCTAAACATATAACGTGGCATGCTTCGGAAGTGACAAAAAGTGAAAGGCAACAACGTAATCAACATAAAAGCGCTGTGATCTGGTTTACAGGATTATCAGGATCAGGGAAATCAACGATATCAGTAGCACTTGAAAAAGCATTGTTTGCTCAACAAGTGCATACATATCGGTTAGATGGGGATAACGTTAGACATGGATTGAATCAAAATTTAGGATTTTCACCTGAAGATCGTAAAGAAAACATTAGACGTATAGGAGAAGTTAGTAAATTAATGGCCGATGCCGGCTTAGTGACAGTGACTGCTTTTATTTCTCCATATAAAGCAGATAGAGATGCTGTACGTCATCTCTTAGATGAAGCAGATTTTATAGAAGTCTATACAGCATGCAGTTTAACGGAATGTGAAGTTAGAGATCCAAAAGGTTTATATCAAAAAGTAAGAAGTGGGGAAATTGCAGAGTTTACTGGTGTCAACGCACCATACGAAGCGCCTACCGAACCAGAAATTATATTAGATACTGAAACACTTACTGTTGAAGCATCAGTGTCTAAAATTTTGGACTATTTACAAAAACATCAGTATATCAATACAGCACAAGTTTAACGAAAATGAATTATCGCTAAAGGGGCAATCGGATGGAATTATTAAATATTATTGCTTATACGTTACTTGTTGTATTTATTTTAGTAGTAGCTGCTGGTGTATACCTCGTAAATAAAGGCCAGAATAGAAAACATTTTCTTGTAGCACTAAAAATAGTTATCATATTAATGATCATATGTATTATTGGTATAGGTGCATCACTGTTAATATTAGGTTATTATCACCAATTTTAAAATTTAGTAATGAAACGTAACGGGCTTAGAAAATCAAATTTAATTTTTGATTTTTATCCCGTTTGTTTTTTTAATATTTTTATAAAAATACTGTGTTTTGAAGAAGTTGTGTATGCTTTAAATAGTTTTTGCAAAAATGGATTTACTTTATGTATAGTAATGTAAAAAATAAAGTGTTATATTATATGAATCATTTTTATGTAGCATATATATTAACAAGATTAAATCGCAGAATGATATTAATTTAGAGGTAGGGAAGTTTACTATAATGGATAAAAGTATAAAAGATATTGCTAAAATTGAACTCCATTGCCATTTAGATGGTTCTGTAAGTGAAAAGTTAATTCGACAGTTAGCTCAAGAACAACAAATTAATTTGGACGAAGCTAATCTAATTGTGAGTGAGCAGTGTGAAAGTCTAGATGAATATTTAAAGTGTTTTGATGAAATATTAAGCGTATTGCAAACAGCAGATAGCTTGAAAAGGGCAGTTATAGACGTTGCGCAACAAGCCTATGAGGATAATGTGAAATATATAGAAATTCGTTTTGCACCTTTGTTACATATGGAACAAGATATGACGCTCCTAGAAATAGTAAAGGCCGTTGAAACGGGGGTTGAAATTGTACAAGAAACAATGGATATTAAAGTGAATTTATTAATTTGCGCTATGAGACAACATGAACCATCTACAAATAAACAATTGTTTGATGATTTAGATGTATACAACAGCGAGGTGATACGGGGTATTGATTTTGCAGGACCAGAAGTAGGGTTTCCGCCACATACCATTCAAGATACTATTCAATACGGATTAGATAAAGGTATGCATTTAACGTTACATGCTGGTGAATGTGGCTGTAAGCATAATGTGTTAGAAGCAATTAAAATAGGAGCTAAACGTATTGGTCACGGTGTTGCTGTTAACTTGGATGAAGCGGCATTGCAAGAAGTTAAAGCGAATGATGTATTATTAGAAATATGCCCTAAAAGTAATTTGCAAACCAAAGCGATAAACGCTTTGTCAGAAATAAACATACCTTATTTATTAAACAATAATATACCATTTGTTATTAATACAGATAATCGAACAGTGACACAAACTTCATTAAATGAAGAATATGAATTACTGTTTAAACATCAATTAATAGATTTAGAACAGATGAAATATATTAATCAACGTGCAATTCAATATGCATTTTTAACTGAACCGGAAAAGCACCGATTACTTGAGTCGATGTAAAAAACCTAGTGGTTAGTAATACTTATGTAATCCGCATAGCCCTAGTAGTTCTTATGCAAGCGCCTTAGCGCTTGTATTCATTTTGTAGAGGTGGGCAAATAAATTAAACAGATAAACGATTTGGTTAGTAAATATATGCACATTGTAATGGTAAAAGTGTGCCATATCTTTAATCCTGGTTAGCGAAGTTTTTAACAGTTTGGATAAAGTTAGACGTAGGGGCATTTAAATGGTAATTTGAATGCCAAATAAAGTCTGTTGATATATTGCTGTATTTTTCTGGTAAGGCATAACTATATAATTCACCGTTCTCTAAGTCATGTTGAACTGATGATTCAGGTACTAAACTGATGCCAATACCCGATTTAACGCTTCCAATAATTGTTTCTAATGTTCCAAATTCTACAAGATTTGGTTTTTTAATATTTTCAGATTTTAACCAAGATTCGAGATTCCTTCTATAATTACATCCTTTTTCAAACACTAAAAACACAGAAGATGCTATATCTTTTAAGTCCATGGTATCCACATTAGATATCAGTACTAATTTTTCCTTAAATAACTCCATTTTATTTATGTCATGATGTTGTTTAAATCCTGTGACAAACGCGCAATCTAAACGTTGATTGACCACTTTTTGAGAAATATTCGCAGTAACGTCGGTGTATAAAGATAGAGCAACTTGTGGATATTTTTTACGGAACATTGATAGTACTTTCGGTAATTTAGTAATTGTTTCTACTATACCAATTTCAATTTTTCCACTAGACATTTCTTTCTTTTGGAAAGTACTTTCCATTTCATTCAATACATCCATAATTTTTTCAACATATATTTGGAGTTTTTCGCCATCTGAAGTCAATGTTGTTCCTTTTTTATGACGTAGAAAAAGTTGTGTATTGAGCTCTTGTTCTAATCGTTTTATACGGGAGGTAACATGAGATTGGACAAAATTAAGTGATTTGGCAGCACGACTAATACTTTGATATTGGCTAACACTTTGAAAAATCTTTAAATCTTTTATTTCCATAATATCATCCGCCTTTTTCATTTGAGGCCATTATACATGAAAAGATTTATTTTAGAATGAAAAAAGAACTGCCGGCAGTATACCGGCAGTCTATTTATTTTGCAAATTGTTTAATTAAGTTTTTGAAAAAATCAATAGAACGTTCGAATGCTTTGACTTCAACGTATTCATTTGGTTGGTGTGCTAATGTTTCAATACCAGGACCATAAATTAATGTGGGAATATTGCTGTCCGGATTGAGAACAGAACCATCCGTGTAATAGGCCATGCCTGTAATGTTATTTTCATTTGAAATGTCTAAGGCATTTTGAATAATTTCAGCGTTTTCATTAGTTAAAACCGTAGCGCGGTCAAGTAACACCTGCGTACTTACCTTTGGAGATGTGTTGTCCGAAAAAAGTTGGTTTAAACGTTGATTAAATTGATTATAAAGATTGTCATGAATATTAGGTGTAACTGTTCGAATATCGACATTTAATACACATTGGTCAGGAATAACGTTAGTTTGAATGCCACCGTTAATCATATTTGCTGATATACTACTTTTGCCTAATGCAGCTGTTTCTTCAGCCCATTCTTCTTTTAAGTCATTAACCAAATTAATCACTTTATTCATACCTTCTACGGCATTTATACCTTGTTCGGGCATTGCGCCGTGTGCAGTTTTGCCAGTTAACGTGACTTCTATCCATAAAGCGCCTTTATGCCCAATGGCTACTTTTTCGCTAGTGGGTTCTGCGATAATGATGGCATCTATGTTATCCATAGTTGTACTTTGAACATAATGCTTGGCACCTATTGAATCTACTTCTTCTCCAGCAGTAGCTAAAAATTCAATATCTTTATTTAATTCATAGCCTTCTTCATATAAAGATTCTAATGCGAGATATAAAGCGGCTAAGCCACTTTTCATATCACTTGTTCCTCTTCCGTATAGTTTTCCATCCTCAATTTCGCCTTTAAAAGGATCATATTTCCACTCTTGGGCACCAATTTTTACGGTATCTGTATGACCAGATAATAACAACTTACCAGCGTCACGTTGGTTACTTTTTAAAGTTACTGAAATATTACTTCTTTGGTCACTTAAATTGGTTATATCAAATGGTATATTTTTGGATTCACATCGCTTTTTAAAAACTTGCACTACATTATCTTCGTTAGCTGGTGGATTAGTGCTATCAATATTAATCAATGATTTTAAAAAATCTAAATTAGATTGAGTCATTTTTATTTCCCCCTTGCTTTAAAAAATACTTTTGCTTTATTTTCAGGTTGTAAACTTGGACGTGTAATTTTAAATAATGATATATCTTGTGTACTTTTCCCTTTAGTAACTAATTCATATAACACCTCTCCTATAGCGCTTGAAAACTTATAGCCGTGTCCTGAAAAGCCACCAGCAATCACAATATGTTCGTATCGAGGATGTTTATCTATGACAAAATTCTCATCTAATGTATTTGTAAACATACAAGTTTTGCCAACATTTATATTTCCGTAAGCTTGCTGCATATATTGATTTAAAAAATGACTAATATCGTTTTCATCTTTTTCGTAAGCGCCAAATGCTTTATTATAATACATTGGATCAATCGGGTCTCCATTATCATATCGGCCAATTTTTAAACCAGTGCCATCGATAGAAGGGAAACCATAGTAAACGCCGCTAGGAACGTCAGCAAAAAACCCGGGAAAACCATCTGATTTATATAAAATATCATCTGAATCAAACCATGCGATGGTCTGTCTAGATGGTTGAAGTTGCAACTGTAAACCTAAGTCATCTAATATTTTCTTATTCCAGGCGCCTCCAGTAATAATTAATTTATTTGCAGTAAATGTATTAGAATTTGTCTGAACGTTAACGACGTCATCAAACATATCGATATTCATAACTGGAGAGTTGGTTTTTAATTCAGCCCCATGGTTTAAAGCAAGTCTTTTAAAAGTACGTATACAATTTTGTGAAAATAAAACGCCTGCCTCAGGTTCATAGCAACCCATTTGATCAGGAGCTATTGTGATACCGGGCCAACGTTCATTAATTTCATCAGCTGATAATGTTTCAACATTTAGATTATATTTACGACCGCCATCTATTGCGGTCTGTACAAATAAAGAATCGCTTTGTCCAAAAGTGATGACTCCAGTATTAGAAAATATACGTTCGTTTGTTTCATTTTGAAGTTCATCCCAAAGTGTTTGCGCTCTTAAAGCAAGTGGTACGTATTCTAAGCCTTCCCCACAGGCATGACGTATTAAACGTGTATCTCCACTGTGGCTACCATTTTCATGCGGTGGGTCAAAAGCATCAATCATCAAAGTTTTGACGCCATTTTTTGCTAAATAATATCCCGCTGACATCCCCATAGAGCCTGCTCCAACAACAATAACTTCATAATGATTTACCATTTTCATTCCCCCTTTGTCGAATTAAATTAAAATGATTTTAATTTGTGTAATTAACTTAAGTGTAATGGAGAGGAGACATAAGTGTAAAATTATAAAAAGAGATGACTGATATCACTAAAAGAGATGTCAAAATAGTGCTTTTTATTTTAAGTAGACAGGGTGAAGTGTCTTATAGAGATACGCCTCAACTAATGATGAGAAGATAGAGTTTAGATGAGGATTAAAAAATTCATTTTTGTGTTGGAAATGAATTTAACACTATTTTTGCTTAAGTGTTGGTTTTCAACGAATTTAATACAGTTAGGCATTTAAATAAATGAATTGAGAAAAATATAACTTTATAAACATTAGTTGTTATACAATTTAATTAAGCAAAACGTAAAGGGGTGTATTAACATGATGATTGCAGATATTATCGGTGGTATCATTAAATTAATCAAAACTTTAGTAGATACTTTCGCTTAAGTTACAAAATGAATTAAATCAATTTAAAGGAGTGCTTATATTATGTCAAGTATCGTAGAAGCAATTTCAAATGCAGTTAAGTCTGGTTTAGATCATGATTGGGTTAACATGGGAACTAGTATTGCAGATGTAGTAGCTAAAGGTGTAGACTTCATCGCTGGATTCTTTGGTTAACGAGCACATTTCAATTCAATTTATACTTAATTTTTCAGAATAATACTTAAACAAAAAACTACTGCTATCACACTATGAGTGTCGATTTGCAGTAGTTTTTGTTTGTTATAAATTAAAGAAGAAGTAGTATAAACAATGTATAAACATAAAAAAATTATGCAATTATTTTTGTATATTTATACAGTTTATTTAAATTGTCCGGAGGCTATAAATAAACTGGCGTCTTTATTCATAAATATGTTTTGCCCATGGTAAAAAGTTTGGACATTGATATTTGAAAGCCCTAATTTAAATAATTCGCTACTGATGTCATCTTGTGCAAATCCATTATAGACTTTTGGATGGTAGACGTTTTTGTTTTTATCAAAATCAACTATAATGATTAGACCGTCTTTTTTTAAATAAGCTGTTAATCTTTGTAGTAGCTCCTTATAATTACCACTATGAAGTAATACAAGTGAAAGTATAATCACATCATATGATTGATCGACGATAGTTTGGTTTGAAGCTAGCGCATCACCTTTAATAGCTTCAATATGTTTCTTGCTTAATTTTTGAATTTTTGTATCACATATTTCAACCATTTTAGTTGAAGCGTCCAATATCGTAATGTGGTTGAAATGATGTTCAATGTTAAATGTGACAAGTCCAGTGCCACCGCCATAATCTAATAGGGATTGATAGGGTTGATTTTCTAATAACGTATTCACTCCGAGGGAGATGATTTCAGCTAGTTTAATTCTTTCATCATTATCATAATTTTGAGCGATTTGATTGAACTTAGATTGATTCAAGTTAAACATCCTTTTCTAATTCTAAAATAAATGTATATTCTGTTTTTATAGTTATTATAGATACTTTAAGTCTATGATTTATTTTAGCATACTAAAAAGCTAATCACAACCACGCGAAATCTTTAATTTTTTGTATAGCTTTAAGTGTATATATATTTATTTGATGTATAATTAAAATTATAAAATAATTTCTCATAAAATATTAAATATATATTAAATTAGGTAGGCCTAAAGTCTGATTGAGTAGGCTGTGTTTATCTGATTTACTAGAGCGTGGAGAGTTATAATGAGGTGCAGAAATGAGAAAATTATTTAAAATAATAGGACCGCGTTTAAAAGGTTTAGATTATGGAATGTTAGTTAGCTTTATTATATTAGGCATTTTAGGTGTCATAATGATATATAGTGCAAGTATGGTATCTGCGTCTAAAGGTGCCTTAACTGGTGGCATTCCTATTGAAAGTAATTATTTTATGAAAAGGCAATTTATCTTTTTGGTTATAGGCAGTTTGGCCGTTATATTTATAGCAACATGCATCAATATAAATGTATTCAAAAGATCTAATGTACAAAAAATGATAGTTTTAGGAACGTTAGTTTTATTATTAATCACGATTTTAATTGGTAAAGAAATAAACGGTTCAAGAAACTGGATTAATCTAGGTATATTTAGTTTGCAATCTTCTGAATTTCTGAAATTAGCTTCGATTTTTTATCTTTCTTATATCATTAACCAACGCGTTACAAGCCGTAAAGGTTATAGTTTGAAACATATGTTGTCTCCACTTGCTATATTAGGTGTTGGGTTATTACTTGTTTTAATGCAAGGAGATTTGGGTGGTACGCTTTTAACAGTAGCAATTATTGGTTGTATTTTAATATACTCGGATATAAAAAATAAGATAAAGTTTCAAATTAGCGTGATCACGCTAATTCCACTATTTGCGTATGGTGTTTATACGTTGATTTTTGATGCAAAAAATCTATATAGACTGAAAAGAATAAAAGTCATGTTAGATCCATTTAAATATGAAAACGATGCAGGTTATCAATTAACGAGTGCATTAACATCGATTGGCAATGGAGGATTAACTGGTAGAGGACTAGGTAATGGCATCGCTAAGTTAGGTTATTTACCTGAACCACATACCGATTTTATATTTACTGTTATCTCAGAAGAATTAGGACTGCTAGGTGTGTTATTTACATTAATAATTTATGGTTATATCTTAGTAAAAGGACTCATTTATGCGAATAAAACGAGTAATCAATTTTATAAATTGATTTGTGTTGGCGTTGTAAGTTACATATTTATGCAAGTGTTTATTAATTTAGCTGGTGTTTCTGGAATTATTCCATTAACGGGCGTAACCTTACCTTTATTAAGTTACGGGGGCTCTTCCATGTTGAGTATTAGTATTGCTTTTGGAGCACTTTTAGCAGTAGCTAGAAGAATTAACAATGAGAGAAAGGATGTTGTAAGATGACTCAATTTTTAAAAGCAGCCCTTTCAGCTATTTTACTTATTATCATTTTAATTAGTATTACAATAGGTGTTGCAAACCCAATAGATCAAACGGTTTACGATATGCTACATACATATTTAAATTCATCTATTTTAATCGATTATCTTTATTTTGTTTCGGTCATTTTTGAACCAGTTATTTGTTTGATTGTAATTTTATGTATATTAGGCGTCTTATTTTTCTATAATAAAACCAAATTTTGGTGGTATGGTTTCTGGTGTTTTTCAGTATTTTTAATAGGCACATTTATGAAATATGCAATTCAACGGTCAAGACCCTCAGCTGTATTTGATGGATATAGTTTTCCGAGTATGCACGTGTTAAGTGTATGTCTCTTAGTGAGCTTAGTCTTATTAATCAAACGGAATAAAATGCTATATTTAATTGCAATTGTTTTAGTTATATCAATTATAGCGTCTCGTATTTATGTAGGCGCACATTATTTTACTGATACGATGAGTAGTCTTTTAGTCATCTTTATTATGATTCAGTCACTTCAATATGGAAACCAAACAGACGAAAAACTGGATAAAGTGGAATAATTTGCTATGGTAAATATATAGTTTAGTTATTTAATAAAGTAGATGATAAAGGAGGGAATCTATTTGGATAATGAACGTTATTTACATAGAGCTATTGAACTTGCTGAAGCAGCTTTAAATAAAGGGAATGAACCTTTTGGCTCACTTCTCGTAGATATTAAAGGTAGTATTTTATTCGAAGATTTCAATCGCATCAGTAGTGGAGATGCAACTGAACATCCAGAAATTGCTATTGCTAAATGGGCTGCGACGCATCTTACCCCTGAAGAAAGGAAAACAAGTATTGTTTTTACTTCGGGAGAACATTGTCCAATGTGCGCTACTGCACATGCACTCGTTGGATTAGATAAAATTGTGTATGTAAGTTCTTCGAATCAATTGGCTAGTTGGTTGGAAGAGATGAACGTTTCGCCAGCACCTTTTAAAAATTTGCCTATCGAAAGTGTCATTAAAGAAGCGAACGTTGAAGGTCCTTTTGAAGCCTTATCATCAAAAGTAAAAGACTTACATTGTCGTTACTATCAACAGTAAACATGAAGTCGTTTAGTATGAATTCACCCCCGTCACTGAAAATAGTGGAGGGGGTGGTTTTATATGTGATTTAATTTGAGATGAAATTACGTTTCCATCACTTTTTTAATAATTTCAGTAGTGTTTGATTTTAAGATATTACTCGGTGTCACTTTATCAATTTCTACATTAAACATAGAACGCAATTTTTCAACTTCTTCTTTTTCTCCAGCTAAATATAATTGTTGCCAACCGTTCTTTTTGGAAGTTTTTTCGACGATAGAGGTTAAACTTTTTAGCCAACGTTCTTGATTTGCCTTAACACGCGCTTTGAACTCATCTCTTTTGGTACCCCATTGGGTGTAATCATCACCTTGTGGGCCTTGATGTTGGCGCCAATCATTCGTATCTAAATCTAAAGTATAGTCATATTCTCCGATAGCTATACCGATTTCAGTTTCTATCACACGCGCTTTGTCTTGTTGTAATACCACGATGCCAGTATATGGATAACGTTCTGTTAATGATTTCAATTGATCCAATTTAGGCGTATCACCCCAATTAAATTCAGTTTCAATGGGCACGTTAACTAATTGTTCAAACCATAATGACTCGTCTGAAGTGATAAACAATAGCACACCGTTTTTAAAGTCAGGTTCTAAATCCTGCAATCTTTTTTCCACTTTTTTAATAATATCTTTGGATTGGTTCTTTTCCTCATGATTATTACTGTTTTTTGTTCGCTTAGCTAAATCTTGCAAGGCATTTTTAAGTTCTATTTTCCACTTTTCTCCTTGCTCGGGACGTGTATCTAAATACAATGAGAATACTTTTTGGTTATTTTGTTTACCGTTGAATTGTTTCAATTGGTCAAGTTCTTGTTGTAAAAGCATCATCCATCACCCTTTCAATTACATTTACTCTTAAAATTACCTTTTTTATATTTTTTAAACTTTACGTTTATATATTATTGATTTATGAATTACTTTATTTATTTTGGGGAATAATATAAGCGTAAAACAAAAAAGTATTTATTTTTTATAATCAGGTTTTTAATAAACATTGAATACGGAAAATTAATTTATCTATTATTTGATGATTTGACTTTTTATGTTTTAAAGTTTTTATAAGTTGAATTAGCCATGACGGTCGTAGGAAAAGCATTTTGAAATGTTTAACCCTATTATGAATGGGAAAATTAAACATATTAGTATCATGTTATAACCAAATGATATAAATCATTAAGGGGGTCTTCATATGGGTACACTCATTTTTCTTTTAGTTATAGCTATAATCGTTATTATTTATTTACTTGTAAAACAAAAATTTGCGAAAGATTTTCAAATTCAAAAAAGTAAAAGATACAGAGAAAAAAGAGTTATGGATTTTATCCATAACGCATATAAAATAGAAAAAATTGAAGCGATTCATCAAAAACGTGATCATTTAGAACTCATTTATAATCGTAAAACTTTAGATGTGAAAAAAGAGCAAGTGATTTTCGTTGATGAAGCGGACCAAGAAAACGTCGAGTCTAAATTTAAGTTGACAGAAGATGATAATAAAGAAGACATGTTTGATAATATTTTAGAAAACACACATTTTTATATGACAAAAGAACGCTTTGATCATTTAATGATTCAATCTAAAAAGTAATTAATATTATGATGCGTGTATAGTTATAAAGGAGGCCTTTGTATGACGCCAGTGGTAAAAGGATATAGAATTGACGGTGACTTAGAAGTTGATGTTGTAGCACTACAAGATAAAGGTGTAGGTAGTCAAGATATGTACGTATTATCATTAGATAAAAGTCGTACTGACAAAATTGCTGAAGATACAGGAATTACAGGTATCGATATTGAAAAGGAAAACAACCCTGATAGAGTTGCTTTGAAAGAAAAACTTAAGGCAATTGGGGTAGATGATAATACTGTAGCCACATTTAAAAAGGATATGGACGAAGACAAAGTTTATCTAATCGTAACTGATTCCAGAGTGAAGGGATTATTGTAAAGTTTGTAGGTGATGAGATGGCATTACTCAAGGTTAGCAATCTTACTAAACGTTTCAACCACTTTCACGCTTTAAACGGCGTGAATATGGAGGTAAACGAGGGAGAAGTTTATGGATTTATAGGTCCGAATGGTGCTGGTAAATCAACGACGATTAAAGCAATTTTAGGTATGTTAAAGCCAACACAAGGCACGATTGAAATGTATGGCAAAGATGTGCGTAAACACGCGGTTGAAGTGCATAAACATATCGCCTTTGTTCCTGGCGATGTTAACTTATGGCCCAACTTAACAGGCGGGGAGATTATTGACTTTTTCTTAAACTTGCACGGGCGTGCCAACCATGAACGGAAGGAAACATTGATTAAGCAGTTTGAGCTTGATGTCAGCAAAAAATGTAAATCATATTCAACTGGTAATCGTCAAAAAGTAGCGCTAATTGCAGCTTTTAGTATCGATGCAGATTTGTATATATTAGATGAGCCTACTTCAGGGTTAGATCCGTTAATGGAAGATGTTTTTCAAAAATGTATTGAAGAGATAAAAAGCCAAAATAAAAGTGTGCTCTTATCAAGTCATATTTTAAGTGAAGTAGAAAAGTTGTGCGATCGTGTAAGCATTATACGGAAAGGGCAAATTGTGGAAACTGGTACATTAGATGAAATGCGCCATCTTACAAGAATGCATTTTATTGTAGAGAGTACACAAGCTTTAAGTCACTTATCGCAAGTACCCGGGGTCCATAACTTAACACAAGAAGACGAAACTTATTATTTTAAAGTAGATTCTGAAAAAATTTCCGGGGTAATTAACTATTTAGGAAATTATGAAATCAAACGCTTAGCATCCCAACCTCCAACTTTAGAAGATATCTTTAAAAGACATTATGAAGACAATGATAAAGTTGGTGAGTAAATATGAAATCAAACTTTTATCAAACAACTAAAATTTTCTTGTTCTATTTAAAAAGAAACCGTTTGAAAATGCTATTGTGGCTTGTTATTTTAGTAGGTTTGACATTAATGATTCCACCGGCTTTTGAATCGATGTATCCAGATCCAGCTAAAATGACGCCTATTATTGAAATGTCTGAAAATCCAGCGATGGAAGCTATGCTCGGCCCAGGAGATTTTAGACAGGCCAATGTAGGGGTCTTATTTACCCATGAGATGATTTTATTTACTGGAATCATGTTAGCTATTATGAATATAACTATTTTAGCTAAAGACACGCGGGGCGATGAAGAAGATGGCAGGACAGAGATTTTGAATGCTTTACCTATCGGCAGACAAGCTACTGTATTAAGCCATTTAGCGATGTGTATGTTGCTCAACATTTGCTTTGCTTTATTAACTACATTAGGTTTAGTGTCGCTTGGTATTGAAAGCATAGATTTTTCTGGCGCCGTGATTTTTAGCGTGACGCTGGGTATGTTTGGTATTATGATTGCAACGTTTACTATTTTAATAGCCCAAATAGTAGCCACGAGCACTGAAGTAGTCGGTGCTGGCATTTCATTTTTATTAGTTATGTACTTACTACGTGCTTTTGGTGATGTAAGTAATGAGAAACTTTCGTTGATTTCGCCTATGGGCTGGTTATCAAGAAGCTACGCTTTTTCAGAGAATAACTGGTGGCCTTTTTGGTGGATGCTCATATTATCAATTATCGTAGTATGTCTTAGTTTTAAATTAAACGCAATGCGAGATATGAATGAAACTTTGTTACCTAAAAGTGTACATAGACGTCATGCAAAATGGTATATGAAATCTCCATTAGGTTTACAAATAAGACTTCAAAAATCAGCATTTATTTATTTTAGTATTGGCTTGTTTGTATTAGGTTTATCATACGGGTCTATCTTTGGCGATATAAATGACTTTTTTGAAAATAACCCTTTATTAAAATCTATGATACCTAATGCATCGGGGAATTATGCGGAACATTTTTTACCACAATTAATGTTAATCATGGCAATGGTCAGTACTATCCCAGCGTTGATGACTTTATTTAAAGTTAAAAAAGAACAAGATAAAGGTTATACAGTTTTTGTATTATCCAAACCTTTATCACGCGTTAAATATTTGTTAAGTTTTTGGTTGCTTGCATTAGTAAATGCTGTTGTAATGTTGTTCTTATCCGGATTAGGTTTGTATGTTGGGCAATATTATGCTATGAAGGAGCCTTTCCAATTCGATACAATCATTACTTCGGCAATTGTCCATGTACCCGCTATACTTGTATTTATCGGCATAGGCACTCTTATCGTTGGATGGGGCATGCGCTTAGTCTTAGCGGTTTATGCTTTTTTAGCTTATACCTTTTTAGTTAACTACTTGGGTGTGTTGTTAAATATTAAAGCGTGGATGAAAGACATCACCCCTTTTAAACATATACCGCAATTGCCAATTGAAGATTTTCATATACAACCATCCATTGTTATGTTTATTATCTTTGTTGTGCTAAGTATTATAGGGTTTATTGGTTTTGGTAAAAAAGACTTATAGTTAACACGTTCTCAAAATTAGATGTTTATATGACGGAACTGATTAAGAAACAGGGTTTTACTAAGATTAGTCTATTGCTTTTTAAATATCAGCTTGTAAAAGTAACCTTATATGATTGATTTTCAAAAAAATATGTTAAGTGTGTTTTTGAGTAAAGCGAAACAAATTAAATTTTTGTTTCGTCTCTTTCGTGTTTTATAATCAAGAGAAATAGCGTTTTATAGTGTCGGTACATTGACGTAGTAGTATTATATTATGCCAATATACCGACTTTCTTTGTTTATACATTTTTTATGAAACGCCTCTCAATAGTATTGTAATGATTCTATTACCTCAATTGCCCTTTTCATGTGAAAATAACTTATATTCTACTTTAATTCAGGGTAGAAGCGCACAGTCATCGGCACCATGATTTTGGATTGTTTTTGATAATACCATTATAATATAGGTCTTTTATTAGCTTGTTGTTTGTATGTAAAATATATGTTTTCACTTGCTTTCAATATAACTGTTTTATAATTCCTACAATAATGAGTTGATGACGCATATTAAAAGGGTGATTCTATTAATAAGATAAACGGATGCATTCATTTTGGATTATGTGAGATTTTATGTAACTTCTTGTAAACCTTACGATAGGAAGTGTGAATATACACATAGTGGAAGTTAAATGAGTTAGATTTAAGCTATAAAATGGAACTAGTATATGTCTAGTTGAAAGTAACAGAAATACTAAATGGTTTTACTTTTCTAACAAACGTAATTAAAAGTTTGGTTTGTATTTAAACGCAAATGAATTGAAACGAGATATCCACGTACTTTTTCAATAAACGCCTTTGAACAAAATGATATATACATCTATCTATATAGATGATAATCTATATAGTGTTCAGGAGGGATTATTTTGTCGTATAAAGCGTTATCGTCCATTTTAAAAATTTTGGGAGATTCAAGTAGGTTAGAGATTATTGATTTACTTTCATGCGGTGAATTGTGTGCGTGTGATTTACTGGAATATTTTAAATTTTCGCAGCCAACTTTAAGTCACCATATGAAATTATTAATCAACCATGATTTGGTTTCATCACGAAAAGAAGGTAATAAACGTATGTATAACCTCAACCATGATATATTAAAAGCAGTTATAGACAATTTAAATACGATTCATTTAGCCGATGCTTCATGTGTTTGTAAAAATATACAATCAGGTGAATGCTTATGATGGATATTTTAGCAATTTGTATTTTTGTGGTTACTTTGATATTTGTGATTTGGCAGCCTAAAGGCTTAGATATTGGTATAACAGCGCTGATCGGTGCCATCATTGCTATTATTACTGGTGTGGTAAGCTTTTCAGATGTACTTGAAGTAACATCGATTGTATGGAATGCGACATTGACATTCGTTGCAGTGATTTTGATTTCGTTGATTTTAGATGAAATAGGCTTCTTTGAATGGTCTGCAAGGCATATGGTCCGAGCTTCAAAAGGTAATGGATTAAAAATGTTTATCTTTATTATGTTATTAGGTTCAATTGTGGCTGCATTTTTTGCAAATGATGGAGCAGCTTTAATATTAACGCCTATTGTTTTAGCAATGGTCCGCAACCTTGGATTTAATAAAAAAGTCATATTCCCATTTATTATTGCGAGTGGATTTATTGCAGATACGACATCTTTACCATTTATTGTCAGCAATTTGGTTAATATTGTTTCTGCAGATTATTTCAACATTGGTTTTATAGCGTATTTTGGTCGAATGTTGATTCCAAATATTTTTGCACTTTGTGCAAGTATTTTAGTGCTATGGTTATATTTTAAAAAAGCCATCCCTAAATCATTTGAAACTAAAAGACTTTTAGCGCCTCAAGAAGCCATCAAAGATAAAAGGTTATTTAACATATCATGGGTTGTGTTAATCATATTGCTCATTGGTTATTTAGTAAGTGAATTGATTCATATCCCGGTATCAATGATTGCTGGCGCGATTGCATTACTATTTGTATTATTCGCACGTAAATCTAGCGCTGTACATACAAAACGTGTCATTAAAGAGGCGCCCTGGAATATCGTTATTTTTTCATTAGGTATGTATTTAGTTGTATTTGGTTTGAAAAACGTAGGTATAACTACTGTTTTAGCCGATATATTATCACATATTTCAGAGTATGGGTTATTGAACAGCATTTTAGGTATGGGATTTATTTCAGCTTTTTTATCATCAGTTATGAATAATTTACCAACCGTATTAACAGACGCCATTGCGATTGACCAATCTGGTATAACTGGCATAATTAAAGAAGGTATGATTTATGCGAATGTAATCGGTTCGGATTTAGGCCCGAAAATTACACCAATTGGTTCTTTAGCAACTTTACTTTGGCTACACGTTTTGACACAAAAAGGTGTTAAAATAGGTTGGGGCACTTATTTCAAAACGGGGATTGTAATTACCATACCAGTGCTATTTCTTACTTTAATCGGGTTATACTTAACCTTAATTATATTTTAAGTGAGTGTTTATTCAAGACACTTTAAAAAGTGGGGGCCAGAAACGTTAATTCAAATCAATAAATCGAAAATCCCCAATGTTAACTATTAACACTGGGGATTTGATTTAAAAACAGATATGATTTATGAAGCCTTATTTTTAACCATTGCTAAGACTTGATATTGATTGTTTAGGATTAGATATTATATTTTCTCTACATGACCTTGAATGATAGAACCTGTGCCAGTATGTTTAATACCTTCATTACGATAGATCTCATGCTGTTCTAATTGATGAATCTTAACAGGCAAATGCTTTAAATAAGATTCGATTTCATTAATAGTATATAACATGGATTCGTCTTTAGGACCGCCAGTGCCATATGCTAATTGTTCTTTTGAATAAAACTCAAAGTAACTATAACCCCCTACGACTAATGATTGAACGAGGTTATTGAACATCTCTTGTTTGCCTTCATTAGGCACATGACCAAAGATATTAATACTATAGTCAAATGATGACTGAGGCGCTAAATTAGGCTTTGTGATGTCTCCATAGTTTGCATCGATATCAACACGTGCTTCACTTGCTAATTGGTATTGCTTATTAATTCCAACTTGTGACATATCATAAGTTGTTATATCATACCCAAGTTTTGCTAGATATATCGCGTTACGGCCTTCACCTTCTGCAAGTAATAAAATTTTCTCATTATTGTTTGTTTGCTTTTTAAAAATATCTTTGACAAATGAATTCGCTTCTTTGCCATAAATATATTCTTCTGAATCAAATTTTTCATCCCAGTGATTCAATTTAAAGCCTCCTTTTTAATTTATTAAAATACAAGTTGTATAATTGCGATTGCGATTAAGATACTGACAATGGTTTTTTGAACAGTATCAGGTACCTTGGCACCTACTTTTAGTCCTATAGGTGCAAAGAGCATGCTTCCAATTATTAAGAATATTGCACTTTCTAGAGGGATATAACCTTGTATGAATTTAATGATAAAAGCCCCTATTGATGATATGAAAGCAATGACGATACTGTTAGTCACTACTGTATTCATTGGCAATTTGAATAAAACTAACAATACGGGAATAATAATAAATGCGCCGCCTGCACCTACAATGCCTGATACTACGCCAATTCCAAATCCTACTAAGATAAGTAAAACAGGTTTGAACCTTACCTCTTGGGAAACAGATTTAACTTTAACAAACATTAATAATAATGCAACAATGGCGATGATTATATATATAGTGTTTATAAAAGTAGCGTTAAATAAATTAGCTAGCATTGCTCCGAATATGCTTCCAATAACCATACCTCCGCCCATATTCATTACAAGTTTAGGTGAGAATTCAGCTTTCTTTCTCGCCTTAAATGAGCCGCTGAGTGTACTAAAAAACACTTGGCTAGAAGTGAGACCCGAAGCAATATATGCGCTATAGACAGGAGCCCCTAATAAGGACGGTAACAACAAAATAGCTGGATAAATAATAATGGCTCCTCCTATGCCTACCAAGCCAGATATAAAACCTCCAAATATGCCAATCAACAACATAGTTATTATATTGAGCATGTCCATTATTTACTTTTTACCAATAAATTCACAGCTTCATTAATCATTTCTTGAGAACTTTCTCCCTTATCATCGGCTGCTTTTACACATTCTATTAAATTTTCACTTATAATAACACCCATCAAACGTTGGATTGAACTCTTTGATGCACTGAGTTGCGTAATGACATCTTTACAATCCTTTTCTTCTTCCATCATTTTAATAACGCCGTTTAATTGGCCTTGTATTCTATTGATGCGATTTACCATTTGTTTATTATAATCCATATTGGTTTCCTCCGATTTTAAATTGAATATATTTATAGTAATAAATTTATAGTAAATTGTCAAATACCTACCGGGGTATTTGACTTAGGTTGTTTTTACCTGTTACTATACCCCTATAGGTATCTAGAGGAGGAAAATATGAAACAATATCAAGAAGAACATATTAACGAATTAAGTAAAGTAGAGTTAGAGCAATTGGGGAAAAAAGGACAATTGATTGATGTTAGAACACCAGAAGAATATGAGTTAGGGCATATTACTGGCGCAATATTACATTCTGTAGAAAATATTGACACATTCGATAAGAACAAGGATAAAACTTATTATGTCTACTGCAAAAGTGGTAATAGAAGCGCTAAAGCAAGCGAATATTTAGCTAAACAAGGTTATGACGTTGTGAATTTAGACGGTGGTTATACAGCTTATGAAAAACAAAATATGAATCATGACGATGTGGTAGAAGATGGTAATAAAGCAATCAAACCGAGCCGCAAACAATTTAATTTTAATGGTCTTCAATGCCCGGGCCCTATAGTTAATCTTAGTAAAGAAATAAAAAATATTGAAATAGGCGACCAAATTGAAGTAACCGTTACTGATCCTGGTTTTCTTAGTGATATTAAAAGCTGGTCGAAACAGACAGGACACTCACTTGTTAAGTTGGAGGAAAATCATGATGGAATCAATGCTATTATCCAAAAAGAAAAACCAAAAGAACTGGAAGTAAACCATACTGCTAAAGGTACTACAATTGTGCTCTTTAGTGGTGAATTAGATAAAGCGGTGGCAGCAATGATTATTGCGAATGGTGCTAAAGCTGCAGGCAGAGATGTAACGATCTTCTTTACTTTCTGGGGGCTTAATGCATTAAAAAAAGCACAAGCAACGCATGTTAAGAAGAAAGGCATTGCAAAAATGTTCGATTTGATGTTGCCGAAGACGCCAGTGCGCATGCCATTATCAAAAATGAATATGTTCGGTTTAGGTAATATCATGATGCGTTACGTAATGAAAAAGAAAAATGTAGATTCTTTACCATCACTTATCAATCAAGCGATAGAACAAGATATTAAATTAATCGCATGTAAGATGAGCATGGATGTTATGGGAATTACAAAAGAAGAATTAAGAGATGAAGTTGAATTTGGCGGTGTAGGCACTTATATAGGCGAAACAGAACAAGCGAGCCATAATTTATTTATTTAACAAATTAAATTTATTTAAAAAAGGAGTTTTTCTATGTTTTTCAAACAATTCTATGATAACCATTTATCTCAAGCATCTTATTTAATTGGATGTCAACGTACAGGGGAAGCGATGATTATTGATCCAATACGGGACTTAACAAAATATATGACAGTTGCAGATGACGAAGGTTTTACAATTACGAAAGCTGCTGAAACGCATATTCATGCTGACTTTGCTTCAGGTATTAGAGATGTTGCGGACAAATTGGACGTAAGTATATACGTTTCTGGTGAAGGTGACGATGATTTGAGTTATAAAAAGATGCCAAAACAAACTCATTTTGTTAGACATCAAGACACTATTTATGTAGGAAATATTAAATTAGAAGTCTTGCATACGCCAGGTCATACCCCTGAGAGTATTAGTTTCTTACTTACTGACGAGGGGGGAGGCTCTAATATACCGATGGGACTATTTAGTGGTGACTTTATCTTCGTTGGTGATATAGGTAGACCTGATTTATTAGAAAAAGCTGTTCAAATGAAAGGCTCAACAGAAATCGGTGCAAAACAAATGTATCAATCTATAAATAATGTTAAAGATTTACCAGATTATATTCAAATTTGGCCAGGTCATGGTGCAGGTAGCCCATGTGGTAAAGCATTAGGGGCAGTACCGATGTCTACGTTAGGTTACGAAAAAATAAACAACTGGGCCTTTAATGTAACTGATGAAGCAACGTTTGTTGAAACATTGACATCAAACCAACCAGCCCCACCGCATCATTTTGCCCAAATGAAACAAATTAACCAATTTGGTATGAGCATGTACCAACCTTATAATGTTTACCCTAGCTCA
Organism: Staphylococcus sp. GDY8P120P; assembly: GCF_017892065.1. NCBI lineage: Bacteria > Bacillati > Bacillota > Bacilli > Caryophanales > Staphylococcaceae > Staphylococcus > Staphylococcus sp. GDY8P120P. The sequence goes on along the minus strand of NZ_JAESKI010000013.1, from coordinate 150,648 downwards.
AACAATGAAAGAATCGCTTTTGATCTTCGTAGTAAAGAAGCTTTCCATGGCGGTCATACGCAAGGAACTATCAATATTCCTTATAATCACAACTTTATTAATCAAATCGGTTGGTATTTAGACTATGATAAAGATATAGACTTAATTGGCGATAAAGCTACAGTTGAAGAAGCAGTGCATACTTTACAATTAATTGGTTTTGAAAATGTAGCAGGTTATCGTTTGCCACAAACAACAATCATGACATCTTCTATTCACAGCGCGGATATGACTGGCAAAGAAACTCATGTGCTAGATGTGCGTAACGATGAAGAATGGAACCAAGGACATTTAGAACAAGCGGTGAATATCCCTCATGGTAAATTATTAAGCGCAGAAATTCCTTTTGATAAAAACGATAAAATATACGTTCATTGTCAATCAGGGGTTAGAAGTTCGATTGCAACGGGTATACTAGAATATAGAGGTTTTACTAATATTGTAAACGTTAGAGAAGGCTATCAAGATTTACCGTCCTCATTAAAATAATTTAAGGATGTGGGTAAATGATTAAACACTATCAAGTTGCTATTGTAGGCGGAGGCACAGCAGGTATCACAGTTGCTTCTAGATTATTGAAACAAAACCAACATTTAAAGGGCAATATAGCTATTATTGATCCAGCTAAAAATCATTATTATCAACCTTTATGGACTTTAGTAGGCGGGGGCGTTTCTAAACTAAAAAACTCTCGTAAAAGCATGAAGCATGTTATACCTAAAGGGACACAGTGGATTAATCAAGCTGTTTTAAGTTTTAAACCTGAAAGTAACAATATTACGCTAGGAGATAATACAACCATTAATTACGATTATTTAATTGTTGCTCCAGGGCTACAAATTAATTGGTCGTCTATTAAAGGGTTACAAGAGAACATAGGTAAAAATGGCGTTTGTTCTAATTATTCGCCAGAGTATGTAACCGAAACTTGGCGACAAATTTCTAATTTCAAAGGCGGTAATGCTATTTTCACGCACCCCAATACACCTATTAAGTGTGGAGGCGCACCGATGAAAATTATGTATTTAGCTGAAGATTATTTTAGAAAACATAATATCCGTTCAAAAGCTAACGTAATATATGAAACACCTAAAACTGCGTTGTTTGATGTAGAAAAGTATAGTAAAGAATTAGAAAAAATAGCTGAAGAAAGAGATATTATTGTTAATTACAATTACAATCTGATTGAAATTGACGGAGAGAAAAAAATGGCCAAATTTGAGCATATTAAGAATGGTGATGTAAAAACATTAGACTACGAGATGTTACATGTTACGCCACCTATGGGCCCTTTAGATGTGATTAAAAAAAGTGCGCTTGCAGATAATGATGGTTGGGTAGATGTAGATCCTAGCACTTTACAACACAGACAATATTCAAATGTATTTGGTCTAGGCGACGCATCTAACGCACCAACTTCGAAAACGGGTGCAGCTATCAGAAAACAGGCGCCTGTCGTGACACTTAATTTGTTACAAGTAATGAATAACGAAATGTTAACACATCATTACAACGGTTATACCTCATGCCCAATTGTCACAGGCTATAATAAATTAATCTTAGCTGAATTTGATTATAATAAAAAGCCACAAGAAACGTTACCTTTTAACCAAGCCAAAGAACGAAGAAGCATGTATATATTTAAAAAAGATTTGTTACCGAGAATGTATTGGTATGGCATGTTAAAAGGCTTTATGTAAAAATCAACTACTCAACGTAGTTGACGATTATTACCAATAGTTATATTAAAAAGAAGCGTGTAAGGCACATAATTGCTCAAGCGGTTCAAACATTTTATAAAACGGATGGTTTTTACTTTATTTATATAAAAACCGTCCGTTTTGTTATGTTTATACAGCAGAAACTTGGTGTAGATGTTATATTATGCCCAGGAAAAATGAATTAGGAAAAATGAATTATTTGAAAAGGATAGGTTTAATTGGCTATTTTATTATTATTTATTGAAACTATTTTAGTAACGGTTATAATGATTAGTAGTTTGGTAGGAATTTTAAGTAATCCTATTTCACCAGGAATTTTAACCGCATTTTGGTTTGCAAGTATTTTAGCGTTGATTGGTTCAATTACATTGAGAAAATTTTATAAAAGACGGTATAAAAAAGAAATTGCAATAAGAGAAAAAAGCCCTTGATTAGAAGAAAATGAATTTTTTTATCAAGCACCATTATATATATTTGATGATATGCACATTAAAATACATGGTTTAACAGAAATGGCTTGGACGCTATATTTTAATAATAAAATTCAAAAATGGCTTAGTATTTTTGATATTGTATCTGCTTCCGGTTTAAAAGTTACATCACCGAACTATAATATTATTTTGAAAAGGATTAAACTGTGGTCTTTAAGGCCACATTATAGTGTATTGATTAATAACCAAGCAATTGATCGCTTAGAGATGATAAAAATCTTAAAAGGCGGCATTAAGCAACAAACGTCCTATGCGTTTTTTGATAATAAGACTACATATTTATTCAATAATCCATACTTATCAACTGAGACAACTATTTCAAACAAAGAAGGAACAAAAATATTTTCAGCACGTCGCTCGTTTTTAGACTTAGGAAAAAATCTATTCACTCAACGTAGGGGTGAGCAACATCGTTTAATAATGGAATCTTCTACACCTCATCCTAAGGAGTTATGGGTTGCTTTATATATCCAAGTAATGATAAATAAACAAAAAAAGTGATATTGGAAGAAGTTAGTGTTATTTAATCAAAGTAGAGGGAGTCACCCTGTGTATATTGGTATAGATAATAAATAATTTTTTTAAATATTCTTTGGATTAGGTTACTATATTACAATTTATCGGAAGATATAGAGATATTAAAACAGACAAATTGTGCAACTATTTATCCGAAATCTCTAAATCTTAATTGAATTTTGATGTAGTATTAATTGTTGTATCTGCACTACAAAACTGTTTAATTAAAACTAAAATGAAAATCAACAAAGGTCGTTTACGATTTTGCCCACATTCTTTTTAGAACGCATAAGTGTGACCTTACGAGACTTAATTCGTTTATAACGACGACAAATAGACCTGTAAAACCATAATCGTTATGATAAAGTTTATTAAAAAAGAACTTTTATTATAGTTATATATATAATTTGTACTTTGTTAATATTAGTGTCTTTTATTTCTCTTTTAAAAAATACACTTAGTAATAATAAAGATAAACGGTTAGATGTTTTATCTAGTGGTTTACTCTTGATTTCACCAATTACACTTTTAATTTATGGCTTATCTTCTTAAATATAGAGCATAAATTTTGTTTAAAGAATGTATTTATGCCGAGAAAATTTATTATGTGTTTAGAAGCACGCTTAATTAAACTTGCAGACGGATGCCGGCATAGTGTGAGCTGTTAAGCCAACCATTCGACAAGTTTGGGGGGTGTTAAGGATTTAGAAGTTCAACGTTAATAAAGCAACGTTGTATTTAAATAAATAAATTATATATAAAATCTGTTAAGTATGTTTCTATAAATCCTGCGAGTATGTATAAAGGTAAAGCAATTAGAAAGTAAATTTTAAAAACATTACTTAACGCCAATTTAAATGATAAATTTTGCTTTTTAGTTTTTCTAAAAATATTACTTATTTTTCTAATAATTGATTGGCTTACTTTATATAAACCACTGATAACAAGACACATTGCAAGTATTTCTATGATTGTATGCGGAATTGAAGATAATACCATTATGATACCTTTATCAAAATCAAAATGAACTACAAAACCAAATACTATTCCAGTGGTTATTGTTGTAGAAACTAAATTTAAAAAGTATAAAAATGGAATTGGAATTAAAGAAAATATAAACATTTGAAAGGGGACTTTAAAGCCATTATTTATAATATATTCCCAAACCTTGGTTAAGCCATTTGCCCTGGCGATGTTCCCATGTTGGCCATCTGTCATATTTTTGAAATTTTCGATTGACGGGCTGAAAATAACTGCTAGAACAAAAGTGATTAAGAAAATAATAGCTGTGAAGATGAATATTTTTATAGATCTTTTAGCGTAATTGGGATCTTGGATATTGAACATAATCCACCTCTTTTTGTTGGTTTTTGAAATGAGTTTTTTCGTGTCTTGATACTATATACAGAAATAATTCAAAGGTATTAAATTCGATTGGTTGTTGATATGACCGTTTTTTCTTAATCTAAGACTGATTTAATTTGTTTTTTGATAAGACTAAATTAGTGATTAACCATGCTACTTGTATTGCAAATGGAAATAAAAAAGCAAAACCTAAAACAGCTATATTAGCCCACTTTAATTGCGTCGTTTGTATTGCTCCGCTAGCATCTATATCTCTCATCCAGAGTAAAATTGAGAATCCTATAAAACTTAAAACTTCAATAGCACTTATGATCCACCAAAAAATCCAAGAAATTTTCATTTTATTCACCTCCATTTTTAAAAATTTGAATTCAGGATAACTTATTAATTTTTTCAATATTCATCTCTTATTTTTAAAATTGATCTATTTGATTAAAGATAAAATCAACTATGTAATGGATGGCTAAACCGCATACAATAGCAATTATGATAAGGATAAATAAGTTCATTTTGTTATACATATCAGTAGCAGTGTAAATAAAACACCATACGAGTATTAGCATGGATTTTATCGTATTCTTTTTAGCTTCAAACATATATAACGCTCCTTTGTGATTTTGTAAATTAAGTTAAAAGTATGATAATTAAATAAAAAGTCAGTATAAAACTAGCAATCATTCCTATGGCGGATTTTAATATAATGTTTCCAATAAAATACGATATAAATGTCAAAAAAGCTGTAATAAGAGCTGTATTTTCTAAATTAGGAATACTAAAAGTTGATTTCAGTGAGTATATTACAATAGTCAAACATCCCAGAATGTTGCCTATGATACCAAGTGATTTTGCCTTAGGATGCGTTACTTTTTCTTCTTTATTAGCCATTATTTAATTCCTCATTTCTGTTTAGATGCAAAATAATCAGTTGCAAGGTTAAAAACAATAATGCAATCATCAAAAAGACAATAAACCATATATTATCTAAAGTATCTCTGTATCAGTAAGCTAAGAAAACAAAATAATAATCCTTATACTAAAATAAGTTATCTTTAAAATTAATCTTAATTTATGTTTTATTAACCTTTTTATTAAAAAAACACGCTCTTAATAGTGCTAAGAGCGTGTTTAGTTATACTATAATTTCGGTGCCAAAATTAGACGTTTTTCTTTTTGAAAACGAGGATAACTAGAGCTAAGAAAACTACAATATAAACAATATTGCCAATAAATAATTCATGCAATTCCAGTTTAGTAAATGATTTCATCATTTCATTATCTATAATTTGAGAACTTAAGTTCAACATATTAATAGGCAACCATTTTAACCATTCCCATTGATTAATTAATGCAAATAATATGCCAGAAACAATAGAAATAGCGAAATAAAAGATAATGCCAATCGCAATAGAAACGCCAGGACTTTTGAATATACAAGAGATAAGTAGCGTTAAGCTTAGTAATAACCACATGCCAACATAATTACCTAATGCAGTTAATAACATTTCTTGTAAAAGGGATAGGTTATCACCCGTTTGTTTTAAAATATTAATGTCAGAGAACATAGTTAAATTGATAACTAAAGAAATGATAATACTAATCACAAATATAATAAGTGAATAAATAAATAATGATATAAACTTACTTATGATAATGCTTGTTCTAGAATAATTTCGATATAATAAATTTTTAATTGTACCATAATGAAATTCCATTGTAATTATCGTACTTGCTTGTATAATCATGAGAAAGAAAATCCAAGAAAATGAACTATAACCTTGTTTGAATAGTGATTTTGACCCCATAATATCAGGGTAATTTTTACTTAGTACTGCTAACCCAATCATTAAAATAAAAATAAGGATTGGAATAATGATAGATGATTTTTTCTTGAACATTTTAAATAGTTCTTGTTTTACGAGTGTTGTCATGGTTAGGCTTTCTCCTTACGGTCAATAATATTAAGAAGTACATTTTCTAAATCATTTTCATCTGTTTGATTCAATTCATCCATTGTAGTTTCTCTAACAATTTCCCCTTTATCGATAATCAAGAGTGAGTCAGTCACTTTAACAAGTTCACTTAATATGTGACTAGATATAAGGAAAGTAACACCTTGTTCCCTTAAGTTAATAATTGCTTCTCTCACATCTTTTACAGCCCGAGGATCTAATCCATTCATAGGCTCGTTTAATACAACGAGTTGTGGATGGTTTAAGAAAGCAAGCGCAATACCTAATTTTTGTTTCATACCTAAAGAATAGGTTTTGGCTTTGTTATGTATAAAGTCTTCCATTTTTAGTTTTTCGATAATAAGATTTATATTTTTATTATCGGGGTCTTCATCGATTAATTTCATGTTTTCATAACCTGTTAAAAATGGGTATAATCCAGGAGCTTCAATCAACGCTCCTATATCGTTCTGATTAGTACTGATATGATTTTTCAAAGTACCAGATTGATAGTTAGAAAGCCCTAAAATAACTTTCATTAATGTGGTTTTACCAGCACCATTTCCGCCAACCAAACCTATAATATGTCCCTTTTCAAGTGAAAATGTGATGTCTTTCAAAATGCGTTTTCGTTTGATTTTTTTACTAATATTTTCCATAGATAAAAGTTCCAAAATGTAACCTCCTAAATTTTTTACGCCGATTAAAGGTTAACAAAAATAGTGATTAAAAGAAATAGTATTTTTATAAGAATAATATATTTTTTTGTAAAAGAGAAATATAATTATAGTGGTCCAACATATTAGAAATAAATTGTTTTTATTTTAAGTAAGTATGTTGAATTTTATAAATAGGAGGTAGCTTATGCATTTAATTGTAGCGACTATTGCTGATTTGTTACTAGGCTTGTAGTTTCATAAATAATTTTATTTATGAAAGCTGAAATAACGTATTAATACTTGGAGAAATTGAGAAAGATACTGATAATTGTTAAAAAAAGTTTGTTAGTTTAGATAAAGAGATGTATTTATATAACATGTATATAGAACGTCCGACAGGTAATGTATATAGGAATTTTATTTATAAAGAAGCTTTTGAAGCTAAAGTGATTAATGAATTAAAGCTAAATGATTTTATTTACAAAAGATAGCGCATGATATATAGTGAAAGATATACAAAGATATATTAGGAAATACGATTTCGGAAGGGGATAACCAATATGGCAGTAACTAACACAAGAAAACTTAGAAAAATTGGCAATAGCAAGGTTCTAACAATACCAGAGGAAGTAATACAAGCTTTAGATATTAATGAGGGACAAAAAATCGCATTTAACGTTGAGAATGGTCAAGTGGTATTAGAAGCAGTTAAAACGGATAGTAACGAAATGGATATTTTAAGCATGGCCGATCAAGTAAGTAATCAGTATGATAGTGCTTTAAAAGATTTAGTGAATAGATAGCAGCAGGTTAATACGTAGATGTAGATGAATGATAAAGACTACTGGAGGACAGCATATGCAGTATTTAACAGAAAAAGACATTATCACACTAAATGTATATGTTATTAATAAATATAGCCCTAATGAGCAAATAGGCGTAAAAGAACCAAATGCTTTAAATATGCTAGTTAACGCACCTAAGCAATGTGTATTTGGTGAAGAACAGTACCCCACTTTAGAACTGAAAGCAGCTAACTTAGTTAGAAATTTAGTACAAAAACATGTGTTTTACAATGGTAATAAAAGAACAGCTTTAATGACATTGGTTGTTTTCCTTAAGATGAATGGATATCAGTTTAATGCTAGTAATGAAGAAGTGGCCGACTATATGGTTAAAATTGCTACAGACAACTTACAGGAAGCAGACATTAAGCAATGGATTAAAAAGTATATAACACTAATGAATGAAAAGGATTGATTATCGGGCGTTGCATATCCCCGTAAATATGTTTTGACTATACAGGTTACTAATGTATAGTCAATTTAATTAATAATAGTAATAGAAAGTGAAGTTCTGGAAGGAATTTAGAGAATATAGATAATGTAAAAGGAAATTATTTTTCGTATAGAAGAGTCTCATAAAAATATAAAATGAGTGAGTTAGATTATTATAAAAGAATTAAAGACGTATCTCATAAATTTCGTGAATTTAAATCAGCAACTATTAAAACATATATTAGTAAGACAGCAGACCTTCGGGATTTACAGAATTTGTATATAAAAGATAATTTGGAAAATTTAAAGAAGAGACAAAAGATATAAAGCTTTTGCCAGAAGCAAAAGTGAAGATAACACTTAAAGATATACAAGAGCAAAGCGAGAAAAAGTAGTTAAAAAAACATAGTAGATAAAGTTAAAGGCAAATTGAAGAAACGTTAGTTGAAGATTTTTAAAAAGAATCAAGAGAGATACTTTTGTTTATAGCCACTAAGGCGTTATGAAAATCATAAGAGAAAATACAGATACAAACATAAACAAATCCTAATACCCCCTCACCCCGCAAGAATTGAAAGATGTGGGGGCGGGGGTAATTTTTATTGAGATTTTGTAAATTAAGCAAAAAGTATAATAATTAAAAAAATAAGTATTACCTATAACATAAACCTAAGAAGTGTTTAGATTGTATGATAACGCAATACTTATACTTTTAGCTATATTGGGTTTGATAGGTTATATTTCTTTAGGGTCCTTACCATATTTATTTTCTTTTTTGGAACCATTAGTACAACAAATAGCTAAAGATATAATACACATTACTATGTATATAACCCCGATAATGACAAATAAAGTATACAAGAACGAGCCTGTATTTATTTCAGCTATATAGTTATTAGTGACACCTAGTATTATACCAAAAATAAAAAATATTATAGGGAAAAGCATAGACATACCTAAATCATGAAACCGTCGAACTGATACAGAAAAATTTGCGATATATGTAGCTATTGTAAAAATCCAATAAATAATTATAGCTAAAATGGAAGGTATAGGTATTATATAGTTTAAAACAGAAGCCACTAAAGAAATAATAAATGTCATTAGTTCTGGGTACCAAAATTCTTTACGTCTTGACCTCCCTTTTAGATTTAACCCATTCATCCAAAATAATTTGTAGTAATATAAGATGATTGATCACTCCTTTTTAACAAACTTGATCATAAAAAGGCTAAATTTTATTTGAAAACATTGACCGAAATATTCATTATTAACCAAATAAAAGCTCTGAAATCATTATTATTGCCTATAGGTAGATCATTAAACCAAGGGTACATAGATATATTTACTATAATAATTATCCCAAATATAGTGGTAAAATATCATAGTTCAGAAACATAAAACGATGCGATCCAAAATGTGATTGCTATTACTCAAAATATTATATTCCAAATAGAGAAAGGATATAAAAAATTAAACCCTACTTTGCTTTAGACGACAGTAAGGCTTGCATATGACGAACCATATTTTTAATTAATGAGTATGAGTGTAACATAAAGAATAATTTATATAAAATTTACTAGGTTGAGTTAATAGAAGTGGTTATTATTGAGTTGAGAACATAATATACAAAATAATTGGAATTTTTATATCCTTAGCACATTTAAACCTTAACTGCTTTTTATAAAAGTTGGTAATTTTTTATAAAATTATATAAACGGAAGTGAACGAATGGAAAAATTTAAAGAAGCTATAACAAATTATATAGAGAAAGATGAAAATTTTGCAGTGTTTGTTGATGGAGGATGGGGAACAGGTAAAACACATTTCTTTGAGCATGATTATTTCTTAAATAAAGTAGGAGAAGATAATGATGAAATTCAAGAAATCCACGATAAGAAATGTTATAAGAAAGAATATATTAGCGTATATGGCAAGCATAGTTTGAAAGAAATAAAAGAAATAATTGTTACAAAAATTTTGAGCTATGTAGATGATGATGTAATTAGCGAAAACTTAAAACAAGGAATTAGTAATATTTTTAAAATGTTTGAAGTAAAGTTTTTGAATACTGAAAATATAACTGCTTCAATAGATGATTATTTAGAATCAAAAGCACGTGATAAAATTAAGGATAAGCTCAATAATAATGGAGGACGAGTCGTCTTTATAATAGACGATATAGAAAGATTAAATGATGGAATCAGTTTAAAAGAATTTTTAGGGTTTATACGTAATGTTTTATTAGACAGCTTTAACTGTAAAGTTATTATAATTGGTAATAAAGAAGCAATAACGAGTGAAAATAAAAATGAGATGAAAAATTATTGGGAGAAGGTAATCAGTAGAAATTTAAAGTTTCCAAGTAATTTAGAAGTAGGAAAGAAAATATTAAATAATGATTTGAGAAAAAGTTATTTTAATGAAAATGAAATTCAAGATTTAATAGAATTAATTCAGGTTTCACCCTTGTCCACGTCTAAAGCAAATGTATTAAATCTTAGGACGTTAAATTTGGTAATAACAGATTTTAAAAATATATATGATCAATTAGAAAATTGTAATAAAGAACAAGTGAATACACGTATGTCTTTATTTATTTCTCTATTTATATTGCATAATATAAATAGAAATAATGTAATTGACAATGAAGAAAAATTCAAAGATATGAAAGTTCCTAATGGGTTTACTTTTATAAACTCTAAGAAAAAAAACCATCACCTGAAGAAGAAATTTACCAAAAATATTTTCAAGAAAATGAAATTGCAAAAAAATATTCCTTTTTTTCAAGGGAATTAAACAATTATATTTTAGAAGGTGTTTTAGATATAGAAGAATATCAAAAAAAGCTAAACGATAATTTTAGTGAAAAAAATGCAGAGGAAGACGTACTGTATATATTAAGAAATTTTATGTTGTATAGTGAGGATAAAGTTAAAGGTAAAGAAAGTGAAGCAATTGATATAATAAAAGGTGGTAGATATTCATTTGGTTATCGTCTCAACATTTATATGAAACTTAAAGAATTATGCCTAAATGGCATAGTAACTTTAAATGAAAAAGAAATAGATGAATTAGAAGATTATTTACTTGAAAATTATGAACTACAAATAAGTGATAGTATAGAAGGAGAAGATTTATTAAAGCTAATAAACTTTCACTTTCCACAAAACCCTGAACTAATAGAATATAAAAATGAATTATCTGAAAAATTGATGAAGCAACAAAAAATATATATGAAAAAACAAGGGATATACCAACAGTATATTGAAGCTATATTAAATGAAGAGCGAAAAAAAAGAAGCGAGTTAGAAATGCAGTATAAAGAAATAAAAAACGTAGATATTTTCACTATATTTAATAGTTATATAAGCGATATAGAAAAAGAACTTCTCGGAAATAATGCTAAAATTATTTATTTAAATAGATATATTTACAATAGAACAGATATATTTATAGAAACTTTGGATAATATTGAACGATTTATTAATAATATAAAACAAATAGAAGCTCAAAATAAGGATAAAATCGCTAAATATAATTTTGATACATTACAAGGTACTCTGTCGAACATAAGAGAAAATACAAGGATAAAGCTAAATACCTGTGGTAAGAGAGGAAAGGAATATAAAATAAGCCCCGTGAAGATTTCTAATTTAAGAAATCTTTTCGGAGCTGAATTTTGGAGCATATGTTGCAAGAATTTCTCGTTTGTTAGCTAAAATTACCCACACATACTAAGTAAAGTGACAAAAGCAAATGTTATATTGTTGGTTTCAACAATCCATTTTTAAAAGTATAATCTTAAATAGTTAATTTATAAATGTTAGTAACATGCTTAACGTGATTTGAGTTCGTCGCTTGTCATCCATTTATGATTTTTAACCACTTCGTCATTTTCCGTGGATTCATAGTCTACCATATAAACGGTGGTGTTTTTTACATCATCTATTTTAGCCTTTGCACCTTTCATACCAGGCATGTGATCAGCTTCTAACTTAACTGTATCGCCTTTTTTGAGTCCGCTTTCAGGGGCGTTGGCAACTTCTTCATTAACAACCCATTTATGATTATTAACCTTTTCATCCCCATTTGTAGGTGTGTAGCTTACGACATAAGCATATGTCTTGTAAGCGCCTTTTACGGTAGCTTCGGCATTTTTCATACCAGGCATGTGTCCTGCTGTAATAGTAACTTCATCACCTTTTTTAAACTTACCATCATCTGTAGTCTTTATACCATTTGGAGCTTTACTTTCGCTTTTATGTGCCATATGTTCTTCTTGTTGTTGGTCTTTAGACTCTTGTTTTTCTTTTTCATTATCATTGGAACAAGCTGATAATACTAAACCTGATGCTAATATAATAAAGCTCAATTCTTTCATCATATTTAAAAACTCCTTCGTTTATTTTAATGTAAAAGCGTTAATTACTATGAGTATCGTGTTTAAAGATATTAATAATTGCGTCTGCAGTCTGTGGTAATATCAAACTAATAAAAGCTGATATATCGGACATAAGAGGGGCGATAACCACGTTATATCCTGTAGCACACGTAAATTTTGAGTTATTTTCCTCATCGTATTTATTACGATAACGTTGCTCACATTCATGTTGACTATGGGGGTTTCAGTTATTCGACACAATAAACCTCCTGAATTTTAATTTTTAAAGATATTTATAAGATAATGAGAGTATAACATATACCCTATAGGGGTATAAAGATTTCGCTTTTCTTATATTAATAAAACTAGTAATTAGTCGGTATCCAAGAAGATTATATAAACCGTTTAAATATAAAGAACTATATTGAGTGAAATGATGATTATAATTTATAAAAAAACACCTCTTTTTAAAAGAAGTGTTTTAGTCATTTAGAAATAAAATACCATACATAAAAATTATAAACATAAACAGCCACATAGTGATTTATCCTTTTGAACTATGGTTAGAGCTGTAATGCCAATAATCATTATATGTAACCATCAAGTAATTAAACAGCAAAATAAACCATGGAATTGTTTGTTTTTAGTTAACACAATCGATTGCTGGGAGTGGGCACATTCAGATGTTTACAGACGTTATAATAATGAAATCACCTATCTCTCGAGCGCCAAGTTGATTTAAAGAAAGAGGTATAAAAGGATGCTCATTTTCGTTCGCATTAAAGCGTCAATCATCATTGATTGTGTTATGATGCGTCTACTTATTGGCATAGTAAATGAAATAAAAAATTAGGCGACATTAGGCCAAACCAATAAAAATCCCCTCGCTACTCGCAGTAGTGAGGGGTGTGAATAAGCGAACACTTATTTTCGTTAAATATATTTAACATCACAGCAGTTGGAAGGTAAAAGGATAAAGTTTTTGATATTTTAACGCCGGTATAAATGCTGATTATTCTTTGAGGTTAGCTAAAGTTTCAATCATATCTTCAGAAGCTACTAAACCACGTAATTTAGCCCATTCATCTCTATTTACAAAATGCACTCTGTTATTTTTTACAGCGTCAAGATCGTCCCATTGATTACTATTTTGTAATTTGTTTAAGTCTTCATCATCATCATTTTCAACCATAACAATTAATCTTTCTGGATTAACATTAGCAAGTTGTTCATATGACATTTCTAAATAATCTGATTCTCTATATGCTGGTAATTTATCAGCAATTTTTTCGTTAAGTGCGTTTTTGAAACCTAATTTATTTAAAAATTCACCCACATATGTTTTATCTGAATGTGCAGTCACACCTTGTTCAGAAATTACAACTGCTAGGGTTTCTTTATTTTTATCTATATCAATTTGATTGTTATAGTTATTTATTAAATCTTTGTGACTATCTAAGCGTTCTTTAGCCTCTTTAGATTTACTAACTGCTGTACCAATACGTTGGAATACTTCTAATGATTCTTGGTAACCAGCGTCAAAGCTTCTAAATAAAATCGTAGGAGCTATCTCGCTTAATTCATTATATATATCGTCATGGCGATCAGCATCTCCGATAATAAGTTGTGGGGCAGCAGAACGAATTGATTCAAAATCTGGATCAACACGTGTACCTACTGAGACATAGTCACCGACTTCTTCTTTTATTGGTGATATTAAATTCGTACTATCATTATCATCAGCAATACCTTTAATGTCTATATCTAAAGCTACTAATGCATCAACGAATGAAAATTCTAAAGCTACTGCTGAATTAATATTTTCTGGTAATTCAGTAGTTCCTACATCATGTTTAAATTCGAAAGTCATCGTATTACCTCCTTTAGGTACTCATAGTATTAATATTCCACGTAGTTATTACATGAAACATAGGCTGTTTTTATTATATAAAAGTAAAAATGGTTTGTTAGCTGAATTATAGTATTAGTCAGTAATAAAGAATGCATTTATTTAGCCGAACTAAAAGACACTTAGATTTATGAAAGCAAACGTCAATTTCTATATTATTTCAATAGAAATTGACGTTTGTACTTTAGGTAAATATATTTATATTCTAAACGCTTAATGTCACACAATGCATGTGATTGATAAATGCTATTTTTGGTTTCAAGCATTTTCGCCAAAGTGTATCATTTTAAAAGTTATGATTCATTAAGTTGCTCGTTGAGAGACACTAGTACAAGATCGTGTAAATTTTTGCGAAATACTGCTTCGTAATGATCTAGAAAGGCGTCAGTCGTTTTTCCCATAAATTCCTCGGCATCTGAAACTTGCTCAGGGACTAAATCATTAAAACGATTTTCAGTTTCTTTAATTGTCAGTTCTGCTGCTTTAGGGACTAATTCGTCATATTTAACCAAAACTTTTTTCATTATATCACCTGATTCTATCATTTTAGATATTCCACTTGTGTGCTTTTTATTTGTTTTGCTGATTTTCAATTTTTATCGAATGTGTCTGGTATTAACTTTTTTCGTTTTCTTATTATTCTTACAGTGTAATAATATACCGTGGGAGTAGCAATAATCCTGCTCACTAAAAATATAACTGTTTTCAGTTTATTTTTAGTTGTTTTAATATTTGATGCGCATCTGCCTGTGGTTTCATTTTTCGTCTTGAAACCATTGTTGAAAATTGGTAATTAAATTTTTCATAAATTTATCTAGCAATGAGTTTCTAATCAATGCCTCCCTATTAGAGTAAATTTAGTAAAGAGTGTATACAGCATTATCTATTTAGCAGAAAACAACTCAAACTTATAAATTTTTATCTTTCTTAACTTTATATATATGGATATCTCTAATAATAGTTATGATAGGTCTAATTAATAATTCAAAGCTACCAATGACAAATAGTACAGTGCCATAGAAAGTAGTGGATTCACTAAAAAATAAAAAACTACCAATGATAAAGCATAAGGCTAACAGGATATCGTTGATTTGATAAAGAAGTTTATAGAAAGCGTCAATTTTTATATCAAAGCCTAGAAATGTAAACTCTAATTCTTTTTTTTGTGTTTTCATCCATGTAGTATCACCTCTAAATGATTGTATAACCCATCCACTAGAAAGCGTAACATAGCAAGATAAAATAAAAACTACTGTTAGTGCAAAATAGACGACTAACAGTAGCAAGTGTAAAACGAAAAATTATGTCAAGAGCTAGTATATAGTTACCCGTTCCTAATTAAAGCAAAACACTTTGGGATAAGGGTGGATGATAACCTTATTATTACTATGAATAAACCCTTGGTGCATTATGTTGCAGAAAAACCTCGTAAACTAAAATGTTTACGAGGTTTTGATAACGATTATGAATTATAATGTACGACGTTTTGGCTTACTGTCATCAGAAAGTTTAAATGATAATAGCAGTGCAATAACTGAAATAATTGTAGCAGTAATGAATGTGATGTTTACACCATGAATCATACCAACCATACCTTCTGAAGGTATTGCTGAAACAGACATCATAGTAATGAAAACTGCTGTACCAATTGCACCAGCCATTTGTCTAAATGTGTTGTTCATCGCTGTACCATGTGCGATCAAATCGTTTGGTAATTGGTTGATTGCTAATGTAGTCATAGGCATCATAACCATAGCGATTGAAACCATTCTGAATGCGTTTGAAGTAGCAAGATACGTAAAGCTTGTATGTTCTGTTAACACTGTAAATGGTAATGTTGAAATAACTAATACAAATAAGCCAATACGAGCGAGCCACTTGCCACCAAATTTATCGAATAGATAACCAGTAATAGGGTTCATCATACCCATAATGATTGCCCCTGGAAGTAATACTAAACCAGATTCTAATGCAGAGAATTCTAACATATTCTGCATGTATAGTGGTAAGATGATGTTCGTTGCGATTAATACGCCGAATACAAACATACTTAGTACAGTACCTAATGTGTAAATACCGTAACTAAACACTCTAAACTCGAGCATTGGTTCTTTTAAATTTAATTGGCGGCGAATAAATATAACGAGTGAAACGACACCAACAATGATAGGTACAATAAATTGAATACTTCCCCAACCTGCTTCACCAACAGAACTGAAACTATATAGTAATCCGCCAAAACCTAGCGTAGATAAGATAACTGAAGCAATATCTAATTTTGGATGCGTTGTTTCTGTAACATTTTTTAATAAGAAAATGGAAGCGATAATAATAACAATCGCGATAGGGAATACTACATAGAAGACACTTCTCCAAGATAGGTGTTCAACTAATATACCAGATAAGGTAGGTCCAATTGCTGGAGCAAATGCGATAACAAGTCCGAATAGACCCATTGCTGTACCGCGTTTTTCTTTAGGGAAAGTTAAAAATAGAATAGTTTGCATAAGCGGCATCATAATACCTGCGCCCGCAGCTTGAAGGACACGTCCAATTAATAGCATTGAAAAATCAATTCCAATAGCACAGAGTAGCGTACCTGCTGCAAAGATACTCATTGCAGTTAAGAATAGTTGCCTCGATGTAAAGCGCTCAATTAAAAATGCAGTGACAGGAATCATAATCCCGTTTACTAACATAAATATAGATTGTAACCATTGAACTGTACTTTCTGATACTTGAAGGTCTTTCATAATGGGTGGCAACGCTGTACCAAGTAAAGTTTGGTTTAAAATAGTTATAAAAGCCCCTGACAATAGAACTATAAACAGAGGGATTCTTTTTTCAATATGGAATGTTCCGGTTTCTGTCAATATACTCACTTCTTTCTTAACAAATTACACATCAAAACATTATATCACTTGTCGTATGTTAAAGCTAAAGGTTGAACTTACTTTTTTAAAATTTATTTATCATTGTGTTTAAATATGCATGTAAGTACATTTGCTTATATTGCAATACAATTCGAATTGGTTATTTAACATCAGTTGGTGTATGTAAAAAGATTATATATAAAGAAGGAAGCGGGAGAGAAACCATATTTTCCAAAATAGTTTCGGGGGGCCGCTCCAGCAAGAATAACTAGAAAAAATACAAGTACTATGCTGATTACCTTCATAAATGACTGCATGGATTAAGACGCATGTATAACTGGCTACCACTTTAAAAGAATAAGTTTTTTAAAATACTGTTATAGATTTATTTTTGAGAAAGTTTGCTGCTATCCAGTGTAATATTTTAAAAGAACATATTACTTTAAGTTTATGTTCCTAAGATGCATCTCATAGTTAAAGTTACTCAGGCGTCACGATTTATCATCTAAGTAATTGGGTTTCATTTTTAAAGGCGTAAATGCATAATCGATATTTGTCCAATTTAAAAAATCTGCAAATTTTAAATAAGATGCTTTGAAAAATTGAGTAATAGTATCAACATGATGGTGATGGGCGTGTTCAAAAATAAACTCCATTAATTGTTTATCGAAGTAACTATTTTCTGGGAAATGATGATCTGCGTTAAACGATTGGTCTGCAAAAGGGTAAGGTAAGACAAAACATGTTGGACTTTCAAACTGTTCATCACCAAACCAGAAACCAAATTCAATCATTTCTTCATCGAAGGCTGCGCGTTCAATGACTTTAGAATCATCTCCAAATGGTGCAGCTTTATCTTTTACAATAATGCATGAAATATCAAAAGTTCCCCAGAATAACCCCGGTTTTGATTTTCTTACTCTTAAGCTGTTAATAAAATTCGCTTCAGCATGATAGGCAAATTTCATTAAATCTAAAGCTTTTTCAGCTATTTTAGGTTCATAGTGATGATGTGTATCGTCTTTTTCAAACGGAATTGGATGAGTTACTTCTTGCGGCAGCGTATTGATTTTTAAGTTAATACCTAATTGGTTTAAAATCGTTTCAATTTGGTTGTAATAAAATTGTACTGTTTTTCCATTTTCTAAATCGATATCATTTATGTGTTGGTCAACTACTATTTCAATTTGATGTTGTAATAAATTAACTTCCAGTGAGAAGGTATGTGTCTTATAACTTAACATACCTGTAGAAAAGCCTTGAACATTTATATTAAGAGTGACGTGAGACCATTGAGGTTCTTGGTAATTTGCTTCTAATTTATATTTCCCCAAAATCTGTGATAATAAGTGTAGTGTATCTTTTTCATTTTCCCAATCTTTAATCTTCATAATGCCGCACCACCTAATAAAGTTTTTGCTATAAATGTCTTACCACAAAATACAAGTATGAAACCAATACGACAAATGCTTAGATGAAGTAAATTAGATTATCATTTGTTATAATGTTAAAATGATTTAGGTATATAAGCTAAGTGGATATGTAATAACTTTTTGTTCTGTTAGAAAGGCATACTCATGTGTTTTTATTTTCAGAATAATCAGAACCGATGTAATTTCATATTACATCGCATATTACAAAATTAATGATCGATTTAAGGAGAGTAACAAATGAATAAAGCAAATCTAATTGCTCCAGAAAAATACAATATAGTTAGTGAAATTGAAAAATATGCAACCAATCCATCGAAAAAAGCAATTATTTTCAGGGATCAAAGTGGTAAAGAAGAAGATACGACATATACCCAACTTATTAATAATGCTAATAAAATTGGACATATGTTTTTAAAATATGGTTTAAAAAAAGGTGACAAATTATTAGTTATGTTGCCACGTGCAATTAAGACATATGAAGTTTATCTAGCAGCATTAAAATTAGGTATTATTATCGTCCCTAGTTCTGAAATGTTGCGCACTAAAGATTTGCAATATCGGATTACGCATGGTGAAGTGAAAGCAATTTTAGCTACCAGTGACAGCGTTGAAGAATTTAAGGATGTTAAAGAATATGAGTCATTACTTAAATTTATTGTTGGTGACAAAGTAGAAAATTGGATAAACGTTGAAGACGAACAAGCTGAAGCTTCAGATGAGCTTACAATTGAAGCAACTTCAAAAGAAGATATTGCTTTATTATCATATACTTCAGGTACTACAGGAAATCCAAAAGCAGTTGTGCACTCTCATGGTTGGGGATACGCGCATTTACAAATGGCGCCTAAACATTGGCTAAGTATTGTAGAAGATGATACGGTCTGGGCAACTGCAGCGCCAGGTTGGCAAAAATGGGTATGGAGCCCATTTTTATCAATTTTAGGATCAGGTGCGACAGCATTTGTCTATAACGGTAAATTTAATGCAGAGACATATCTTGAATTACTAGAAATATACGACATCAATGTATTATGTTGTACACCAACAGAATATCGTTTAATGGCTAAGTCACCCAATCTAACAAATTATAAACTAGCACATTTGCATAGTGCCGTATCTGCAGGTGAACCATTAAATAAAGAAGTTGTTGATAAATTCAAACAAAACTTTAATTTAACAGTTAGAGATGGTTATGGTCAGACAGAAAGCACATTGTTGATCGGATTCTTAAAAGACACTGAAGGACGCCCTGGATCAATGGGTAAAGGCATTCCTGGTAGTTACGTTACAGTTATAGATGATGATGGTAACCCTGCACAACCAAATGAAGTAGGGAATATCGCAGTGCCGTTAGATTTACCTGCTTTGTTTAAAGGTTATTATAAAGATGAAGCACGTACTGCTGAGCCACAAATTGGTGAATACTTTATTACTGGTGATTTAGCGAAATTAGATGAAGATGGTTACTTCTGGTTCGAAGGTAGAAAAGATGACATTATTATCAGTTCTGGTTATACAATTGGGCCGTTTGAAGTTGAAGATTCACTTACAAAACATCCATACGTTAAAGAATGTGCAGTAGTAGCTAGTCCACATGAAATCAGAGGAAATATCGTCAAAGCATTTGTGATCTTGCAAGATCACATTACTGGGGACGAAAGCGTAATCAAAGAATTACAAAATTTTGTTAAACAAGACGTTGCACCTTATAAATACCCAAGAGCAATTGAGTTTGTTGAAGACTTGCCTAAGACCAACTCTGGCAAAATAAGACGTATTGAGCTAAGAGAAGCGGAAAAAGCGAAGTATTTATAATTTAATTCTAGTTTATGAAGGAAACATTTAAGTAGAATAGCAATAGAAAAATCCCGGCATACTGTTTAACAGTGCGTCGGGATTTTTTGTTAATGGTTCATGTCATCAGATGGTTGGATTTATATATTTCGTTATGACGTATATAAAAACTATAACTTTGTTAATATATCGTAAATAAGCATATAAAACGATTAGATAAGTGTCTATTTACCTGGTGCACTTAAATAAAACCTATATTACTTATTAACAAAATGATACCAATTAATGTGAATATGATACCGCGAATCAATTGTTTCTCCCATAGATGTATCACGCCACTCATGACAATCAATAGTGACATAATAATTGAAGCAATTAAGTATACAGTGTCATTAACGATATTAAACATATGTAAAAATAATGTTCCAAAACACAAGATGGTTACAATAACTAAGCTTCTCAAAAGAAACTTGTCTATTTTTGAATTTTTGGCCATAAAGCGTTCCTCCTTAAGCCATTCACAAAATTCTATTTTTAGAATAAGTTTTAAACGAGTTGAATCATTAGTGAATATGCTTATGTAAAATATGTTTAATCGTTATTTTTACATAAGTAAACTTATTAATCAAAAAAGCCTGAAACAACAATGTTTCAGGGTTTTTTGATAGAAATATTCATTATTGGAAACTTGCGCCTATTAAAGCAAAGCCAACTGATACGAGAATGTAAGCAATTGCCCATATCATAGCTGCCTTTTTAGATAGGCGATTTGTTGCAAATAGCATAATACCAAAGACATATGCATCAATAAGTGTTTGTAAATTTAACGCACCTAGCATTTGGTTTCCTTTATCAAAAATGTTTAGGCTTGCAATGTTGTAATCTAACAGTGATAAACCTGCAACCCATTGAATCAATACAACAATTAACCCAACGATGCCAGTGATTAAAGAGAAACTTAACGTTGCAGAAAAGATTGATTTTGCACCTGCATCTGATTTCATTATTTTGGAAATAATTAAAAAGATTACAAATGTAACGCCGATACCTATAATACTACTAAAAGCGCCGCCAACAATGCCCACGATTAATCCGATCATGCCCATATCCATGTCCATGGCTTCTCCATTCGCACCTGCTTCTTGATATATTTCATTATAATCAATTGACATGGCACCGATAGCTGCAGAAAGTGCTGCCACGATAATAGAAAGGATCAGTTTAAGCCCCCATTTAGGGTTTTCGCGTAAATTTGAAAAGTGTTGTAAAAATGGTAAATTAGAATTCTCCATCTGTCCCTTGCCCCCTATATGTATTGTTTCCAAATCATAACATTACCTACAATATTTTCAAACAGTTTTAAGAAAAAAATTAAATAAAATTAAAAATAATAAATTAACTTAGATTCACATTTTAACATTACAATATTTTTAGATTTATATTTTTAAATAAATATTGTGTAGAAAATCATGTTATGCATTATATTTTTTATTGTGTGTTTGTGATAGTATCTAAAATGAATATATTTTAAAGGAGTGTTTACTAATTGAAGAAAAAGTGGACGTGGGCCATCGCCGTTATTGTAATTATTTTATTAATTGCAATTGCACTTATTTTAAGACAAGCAAACAACAGTTCGAAAGATAATAATGGCTATGATACATATAAGGTAGAAAAAGAGAGCCCACTCAATTTAGAAGGTAAGGCGTCACCTAAATCAGTAAAAACATACAATAACAACAGTCAATTAGGTACATATGTAAGTACACAAGTTGATGACGGTCAATCAGTTAAAGAAGGCGATCCGCTTATCAATTATGAAATTAATAATAATAAGCGCCAACAATTAATTGATAAAGTGGATAGCGCTAAAAATGAAAATGAGAGAGCGGAAGCGCAGCAACAACTAAATCAATATGATCGTCAAGTTAATGATAGTATCTATGCTGCATTTGATGGCAAAATAGATATTAAAAATACGGATCACGTCTCAGATGGCGAACCTATTTTGCAACTTGTTGGAGATGAACCACAAATTAAAGCAACAGTGACTGAGTTTGATCTTGGGAAAATTAAAGAAGGCGATCAAGTAGACGTCAAAGTAACAAGTACTGGTAAAAAAGGCAAAGGTGAAATACAGAAAATTTCAGAATTACCTAAAAGTTATGAAGAACGCTTGAATAAAGGTGGTAGCGGCGCAGTAGCTACTGATTCAAGTAGTGAAGAAGGCGGCGGTACGCAAGCTTCAAACCCAGTTTCGGACCCAAGTAGTGGCGAAGACTCAGACACATCAAAATATACCATCGTTATTGATAATATCGATATTCCCGTACGTGCTGGCTATTCAACAGATGTCGAAGTACCATTAGATGCGATTAAATTACCAAAATCAGTATTAACGAAAGATAATAATGTATTTGTAGTAGGTAAGGGTAATAAAGTAGAAAAACGAGACATTAAAATTGATAAAGTTAATGGGGAAATTTTCGTGAAAGAAGGTCTGAAAACCGGCGATAAACTGGTTAAAAACCCTAAAAAATCTATGAATGATGGAGACAAAGTTGAGGTGTCATCATGATAGAACTTGTAGATGTCAATAGACATTTTCAAAATGGCGATGAGACAAACCATATTTTGAAAGACATTAATATTAGCATTCAAGAAGGTGAATTTATAGCCATTATGGGGCCTTCAGGATCAGGTAAAAGTACATTAATCAATATATTAGGTTTTATTGATCGAGGTTATGAAGGCGATTATTTATTTAAAGGTGAAAATTATAAAGAAAGTTCAGACAATGAATTAGCAGAAATCAGAAACAAGACGGTTGGGTTTGTGTTCCAAAACTTTAAATTAATTCAAAATAATACTGTTTTAGAAAACGTTAATATTCCTCTAGTTTATGCAGGACTTGGAGCACAAGCGCGTAAAACTAAAGTATCCAATACATTACATGATGTTGGGCTATACAATAAAGAAAATTTAGCGCCTAATCAATTGTCTGGAGGACAACAACAACGTGTGGCGATTGCACGTGCGATTATTAATAACCCTAAATTTATTATTGCTGACGAACCAACTGGCGCACTGGATTCAAAAACCTCAAAAGACATCATTGAATTGTTTATGGCATTAAATAAAGAGCATAATACGACGATGATTCTCGTGACGCATGACCGTAAAGTGGCAGACAAGGCAGATCGTATCATTCATATCCTCGATGGTCGTGTCCAAAGAGAAGAGGTGGTTGAATGAAGAACTTATCAAATATCATCGCTATTTCATTCAAATCCATTTTAAAAAATAAACGGCGTAATATCTTCACGATGATTGGCATTATTATCGGTATTGCTGCAGTTATCACAATTATGTCGCTAGGTAACGGATTTAAACAAACGGCCTCAGAACAATTTGAAGATACTGGCGCAGGTAAAGATTCAGCAACAGTGAATTATATGAAAAGTGATGGCGAAGGCGCAAAGGAAAATCCATTTAGTCAGCAAGATATAGATATTGCTAAACAAGTTAACGGTGTTACCGATGCAAAAATTAAAGAGACCGAAGACCAAGGTTATTCAGCTAAGATGACTAACGCGCAGAAAAAAGGCGATATTAGTATTTTAAAGAAAAAAGAAATGACGCGTCCTGAAAAAGGTGACGGTTTTAATGAAGATGATAATGAATTAAATAAAAAAGTCGTCACTGTGGATGATAAAATTGCTAAAGATGTGTTCAATAATGAGCCAATTGGTAAGACATTATATATTGACGATCAAGGTTTTAAAGTAGTAGGTATTGTAAATGATGCGATGAACCCATCAGCTGTAAATATGCCTGCCAACACATTTGACAGATATATGGGCTATTTAACACAAGATTACCCATCACTTCAATTATCATTGACAGATGACGCCGATAAAAAAGAAGTTGCAGATAAAGTGGCTAAAGCTTTGAATAAAAAAGGTTCAGGCGCAGGTGAAGGTAGTTATACTTATACAGATATGGAAGCGTTTATGAAAAATATCAACAAAGTATTTGATGGTATTACTTACTTTGTGGCTGCTGTTGCGGGTATTTCATTATTTATCGCTGGCATAGGTGTAATGAATGTAATGTATATCTCTGTAACTGAACGTACGGAAGAAATTGCCATTCGACGTGCTTTTGGTGCAAAAGGACGAGATATTGAAATTCAATTCTTGGTGGAAAGCGTTGTGTTATGTGTCATTGGCGGTATTATTGGTCTAATCATAGGAATACTTGTCGCAAGTCTTGTAGATGCTGTAACACCAGAATATATTAAGAGTGCGGTCAGTCTAAGCTCGGTTCTTATTGCAGTAGGTGTTTCAACGTTGATAGGCATTGTGTTTGGTTGGATTCCGGCACGTTCAGCGTCTAAGAAAGAATTGATTGATATTATTAAATAGTTACAGGAATAACTCGAAACTGAACCATACCTATATCAATGTCTCAGTTTCGAAGATGACGCTGATAGTAGGCGCCAGGTTGAAAGGTAGTCTTATATCAAACATTTGTAGAATGACTAAAGTGCTATAGATCGATAGGTTTTAGTTCATTTAATCGGCTAGTCGTAGTAGTTCTGCAAGTGCCATAGCGTTTGTGTTTGCTTCTTAGTTATTGAAGTATCGACGGGGTAATGCAATCTTATTAGTAATATAAGACGACTATCCCGTCTTTTTCTTTGTTTCACTAAATTTACGTTTGAATACACATGCAAGTTATACTTTATTAATACTTAAATCAATTTTTAATCGATTTTTTATAAAAATGTATTGTTTGTTTTAATGGATTATATTATGTTTAATTTATAAGTTGTTTAATGTTAAACCATTTATATTGTTTTAAATGATAAAAAAAGATAAGGGGATAACAATGACATATTTGCTAAATGTACAAAATTTAAGTAAAAGTTATGCTGATTCTGATTTTAATCTTAATCAAATTAATTTAACGATTGAACCTCACACAGTGGTTGGGCTTATTGGAAAAAATGGTTCTGGTAAATCAACGCTAATCAATACATTAGTTGGAAACCGGTTTGCAGATTCAGGTGAAATTCAATTTTTTGATGAATCTATAACGAACCGTGAATATACATATAAAGAACATATGGGTGTCGTGTTTGATGACCTTCGTCTTCCAAATAAACTGAATGCTAAAGAAATTAGCAAAGTATTTGCCAACATTTACCGTACTTGGGATGAAAAGCACTTTTTTGATATGCTTGAAAATTTTGGATTACCTAAAGAACGTCAAGTTAAGACATTCTCACGTGGAATGAGCATGAAAATATCGCTATCGATTGCATTGTCACATGATAGTAAACTTTTAATTTTAGATGAAGCAACGGCAGGGATGGATGTTTCAGGGCGCGAAGAAGTATTAGAAATACTTGAAGACTTCATAGATAAAGGTAATGGGATTCTTATTTCTTCACATATTTCAGAAGATATAGAAACACTTGCTGATAAATTAATATTTATGAAAAATGGTCGCATTTTATTGCAAGAACAAAAAGAAACGTTATTAAACGATTATGGCATTGTTACTTTTGAAGAGGGGCAATTTGATGTAAATCAAAGTGCTGTTATAGCTTATCGTATACATAAAGGCTCAGGTAAAGCACTGATCAATAACAAAGATGAAATAGATATAGCACAATCTATAGAACAAATTGATGACGCGACGAAAATATTAATGAGAGGAGAGTTAGTATGAAAGGTTACTTAATGAGTTATTATTTTACGAATAAAAAATCCATTTATACATATTTGTTATTAAGTATTCCAATTTGTTTATTTTTCTCATTTTCCAATCCATTAATCGCTAGTTTTATGCCTATGATCTTTTTAGTTTCTCCAGCAACAGATAATTTAAAGGATGAAAAGGATTCAAAATGGATGTATTTTGTGTCAACGTTACCTTATAGTCGAAATACTTATGTGGCAAGTCACTTTGCTTTTTACAGTATATTGGCACTCACGGGTATGATCGTGTCCCTTGTAATCAATGCTATTGTGGCAGATAGTATCGTTACAGGCATTAATTCTGCAATGCTGGGCATTGGATTTATTGCATTATATTCACTTATTTTCCCGTTTACTTTTAAAATAGGTGCTGAGAAATCTAATGTAATCTTTATGATTGTTTCTATTATAGTAGTGATTGTATTTTTCGTTTACTATTTTGGCTTATTAGCCTTATTCTCTGGTTCAGGGGATATGATAAGTGAAGTCAGTAAAAATCTTTGGTATGGTGGCACATTTGCAGTGTTCGGTTTAATCGTTATGTTGCTTTCGTTTATTACTTCTAAACATGTGTTTAAACATAAAGCATTGTAAAACAACGTAGTAACATGTAGTCTTTCTTGACAAACACGAATAATCGTTATATCTTATTAATATTGAAAACTAAAATGTTAGGCATATTATTCTCTGTTTTCTACGTAAATCATGCTTTAGCAAGTTGCTAATTGAACTGTATTGGTAAATTGAAAAAGTGTATGAATATCAGTGGAAATTAAGAATTGTACGTCTCACAGTACGACATTAAAAAATGAACTTCAACATAAATAAATATTTAATAGGTAGCAGCGCAAAACACAAAATGATGTGAGTTGTAATGAAGCCGACAATAATAATGAATCAATATCGATTTGTTATTAATTGTCGGCTTTTTCTATGGAAAATGTAAATCTCAACGATTATGCAAATGGACATTTTGCGCTGATGTAAATTTAGAAGTTGTATTAAAGGAGGTAGCGTGATGATCGTAATTAATACGAATGCATTGTTAGCATTGCTATTTATAACATTAATTGTTTCTATTTTGAGTAGTCTCTTTTTCTTAATCAAAAAAATCACACCTAAATATGCACGTATACATATTTATTTTGTAGCATTACCAGCTTTAGTTGCATGTTTAGGTCTTATTTTTTCGCAGAAAAATGTAGAAGTAGGTGTATGGCGTTCGGATGTATTGTCATGGTTAATGGCAGGCTTTGTTTTAGTCATCGGTTTGGTTATTCAACGCTATTGTATTCGCTATTTGGCAGGAGATAAAAGTTATAAAAAATATTTCACTTTATTTACTTTTACGACTACTTTTGCGGCATTAGCTTGGTTGACTGCAGACATGAGAATCATGGTAGTTTGTTGGGGAATCACATTATTAGGGCTTACGCTATTAATTAGATTGACAAATGCATGGCAAGTGACACGCATTGCAGCTAAGGTGACAGCAAAATTATTTTTATTAAGCTGGGTAGCGTTACTTTTAGGAGTATTATGGATTGGTATATTGACAGGGGAATGGCATTATTCTACTGCGCTAGATGAGACACATTTATCTATTATAAGCAGCTGGGGTCAATTCGGCGTTAATTTACTCATTGTTTTAGCAGTTATGATTCCAGCGGCGCAATGGCCTTTCCAACGTTGGCTAATCGAGTCAGTAGCCGCACCGACGCCAGTTTCTGCTATTATGCATGCTGGTATCGTTAACGCTGGGGGTATCATGTTAACAAAATTTTCACCAATCTTTAGCGGCGATATAGCAGCTATTATTTTATTGTTTTTTGCAAGTGTTTCGGTATTGTTAGGTGCAGGTATAAGCTTAATACATGTGGATTATAAGCGTTTACTAGTAGGATCAACGATTGGCCAAATGGGTTTTATGCTTATCCAATGTGCTCTGGGGGCATATGTTCCAGCTATTATTCATTTAATTTTACATGGTTTATTCAAAGCTACATTATTCCTTCGTTCTGGATCAGCGGTACGCCATTTTAGTGTGCCAAGTCGTGCAAATGAAAGAATGTCTTATGTATGGATTGTAAGTGGGCGTATTTTAGCAATCGTTATTGGATTAGGCTTTTGGTTAAGCGCGCCAGAAGAAGGTTACCGCCTTGTGAGTGGCCTTATCTTAGCTTGGTCGTTATCTGTATCGTGGACGCAGTTAGTTGCGTTTGGAGAAGGTCGTTTAGGGCGTGTTGTCGGTTTGACAGTATTAATTGTTGTCGGTGGTGTATACTTCTTAGTCCATCATTATTTTGCTGATGCATTATATACAATGACATTGCATAGTGCGCAACCTCCTACAATTATCGTGATTCTTGTAGCGCTTATTTTATTGTTAGGTAGTTTAATTAGTACATGGGTGGCACACAATCGTTCTACTGTAGCATTTTCAATTTTATATATGTGGATTGTGCGTTTAGGTGATGCAAAAGCTGAAACAGTTGAACGTCATCCTAATTATCTTAAGACTTATTTATCAAAAGGAGGCCGCTAAAATGGGAATGAATAAAGTCATAACAAACCAAAACCAGTATACGGATGATATCAATCATATCATCTCTGAAGCAAGCAGGGTCATTGTGCCTTTATCGCCTATTTCAGTATTTGCTGCAAGAAACCCATGGGCCAATTTAGAGCAATATACATTTGAAAATATTGCACAATGGTTGAAAAAAGTACGTGACGTAGATATTTATCCAACATTTAATACATTTAAACAGGCATATGAGCGTAATGAAATAGATGACCGTGAGATTGAACTTAAGTTACAACAGTGGTTAAAACAAATAAACCCTTCTATAGCTAAAAATCACGTTGAAACTTATGCTAGAAAATCTCTAGATTTAGCCCACTTAACAGTATTGAATCGTGTTTCAGAAAGTCAAGACATAGCAAACCATCGTACGAATGCATTAAATAAAACAGATGACATGAATACAACATCATTAGTGAGTACGTATATCACTGATAAAAACGATAAAAAATTAATAGATATAGTAGATTATCATGTAATTAAATGGTGTAAATTGTACCTTGACGATGCCCAATCGGGTTGGACAATGCCCAACCGTGACCAAGGGTTGTTTGTTGCATGGAGACGCCTTGTTCAACATGATCCTGCGTTATCTAAAAAACAGCGTACACGTCTGAAGACTTTACCAGATAATGCTGAAGATTTACTTGAAGTATGTTTAGAAGCATTAGGAGTGTCGGAGGGCCAGATACAATCCTATTTAGAAAATCATTTATTAGCGTTGCCTGGGTGGGCTGGCATGATGCTATGGCAAGATGAATATCATCACACTGAATATCAATTGCTATTAGCCTATTTAGCGATTCGTGTTGGCTTAGAATGGGCTATCGTTCAATCTTATTTGCCTGCAACAGAGCCAAATTATGAATTTGAATATTCAGTTGATGAATTTAGGGAAAATTGGATTCATACCGATCTGTTTACAACTGAACAATGGGACCAGTTATCCGTATCTCAACAAAAGGTGTATATTGATTTTGCGATCCATTTTGAAACGCAAATTTGTAAAAAATTGTTACTAGAAGCTTGGGAAGCAACTTATGAAAAACAGTTAAAAACCGCTGTTGAATCGGAGCAAAACGTTGAGCACAAACAGCACACAACACAAGTGCAAATGGCATTTTGTATCGATGTGCGTTCAGAACCTTTCCGTCGGCAAATAGAAGCGGCGGGGCCATTTGAGACAATTGGTATTGCAGGCTTCTTTGGCTTGCCTATTGTAAAGGAAGCGTTAGGAAGTGAACATAGTCATCCTTCTTTACCTGTGATGAACCAGCCTCAACATAAAATTAAAGAGTACACACACGAAAAAGAACCTACTACTTTTCGCCAACATCAGCATATACTTAAATCAATAACGTATACATTTAAGAAAATGAAGCAAAACGCTTTGCCTAGTTTGCTATTACCAGAATTAAGTGGACCTTGGTTAACCCTTCAAATGTTTTCACGTAGTTTTACACCCAGACCTGTTGGTAAATTAATTAGAAAATTTTACGCGGGTTGGTTACAAAAGCCAAATGATACAACATTATCGTTGCAACATTGTAACCATACTGAAGAAGGTATGCCAGTTGGTTTTACAGAAAAAGAGAAAGTAGCGTATGTGCATCAGGCGTTGCGTTTAATGGGACTGACTTCTCATTTTGCGCCGTTAGTGGTGTTATGTGGCCATGGAAGTCAAAGTGCGAACAATCCCTATGCTTCCTCGTTAGACTGTGGGGCGTGTGGCGGTGCAGCAAGTGGATTTAATGCAAAAGTATTGGCGCAATTATGTAATTTACCAGAAGTAAGGGCGTCCTTATTAACTGAAGGCATCGTTATCCCAGAAGATACTGTTTTTGTAGCAGCAGAACATCAAACTTCTATCGATGAGTTAGATTGGATATATACGCCTAATTTATCTGAAACTGCGCAAAATGCTTTTAATCAAATACAAGCAGCTATGCCTGATATTAGCTATAGAGCAAACGAGCAGCGTTTGAAAGCTTTGCCAGACAATCATTTGTTTAAAAAAGACCCTTTAAAAGAAGTACATCGCTTAACAAATGATTGGAGCGAAATTAGACCTGAGTGGGGGTTAGCAAGAAACGCTTCATTTATCATTGGTCAACGTGACTTAACTAAACATAGTGATTTAAAAGGGCGATCTTTTTTACACAATTATGATTGGAAGCAAGATAGTGACGGTAGTATATTAGCTAATATAATTAGTGGACCAGCTACTGTAGCACAATGGATTAATTTACAATACTACGCTTCAACAGTAGCGCCTCACTACTACGGTAGTGGCAGTAAGACGACACAAACAATCACAGCTGGTATAGGCGTGATGCAAGGCAATGCGAGTGATTTATTGACAGGTCTACCTTGGCAATCTGTGATGTCAGCAGATAATGAAATGTATCATTCACCTATCAGACTCCTTATTGTCGTTCAAGCACCGGATGATTTTATTAGACAGATATTAAACGATAATCATGATTTTTATCAAAAAGTATTAAACAGATGGGTTAAATTAGCAAGTATAGATGCATTTGGTCAATGGCATGATTGGCCATTAAATTAATTTATCAAGATGATTTTAAAATGATATGGTGGCAGATAAGTGAATGGTTAAGGCAACTAGATAGATTAATTTCTTGGTAATTGCGCATAAGTATGGAGAAATACATGCAAAAATGATAATGTTAGCATTATTAAAATAATGTGATAAGACATTCTGATTCTATGGGAGATGCATACGACATGAAAACAACCAAAGGTGCCTATGAGTCTGAAATCAGTAAAGCAATTACACAATGGGAAAAAGATTTCCTTGGTCGTGGTTCGCTTTCTGTAAAAACAGATATTTTACGTGATATGATTATTGTGAGTTTACAAGGCGTTTTGACACAAGCTGAATATAAAGTTTGCGAAACGCATGAAGGATTATTAACAATTAAACGTACAAGATCAAAATTAGTAGAATCTGGTATTGAAGCACTCGATGATATTATTTACTCGATTACTGGTGAAGAAGTTAAAGGTTTTCACACTGATTTAAGTTCTAAAACAGGTGAACGTGTCATGATATTTAAACTTTTCAACAATCTTGAGAAAAAAATTGCTGAATAAATCCGTTATCAAATTTAGTGTTTTGAAATTTTGTATAATAGGATGTAGTAACAGATGGTTGTTGGTACAAGTATAGTTTCATTCAAGTTCATTACTGCTAACAATAAAAATGAGCCTAAGGCATAAAAGCTGCCTAGGCTCATTTTTATTGTTAGTCTCAAAAATAGAGTACCTACTGATGTAAGGGTCAGTAGGCACTCATAACCTATTGAAATCAGAAGTATCGTTTGTTAAAAGATGGCTATCCTCATATAAATAATTGGGTGTTAAAGAATCATAATTTTTATCCATGCTTTAAAATTATAAAGGTAAAATGCTTGAAACTAAGTCTAATACTGTTTGTAATAATCCTCCTACCATAATATCCCTCCTTTCAAATGTATGTAACCTTAATCTGAATACTTATCCATTGTAAGTATTTCATTTAAAAGAAACATCTACTATTTTAAAATATCTTTGAAAATGAGTTCAAGTATGTTTTCAATCATTTTAATCACTCCTTCATATTTAAAAGTAAAACGCGATTATTTAATTTGATCAAAAATTAATTTGAGAACTTGTTCTGCTAATGTTGCTAACATAGTGAACACCCCCTTTATCTGAATATTATAATAATTATATTGGTTTATGTTGAAAATTCCCTAGATAACCAAAAAGTATTCCTGAGCGTTAATATAATAAATTAATTGAAATTAGAATGTATGTAATTATTATTTTAACTAGTGTAAAATGTGCTTGATAGATAAAGAAGTATATAAAATTGATATTGAGTAGTTGAGGGGGGTAAAGAAAATCAAAAAAATGCTTTATTTCAAAGTGTTTTTGTAGTAATATTACTTATTGGGTGTTAAAGAATCATAATTTTAAATTATGGTTCTTTTTCTTTTGTCTATTTTTAACTAAAAACATTAAAAAATATAGTGATAATTATGCTTAAACACTTTGCTAATCCTTATATTTTTAATAAACTAGATGAGGTTAACGTAGTGGCATAGATCATTGATAAGGTCGTAATTTAGAGCGAAAGTTGGATTTGTTTCAGCTTTAAAAAGGTTATAATAAACTAAAGTGACAATGTGTTAAGGAGGAAGTATAGTTGGATCAAGTGAAAAATATTCTATATTCGATAATAGAACCATTATTGAAACCAGAAACGTATCAATCATTACTCTCTAATCTAATAATGATTATTGTTTATGTAGTGGCTGCATGGATTATTTTACATTTTGTGAACAAAGGTATCGCACAGTTCTTTAAAATTCAAAATAAAGGCAAAAATGGTAATAAAAAGCGGTCAAAAACTTTAATATCATTAGTACAAAATGTAGTCTCGTATGTGGTATGGTTTATAGTGTTGACTACGATTTTAAGTAAATTTGGTATCAGTGTGGGAGGCATCATAGCAAGTGCTGGTGTTGTAGGTTTAGCAGTCGGTTTTGGTGCACAAACTGTAGTTAAAGATATCATTACAGGTTTCTTTATTATTTTTGAAAATCAATTTGACGTGGAAGACTATGTTAAAATTAGTAACGGTGGTGCTCCAGTAGCAGAAGGTACTGTTAAATCAATAGGGTTAAGATCTATGCGCATTAATACTATTTCTGGCGAACTGACGACATTACCAAATGGTAGTGTCGGTGAAATTACGAACTACTCTGTGATAAATGGTGAAGCGATCGTAGAAATCCCAGTTTCTATAGAGGAAGATATTGATAAAGTAGAAGAAGAATTAAATGCTTTCTTTGAAGCGATTCGTTCGAAATATTATTTATTTATATCTACGCCAGAGGTTGTGGGTGTAAATTCCATCACAAATAATGAAATCGTATTGCGTATTTCTGCAGAGACGATACCTGGAGAAGGCTTTACAGGCGCACGCATTTTAAGAAAAGAAATATTGAAACTATTCAAACTTAAAGAAATTAAAATGCCACAACCAATGATGGTAAAATACGAAGCCAATCAACAAAATAATGCGTAAGACGATCGGAGGTGTTACAGAATGACATCCAATTACGGTTTAAATGATATTGTAGAAATGAAAAAACAACATGCCTGTGGCACAAATCGTTTTAAAATTATTCGCATGGGTGCAGATATCCGAATAAAATGTGAAAATTGTCAAAGAAGTATTATGATTCCAAGACAAACTTTTAATAAAAAATTAAAAAAAATACTAGTATCTAATCAAGATACTGAAAACAAGGAGAATGACTAAATGGCTTTAACAGCAGGTATCGTTGGTTTACCCAACGTAGGTAAGTCAACACTTTTCAATGCAATTACTAAAGCTGGTGCACTTGCAGCGAACTATCCATTCGCAACAATTGATCCCAATGTAGGCATTGTAGAGGTTCCAGACAGCAGATTAGATGTATTGACGGATATGGTACAACCGAAAAAAACAATACCTACAACATTTGAATTTACTGATATTGCAGGTATTGTGAAAGGCGCTTCTAAAGGTGAAGGGTTAGGGAACAAATTCTTATCTCATATTCGAGAAGTTGATGCCATTTGCCAAGTTGTGCGTGCATTCGATGATGATAACGTAACTCATGTGTCTGGTAAAGTGAATCCTATAGAAGACATCGAAGTGATTAATATGGAACTTGTACTAGCAGATTTAGAATCAGTTGAGAAACGCCTACCAAAATTAGAGAAAATGGCGAGACAAAAAGATAAAGATGCTGTAAATGAAGTTCGTATTTTAACAAGAATTAAAGAAGCATTAGAAGAAGGCGCTCCAGTAAGAAGTTTAGAGTTCACTGAAGAAGATCAAAAATATGTGAATCAAGCACAATTATTAACATCTAAAGAAATGCTATACATCGCTAACGTAGGTGAAGATGAAATAGGCGATGAAGATAATGAAAAAGTTCAAGCAATTCGTGAATATGCAGATAAAGAAGATTCTGAAGTAATCGTAATTAGCGCTAAGATTGAAGAAGAAATTGCTACACTTGAAGCTGATGACAGAGAAATGTTTTTAGAAGATCTAGGTATTGAAGAACCAGGTTTAGATCGTTTAATTCGAACAACTTATGACTTATTAGGTTTAGCGACTTATTTCACAGCTGGTGTACAAGAAGTACGCGCTTGGACATTTATTAAGGGTATGACTGCGCCACAATGTGCGGGCATTATCCATACAGATTTTGAACGCGGTTTTATTCGTGCAGAAGTGACAAGTTATGATGATTACGTTGAATTTAACGGTGAAAATGGTGCCAAAGAAGCTGGTAAACAAAGATTAGAAGGTAAAGAATATATCATGAAAGATGGCGACGTTGTTCACTTTAGATTTAATGTTTAAATTTAAAACCCCTATATATTACGTATTTTGTAATATATAGGGGTTTTTATAATTTTAATATTTAATCATACGGCTGTCTTAAATATTAAAATTTGTACTTCTAACTTATTTTTGGAAATTTAATTTGTGCTGTCTGATATCTTCCGGCATACCTTCATATGGTGCTTGTGCAATAACTTGTTCATTATCCACGCCAGGTGCACCAATGTAAGTAATTTTTGCAAATTCTGGTACAACATATTTAGGGTACGTTTCATATTTTTCTCTAGATGTTTCCATTAAACCAATGAAATCATTTTGATAACAAACGGTGATATCTGGGCGCTCATGCACCCATTTCGGGAAGAAAATAACACCATGCATTAGATTTTGATTAGGGACAAAGTTTAATGAAACATCGGTACCAGTTGGCTCTGTCCAAGATATTTTATAAACCCCTTCAATGATTTCAACGATATCAGCTTCTTGGTCTTTTACCCATCTGCCTCCAACCATGCCTGAATGAATACGGTAATCAATGGTATGGTCATTTTTAACATACATTTCGTATTCCCATCCATTGTCATACGTATAAATCATATGCATTCCAATAAATTCTTTTAATGTAGACATGCTGATCGACCTCCTATATGTAATTACTTACATGTTTACTTTTACATTTTAAATCTGTATACTAATCATGTCAAATCAATGGGAGTGGTTAAATTGAAAAATGTGCTTCAATACACAATTTTAGGTTTATTAAACCATCAAGCTTTAACAGGGTACGAAATTTATAAATCATTCAGTGAGGTTATAGGGGAGATTTGGTCTGCCAAACATAGCCAAATATATAATGAACTAAAAAAACTTTTGGAATCTGAACATATTTTTATTTCAGATGTAGATGAAACGAGTAAGGTAACAAAAAAAATATATCGTATTACGCCGTTAGGTCAGAAAACCTTACACCATTGGATTGAAACAGCAGATGAGGAAGAAAATAATAAAGACCCTTTTGCAATTAAAGTTTACTTCTATGATTATTTAAAGGCTGAAGAGAAGAAAAATCTTTTAGTAAGTAAGCAAACATATAAGTTAGAAAAACTAAGTTACTTAGAGTCGATTTTTAAAAGTCTTGATTCTACTAAAGATGCTCAACATATTCGTATATTGAAAAAGGCAATACTTCGTGAACAAGCTTATATTGATTGGTTAGATTTTTGTTTGAGTGATATATAAATAAAAAAGAAAGACTTGAGCTTATATATGTGTACCCAAAATAAAAATAGGGCAGCAATCAATTTTAGAAACATTGGATTACTGCCTTGCTTCTTATATGTTGTGGATGTTTTTATAACACATTGTGCAGTTATTTTAAAACACTTATGATGTGAACCATGATGTATCTACACCAGGGCCAGTATAATTTGCATCTACATTTTGATTTAATTCAGGTGATGCGTAGCTATCTGTATATTGCCATAACACATGTTCTTGAGTTGGTTGTCCTGGATTATAATTAGCTATCCAATAGCCATCATATTGACCAACAGATTCCGAAGCATGTTCTTTCATAAAGTTTTCATAAGAATAGAATAAGATTTTTTTATCACCAGCAAGGCTGCGCATTTCATCATACCATGCGGAAGTACTTTCTTCTGTCGTGCCAGATGTTACGGTGTTTTCTTCAAAGTCATTAATATAAAAGCTAGCCTTAGGTGCTCGGTTATATAATGTTTGTGCTTCATATCGTGCGTCCTCTGGATTTTCATACATGCTGTAGGAATAAACACCGAAATCTAAGTTATATTTATCTAACAAATTTGAATTGTGTTCTAATGTAGCGTCAACTTTTTCGGATCCGTATTGGGCGCGAATAATAATAAAGTCGTAATTTGATTTTAAGTCTTTTACTTGTTGAGCTGTTAGGTCACCTTGCCATTCTGATATATCTAAGACGCGTTCTCCAGCAGCTGTTGTGCCAGCTTCAGAACGAAAACTACTTTCAGGTTTTTCTTTTTGAGCTTTTTCTGGATGTTCGTCAAGGTATTTTTGGTACCCGTAACCCATTGTGCCTTTTTGGTTAGCTGTATCTTCAGCTGCATGTGCAGCATTCAAAGTCATTGTAGTTGCAAATAGAATACTAATTGATAAAAACCCTTTTCTGATTATTGAACTCATATAAATCTCCTTTTTAAATATAGAATGATGTAAATAATGTAAGCGTTTTTTGCTACAAGAACATATAAAACAAGAACATATTTGACATGCTAGTAGAATTAAAATTATTTATCAAGTTTGTCTCAAGTGATTTTTAATTATATAAATAAGAAATTTTTATAAAATATAAATGGGGTTCATGATTTAAAGTATGCGTTTATTGTGATTTTGGAATTTCATTAAATGTACTCGTATTTCTAGATGTTTCATATGAAACATTCAATAAAAAATATACGTTTGAACGTCTGTTAATCATTGTAAAATGTAAAGGCGTGTGCTATAATTCTTGATTGTGAGTAATGAAAATTATTCCTTGCTTACCACATTAGATGGTGAGCCGTATAGACCACAAGGAGGTGCAATTATAAATGAGAACATATGAAGTTATGTACATCGTTCGTCCAAACATTGAAGAAGATGCTAAAAAAGCTGTTGTTGATCGTTTCAACGGTATCTTAGCTTCTCACGGATCAGAGGTTTTAGAAACTAAAGATTGGGGCAAACGTCGTTTAGCTTATGAAATTAATGATTTCAGTGAAGGTTACTACAATATCGTACGTATCCAAACTGAAGATAACGAAGCTACTGACGAATTCCAACGTTTAGCTAAAATTACAGATGATATCATCCGTTATATCGTAATTCGTGAAGACGAAGATAAGACAAGAAAATAATAAATGGGGGTCGTTTAAATGATAAATAGAGTTGTTTTAGTCGGTCGTTTAACAAAAGATCCAGAATATAGAACAACACCCTCAGGCGTGAGTGTTGCGACTTTTACTCTAGCGGTAAATCGTACGTTTACAAATGCGCAAGGGGAACGCGAAGCTGATTTCATTAACTGCGTTGTTTTTAGAAAACAAGCAGAAAATGTAAGCAACTACTTATTCAAAGGTAGTTTAGCTGGCGTTGACGGTCGCATTCAATCACGTAGCTATGAAAACCAAGAAGGTCGTCGTATATTTGTGACTGAAGTTGTCTGTGATAGTGTTCAATTCCTTGAACCTAAAAACCAAAATCAGCGTCATGCTCAAGAAGGAAATAATAATTTCCAAAACTTTGGTGGACAACAATCTGGACAAAACACGTCTTCTTATCAAAATAATAACAATAATTCATCAAATCATAATCAATCAAACAACCCATTTGCGAACGCAAACGGACCTATTGATATTAGTGATGATGATTTACCATTCTAATTATAGTGAACATATAAAATATAAAATTTTTTAAAAGGAGGCAGTTACCATGGCAGGTGGACCAAGAAGAGGCGGACGTCGTCGTAAAAAGGTTTGTTATTTCACAGCAAATGGCATTACACATATCGACTATAAAGATACAGAATTATTAAAACGTTTTATCTCAGAACGCGGTAAAATTTTACCACGTCGTGTAACAGGTACTTCAGCTAAATACCAACGTATGTTAACTTTAGCTATTAAACGTGCACGTCATATGGCATTATTACCATATGTTAAAGAAGAACAATAATAAATATTGTATCTGTAAACCTCGTAGGCAGAAAGCTTACGAGGTTTTTGTATTGTCATTATTTTATAATGCGGACGAAGTAACTTAAATATTGTGTTATAGTTTAGTAGAAAAAATATCAATTTAAGATTTACATTCTTACTAATGCGTTTTATAATGTACTTTGCATGCCCTCGGGTGTGCGAAAATGAGGAGATGGGTTTTCTGTGTGCCCTTGGGTATGCAGAAGATTCATAACTCCCGTTATAAAGGCCCCTTTAATTAGGGGTCTTTTTTATTTAGCATTTTATAGCTATTTACGAATTAAAAGTATATATGGTATTGTATTTTCATGTTGATTATCGCAATATTCGTGTATCTTAAAATTTATAGTTAAGAAGGAGATTATTCATATGAGTTTTATAATAATGATTATTGTCGGTGGTTTGGTCGGCTGGATTGCAGGTGCTATTGTAGGTAAAGATATCCCAGGAGGCATCATTGGAAACATTATTGCTGGACTTATCGGTTCAGCTATAGGAAGCAGATTATTAGGTACTTGGGGACCAGTATGGGGCGGCGTCCCAATCTTCCCAGCGCTTATCGGCGCTATCGTACTTATTTTTGTAGTTTCACTTATTGTTGGGGCACTTAAAAAGAATAAATAAAGACACAATATAATGGAAAGCCAATGAATGATACAACAATTTCTTAATATAACGGGTAGAAAATGATGAACAATTGTAAAAAGCGTTGCGGTAATCAACGACCATCTCTAATTTTAAATTTAAAGGTGGCTTATTATGATTAATATCATTTCCGCCATTGGTTCTATAGGAACATTTATAATGGCATTGTTTTATTTTGTTTCAGTTTCGATTCAATTATATCAAATGAAAATCACATTTATTCCTGCTTTAGGGTTTAATCAGATTCTACTTTCTCTAGATAAAGATAACCAATTACAAATGATTAATACAAGCGCTGATTCTCTTAATCATCAAGACTATTTAAAGATGTATAATTTAGGAGGCGGCGCAGCTAAAGACATTAAGATAGAAATTTTGTTAGATGAAGATAGTGTAATTCAGAAAAAATATGTGAGTATTTTACCTAGTAAAGAAAGCTATTTGTTACCAATCAATAAAGATGTTTTCGATGAATTACAGTCTACGATTCAAAATAATGGTTATGAGTCTCATTTAAATATAAAAATTACTTATTACCATAATGTAAGTAGAAAAGAAAAAACGATTATGTTAAATGGTAAGCTAGATAGATTTAATACGTATGAAGAAAAAGCACTTTATGAATTACAATTTATTAATAAATAATAACTGATAAATATATGCGTTTTTTATGTAAATCATTTAATGGACAACACTCATTTGCTAACTGATGACAGTTATGATGAGTGTTTTTTGTTATATTTTCTAACATTAATTTGCTGCTGGTTTACATTCAATATACAATAAGTGAGAGGTGATATTTTATGATACGACATGCACAACAAACAGACTTACAAGCTATTTTAGCTATTTATAATGATGCGATTTTAAACACTACTGCAGTTTATACATATGAACCAGTTACATTAGCAGAAAGAGAAGTGTGGTTTTATTCGAAATTAGAAAAAGCGGAACCTGTTTTTGTTTACGTTAAAAACGGTAAAGTGGTTGGATTTGCAACATACGGACCATTTAGGAATTGGGTAGCATATCAATATACAGTGGAGCATTCTATTTACGTTGCTCCCGAAACACGTCATGAGGGTATTGCTTCCCAATTATTAACTAAATTAATTGATGAAATCACAAAAAATAATTTTAAAACAATCGTAGCAGGTATTGATGCTTCTAATGTCGGGAGTATAAAACTTCATCAGAAATACGGTTTTGAAGCATGTGGGAATATAAAATGTGTTGGTTATAAATTTGAACAGTGGTTAGATTTAGCATTTTACCAATTAATACTAAAGTAAATCATAAAGCATATAAGTAGAGAAATATGAACATAATGAATGATAAAATTCAATAGTATGGTTGCGTCATTTTTTTTATACATAAATGGAAATGTATATGCGAATTGAAGCGGAATAGGCTTATCTTTATGATTAATAAGTAATTAACGAATTAAATCATCAACTGTGGCCCCATGTATTTTAGCAAGTTTGAATGCCAAAGATCACGAAGAGTTGTATTGATTGTTTTCAATAGCATTAATAATTTGTCTAGATACATTCACGACTTGGTTTCATGTGAATTGAGAAATGCATTGCTATGACGATAAACGTTAATTTTATTTTTGATTTAATGACCTTTTGACATATATTTACGTCTAATATAGAAATAGTTCATAATAGCTAATGAGAAAATAATGAATATCATAGTTATTTCTGGATAGTTTCCAAATAGACTATGATTAAAATCCCACACATTTAATAAGCGCATGATAAGAATAAATAACAAACTATATACACTCCATACGCAGGTTCTTGCTAAAACCGCTAAAAACATTTTTCTTTGCCTCTCGTCAAATTGATCGTTTGGGTGGTCAGTTAGCTCTGAAGGTAAAAATTTATGAGACAAGACGTTCCAACTAGCTGAAAACAATAGAACTACAATAAAAATAATTAAATATTTCATATATGACACCTCGAAATTAAAATAGGTTTAACGTATCATTAACATAAAAAAATTGCGTAATATGTCAAATCTTTTTAACATTATCTATAGTCAATTTGAAATGTAAAAATCTGGTTATTTTAGTTTATAAAATGGGTATGAATAAATAAGCAGTGTAACTTATTCGTAAGGATATATTAAGGTGAATATTACTGAATAAGCGCATTTTTAACGATTTGGGGTGTTCGTGGTGTCTGTACTGATTTTGTTATTTCATGTAATCTGTTTAATCATTGTGGTAAGCGCTGGTATTGTAGCAATAAAAGAGTTTAAAAAACCTATGAATAAGCGGAACCAAAGGAAAATTGACTCAATATTAGTATTAGTGCTCATAGTGGCTTTAGTCGCGATTTTATCAAGTGTTTTTACAGATATATAATCAAAGTCGTTACTCGAAATGAGTAGCGGCTTTTTTTGTAAATAATTAAAATATAATTTTTGTTATTATAATGAGCCAAATAAAATAACATTTTGTAAATGTTTCAAAATTAATATAGAATAAATTAAAGAGGTTTTGAAAATGAATTTTTTTGAAATCGACATGTAATATGATTCAAATTTTAACTAGGGAGATGTTGTTATGAAATTTAGGTTTGGTGTTTCACTATTATTGGTTTCTAGCTTGCTACTTTCGCAAACGGCGATGGCTGCCCAAGATAATAATGAACAAAACACAGATAAAAGCAATAAGCAAAATAGAGAGGACACCAGCAAAGCGATTGATTATGAAGAAGCTCAAAAAATGAGCCCACAACAATTGAAAAATGCACTGACACCAGAAGATTTAAAATTACATAATAAAGTTGCAGAACATAATAGTACAGAGATGAGAAGTTTTGCTGCAAATCGTGCTTATCAAGATATGAATACATATATAGCAAATAATAATATTAAGCCAGCGAAGATTGTTCAAGATACTAGAATAAATAATTTGCCACAGTATAGTTATAAGTCTGGCAAATACATTGGTGTAGTTATTCATGAAACGGCTAATCCAAATAGCACGATTGATGGTGAAGTGAATTATATGTACAACAATTACAATAGTGCATTTGTTCACGCATACGCGAGTAGTGATAAAATTATTCAAACTGCCCCAAGCCAATATTTAGCTTGGGGGGCTGGCGCAAACGCGAACCCTTATTTTTATCAAATCGAATTAACAAGGTCTAATACATTTGATGAATTCGCTAAATCTGTAAATAACCAGGCCTATTTAACAGCAAAAATGTTGAAAGCTAATGGTTTACAACCTTCTCTTGCAGATAACAACCAAGGTACAGGGACAATTATTAGTCATAATGCTGTAAGTCAGTATTGGGGTGGCACAAACCATACGGATCCTATTGGTTATTTTAGTCAATGGGGATATGACATGAACCAATTTTACAGTTTAGTACAAAAACATTATAAATCTCTTTCAGGTGACGATAGTGATGATGCTATTACTGGCAGCACATACAAAGTGACAAAAGGAGATACGCTTTACAGTATTTCAAGACGAAGTGGTGTTTCAATTGATAATATAAAAAAATGGAATAACTTAAGTAGTAACAATTTAACTGTGGGGCAAGTATTGAAGTTGAAAAATCCCGAAACACCGAGTGATTCGATTACTGGCGATACACACAAGGTAGTCGAGGGAGATACGCTTTATAATATTTCGAAAAGAAGTAAAGTGAGTGTAGATAATATAAAAAAATGGAATAACTTAAAATCAGATCATATTAGTAAAGGGCAAACTTTATACTTAGTTAAAACACACACTGTTAAAAAGGGAGATACGCTCTACAGCATTGCTAAAAAGCAAGGGACGAGTGTAGAAAAAATTAAAAAGGATAATAAATTAACGTCGAATAGTTTGAAAATAGGACAAATTTTAAAAATCAAATAAAAATTGCTACTGTCAATAAGGCCGAACATTTATAATGTCTCGGCCTTCAATATAATTTAGAATATGTGTATTTGAAATAGAAATAGTCCTTATATAAGCGTTTTACCTTCTATATTCAGTCTGTTCTAATCTTGTGTTAGTACTGTTTTTCTCTTTTTATTAAAGTTGTGGAATGTATCATGTCGTGTTAAATTAACTCTATGCATAGAAATTGAGAGACTAATATATACATTATTTCAAATATTAAAACGTAGGTGTCTAAGTTCAGAGAGTATGATTTAGAAAGATATCAAAATAATTAATATTGATATCGTAGGGGCATGTTTATGAAATATTTTAATCATTATTTTACGTTATTATATGCTTTTTTATTGATAGGGTCTATTTACCTTATTTTTGAATATACAAATTTAAAATCATTTGAAGGCAAGGGATTTTGGATTTATATTATATATATGATATTTGGTGTGTTGATTGGAATAATGAACCGTAGATATCGTATCAAAAAGGACATACATCAATAAAAAAATAAATGAACTTCATTTAGTGATAGCCAAAAATGAACAAGTATATGTATAAAGTTTATGATTCAATCACACATATAGAGCACTTTACTTAGTTATAAAATATAAATCAAAAGATAATTATAAAACTTGAGGTGAAATGCTATGTTAACAAAAGGAATTAAACATCGACGTGTTAAATTATTATTTGATTTTATTGGAATTCTGTCTGCAATTGGCGTGTTGATTATTGTATTTATAAATAGTTACGTGGGTAATCATTCTGGGAATTTTAAATTAGGCTTCGACGTGTATGGTACAGATATGATTATAATGAATATCTTCTTATTAATTACGGTGGTGTGTGCAGTGATGTCTATTATTTTAAAAAGCATAAAATGATATTGGTAGTGTAGTAATTGTTAAATGCTTTAGACAAATGGTACACCATTTGAAAGATGCGTTATAGTGGGTATTCGTTAAATAGTTTGTAGAATAAGAAGAGCCTGGGGGAGCAATATATGCCCCAGGCTCTCAATATGCTTGGCTGTAGTAAACTAGAATTAAAATATACTAATCGTGACGTTTTTATAAGGCAACTATTAAAAAGTCTTAGCCTGTATAATACAAAATAACCTCAGTTAACGAAAATAAAATAAAGAT
Organism: Staphylococcus sp. GDY8P120P; assembly: GCF_017892065.1. Classification (NCBI taxonomy): domain Bacteria; kingdom Bacillati; phylum Bacillota; class Bacilli; order Caryophanales; family Staphylococcaceae; genus Staphylococcus; species Staphylococcus sp. GDY8P120P. The sequence goes on along the minus strand of NZ_JAESKI010000013.1, from coordinate 106,037 downwards.
ACCTTCGTTGAATTTATTTTAAAATGAGTTATTTAATAAATTAAATTTTTTATGTTTGAGAGTGAATGCCTTTAGTGACAGCTTCTGCAAAATCATAAATAGATTGACGATATTTAGAAGTGTTCTCTCTCGTTTTTCTGTCTAAGTTATCTTTTTTGAAAAACGATTTTCTGATAGAAGTAGATATCTCAAGTTGTACACCAGAACCACTGTCGTTTTTATTAATAAAGTTATTATTTGAACTCCCGTCAATACGGTTGGGACTTTCCTCTACATTAAATCCTTCTTTTTCTAATTCTTTCTTAATTGAATCGGCCATTTTTTTATCCCGGCCACCAATATAAACTGCATTCTCATCGCTTTGAAAGCCATGTATAGAAATAGATTCTTTAGATTTATTACTCATTTCTTTTAATTTAGAATCATCAAAACGAGTAGAAGTAATATGTAATTGTTTATTATTTGATTTTAATAATCCTTCAAAGCTGTATAAGTTGAAATCTCCTTTTTTAGAGATAATCTTAGCTAATTCAGAAGTACCAGGTTCAATGCCACCACCATGGATAGCAGTGATTAATATATCTTTATTATTAGTTTTCTTAATGTTTCTTTGCCAATCGCTATTTTTCTCAGTGTCTGATTTTAATTGAGAGAAATTTTGGTATTTATCCTGATTTTGAGATTGGTCTTGGTTATGGGATTGATCTTGATGCTGGGATTGATCATGGTTCTGAGGTTGGTCCTGATTCCATACGTATGTGAAATATAAACCGAGTAATACTATGCCGACAATAACGAGCATAATTAAATAATATAAATAAGTTTTTAAGATGTTTTTCATAATTAGCTCCTAAATCTATATATTTAGTGATTGTTAAATTATAACAAAATTATTAATAATATATAAGTTATAAGTAATTTGCAATTGTATTACTGATTCCGTAATACCTAGTTACATTTTAGGGTATGACATAATACATAGCCAATAATGAAACAGTTGAAAATGAACATATGGTTGGTAGATAAAAGATTTATTTTAGGAGAAAGGTTGTGAATTTATTGGATATAGTAACGAAAATGTAAAACAATGTGCCTAGTGATAAAGTGTTTGAAGCTTTTGTAAATCCAGATTGTGTTGGAGGATTCTGGTTTTCCTCTGGCTCTGAGCGTTGATGTTAAGGAAAAACAACAACTTACGATATGAGGCGTATAATGCTGAAATTAATATATTTATAAAAAATATTGTTGAAAATGAAGAAATTAACTTTAAATGAGGAGCATCGCATTCAGTCACAATTCATTTTAAATGTAATAGTCATTACACGATAGTGACTACAAGAGAAAGTGGGTTTAATGGAAATGATGTGAAGCGCTTACTGGGACAAAAAGAAGGTGGATTTATATGTCAGTTGTTTAAAGATATATATGGTATACGATAATAAAATAAGAGGTGCATGATTATAAGTTCCATGAAGAGGAAAGATGTTAAATCATTTTGAACGCTTTTCGTTATAATATAGCAAAGGATTAAACAAATGATTTGTGTGAAATAAAATTGTATGTTTAAATGTAACTATAAAAGTTTCAATTAAAATCAAAAGGTGAGACTATGAATTTAGAATTTAATATAGCAGTACACTTATTATCATTTTTGGTAAAGCATTTTGATGAACGTTTTAATAGCACTGAATTAGCTGAACGTATTTGTGTAAACCCAGTGCAATTACGTAGGGTGACGCGTAAATTAAATCAATACCAATATCTAGAAACATCAAGAGGTAAGTTTGGTGGGTATCGAGCCAACATTACAACGGCTCGGGTGAATTTAGCTGAATTATTTATACTTTTTAATGAAGATAAATCGGAAGGACGTATATATACTGGAGATGAAAGCAATAATTGTGAAATATCTAGAGAGATTGGTAATACAATGTCTAAGTTCCACAAAAAGGAACAGCAGATATTAATCGATTATTATAAAGGTATTACAATACGTGATGTTTTAAATGAAACGCTTAAGGAGGATACTAATGAAACAATTTGATTTACTTATTATAGGATTCGGTAAAGGCGGCAAAACATTAGCCAAATTTGCAGCTGGACAAGGGAAAAGTGTCGCTGTAGTTGAAAAATCTAAGAAAATGTATGGTGGTACATGCATTAATATAGGATGTATTCCTTCTAAAACGCTTGTACACGAAGGATTAGAGCATGGTTCATTTGATGAAGCTTTTTCTAGAAAAAGCGACGTAGTTAATGCTTTAAATAGCAAAAATTATCATAATTTAGCAGATGATAACAATATAAGTGTCCTAGATTATAAGGCAGTATTTACGTCTAATAAAGAAATTGATTTATTAGATGAAGACGATCAAATACAAGAAACAATCACAGCAACTGACATTGTTATAAACACAGGTGCGAATCCCGTTATTCCATCCATTGATGGTGTAGAGACGTCACAACATTTATACGATTCTACAGGTATTATGGCGTTGACAACTCAACCTAAACAGTTAGTTATCGTTGGTGGAGGATATATTGCATTAGAATTTGCTTCTATGTTTGCGAATTTTGGTACACAAGTCACAATTTTAGAAAAACATGATGATATTATGCCTAAAGAAGATAAAGAGATTGTTTCTGAAGTTAAGAAGGATTTAGAAAATAAAGGCGTAAACCTCGTATTGAACGCAGATACAGAACGTTTTGAAGATACAACTTCTGGCACGATTGTGCACACTACGAAAGGTAACTATGAAGCAGATGCCGTATTATTAGCAACTGGCCGTAAACCTAATGTAGATTTTGGACTAGAAAATACGGACATCAAAATTGGTGAACGTGGTGAAATAAAAGTAGACAAACATTTACAAACTGATGTACCACATATATACGCATTAGGTGATGTGAAAGGCGGTATGCAATTCACTTATATTTCATTAGATGACTTTAGAATCGTCAAAGACCAGTTATTTGGGAAAGGCGAACGTACAACTGAAAATCGTGGCGTTGTACCTTATACAGTATTTATTGATCCTCCATTATCACGCGTTGGTTTGACAGCAGGAGAAGCCAAAACGCAAGGTTATCAAATTTTAGAAAATGCAGTTCCAGTTAATACAATCCCACGTCACAAAGTAAACAATGACACAAGAGGTTTGTTTAAATCAGTAGTTAACAAAGAAACAAATGAAATACTAGGTGCGACATTATATGGTTTACAATCAGAAGAAATCATTAATTTAATAAAATTAGCAATCGATCAACGCTTACCTTTTGAAGTATTGAAAGAGAATATTTATACCCATCCTACAATGGCAGAATCTTTTAATGATTTATTTAATATGTAGGTAGCAAACAGTAATAAGTATACATTTGCTAAGATTTGTATATAAGGACTACTAAGGTTTAGAGCATCGTATAAAGCAAGTTCATGCATAATAGAATACGACAGAAAACGTATGTTTCTAAAATGGTTTCTGTCCTATCTCGGTAAAGGTGACTAGAAAAAAAGCATGCAAGAGCTAAAATGCTTGCCATAAGTGCCTTCAACTTAATAAATTAAGAAGTGGTACTTTAAAAATTTAATATCAGTGTATTTTCATTCCAGTTATCTACTGCCAATATGATATTTAAGGCTGAGACATTGTACTAAATTTGTCTCAGCCTTCTTATATGAAACGTATTATATTATTGACTTAATAATCTGACCAATCAATCCAAAAATACCAATAACTAAACAAACAACGCCGAAGCTAACTAAACTTTGTTTTTTGCCCACGTTTTCTTTTTTTGGTATACGATTATTTAGGATGAGCAACACAATACCAACAATAATGAGTAATATTGAGATAATCCACATTTTGCGTCCCTCCTTATGTAATTTGATTATGACACATGCTCTTATTATATATTTACCCTTTTACTTTCTAGGATTAACGCATTCGTCTTGTTATTTATAATGATATTATGCATATTAAATTTAAAATACGGTTTATATATATTATAAATGATTATGTAAAGAAAGGGTATAGTTAGATATAAAACAAAAAAGCCAATAAATGTCGTGTTTTTAATGCGGTGATTTATGGGGCTATTGCAAATAAAGCCTATCCAAATTATGAAATAGAATATTAATATATCCAGGGACGTTCTCCTGCGTGTATTTAATTTTAAACATGATATCGAAAATTAAAAACAGATATGTTATTGGTGCTAATCAAAAATTAAAAGATGAGTATACTGATTCGTATGCATCAGTTATACTCACCTTTTTGGTCGAGGATTTAGATTATAAAATATTGTGGCTCACATCCTCGTGTGAATAGTTTTTTAATAATGAACAGCCTAGTGGATGTTGACCGTTATCTACATAGTGATTGATTTCCTCAAGTACATCTAAAATCTCGTATTCAGGTGTATTGATATCAAAAGTATATTTGAATATTTGTTTCTTGTCGGATAATACAGTAGCAATAAGTTCATCATTTTGCATTTTGTAATTTAATAATTTCATCATAATCCCTCGCTTTTATAAAAATTTATAGTTTAATTAATCAAAGTACTTAATTGAGAATGAGTTTCATCAATCACGCTATTAAATTATAATTATTATAATTTAATGCTTAGTATACATTAAAATTCATAAAATGTAGAGAGTTTTGACTCGAAAAATTATAAAAAAAGTGCAAAATTAAGCGTTAATCTTATGTTAAGCGTTTTCCTTATGATAATTATTATAATTTATGATAAAATTCATTTCTTAAGCTTGAATATAAAAGTGTAATTTGATATGATTTAAATAATTGAATAAACGCTTTCTAGGGTTCCACAACATTTTTGTTGGTTCGGTCCGAGAGAAAGCCACATATATGATGTGACACGGAAGGATAAAAGCCTGGGAGATAGTATGAACAACTATCTCCCGGGCTTTTTTAACTTTTTTAGGAGGTATCTTATTATGAATTGGTTAAAAATTATTATTGCAGCTGTCTTTGAAGTAGGATGGGTGATTGGTTTAACGCATGCTTCATCAGTATTTGAATGGATTTTAACTATCATTGCTATATTTTTAAGCTTTTACTTGCTTATTGAAGCATCTAAAGTATTGCCAGTAGGAACATCTTATGCAGTGTTTGTTGGACTTGGTACGACCGGTGTGACATTATTTGATTTTCTATTTTTTGGACAACCATTTAATTTAGGGAAAATTATTTTAATAATAACATTATTATTAGGTGTAATTAGCTTGAAATTAGTGACAACAAGTGATGGGGGGCGTTCGTAATGGCTTGGATTTTATTAATTTTTGCAGGTGTTTTTGAAATGTTAGGTATCACGTTTTTGAATGCTTATGTGCATAGTCGTAAATGGCGTTCGCTTGGATGGATGATAGCTTTCTTTGCAGTGAGTTTCTTAGCGTTATCCATAGCAATGAACCAATTGCCTATGAGTACGGCTTATGCTGTATGGACTGGTATTGGTGCAGTCGGAGGGGCTGTTTTAGGTATGCTATTTTATAAAGAGTCAACTGATATAAAAAGAATTATCTGTATTATTGTCATATTAGGCAGTACGATTGGTTTGAAATTAATAAGTTAATGTTTATTGTATCAATCAATATTAAGAAGATGTGTAATCCTCTTATTGGCTAATGTTAGTCTTTAATGTGTTTGATTTGCTTTGGAGGTTTAGAATAGAACTTACAGCTTACGCAATATGCGATAGTTTTTTCTAGACAAAATATAAAAAGATCGAAAAATAAAGATTAGCTTATTCTCGATTCATTGAGTTATTGCTAATAAAATAGAAGAGAGCAGGGTGAAAACTTTTGAGTAAAATCGTTTCTGTCCTGCTCTCTATTAAGTGTAATATGTTTATGAATATAAAAGACAAGTAGCCGATTCTCGACTACACAGGTAATATAGCATAATCGTTTAATTTGAATCAATTCAGACGGTGTATTTTTATAGTAAAATGTTTAAGGCCTAGCTTGTAATATACTTTCTTTGAATTATTAAAAAATAATGGACTAGCGTGTTGCGATGGTCAGTGCATCTTGATAACATAAACAAAGTGGAGGTGCATAGAATGGAAGGATTAGCCGCATTTATTACAATTACTTTAATGATTATTATCGTCCCTGGTCCAGATTTTTTTGTAGTAATGAAAAATTCGATTACTTCAGGTAAAGGTAATGGCGCAATGGCAGCGTTAGGTATCACAACCGGTCACGTTGTTTATTCTTTATTAGCGGTTTTTGGTATTATTTTTATATTAGCAAATATGTATTATGTATTCTTAGTAATTAAAATACTTGGCGCTGGTTATCTTATATATCTAGGGATAAAAAGTATTATAAGTGCACGTCAAGGTATGAATTTTTCTGTAACGCAAATCGAAGCGCAACAGTTTAGTTATTTAAGCTCTTATAGACAAGGCTTTTTGAGTACCATATTAAATCCGAAAGCACTACTCTATTACATAAGTATTTTACCGCAATTTTTAAGTACGGGTGAAGGCGTTACAACACAAATAGCCATACTGTCAGCGATTGTAACTACAGTTATTTTATTATGGTTTATTTTTTGTGTTTATATTTTTCAATATATCAAGCTACTTTTTGCTAATAGAAAAGTCAAAGCCATTTTTGATTACGCAGTAGGAACAGTTTTAATAGGTCTGTCACTTAACTTACTATTTAGTAAAAGTAGTTAATAAAAGCGAATATAAAAAGGGAGGATGGTTTCACGTTTATTAAGAACCATCCTCCTTTTTAAATATTATTTTACGGGTTAAAATAAGCATTTTCAGAAATTAGTACTTTAACACCGCGATAAACGTTTTTAATTGTATACCAAATGGTCAATATGATTAAAATGATAGAGAAAATAATAGCGATAACAGTAATCGTGTTTTGTTGCTGATTGAGGAGTGTGCTTCCTAAACCTAACGTAATTGCAATGAAGACTGGACCGATATATGTGATAATATGATAAAATAACGATTTAGCTGCATGCGCAGACGCTGGCTTATCAGCAAAAATCCAAATAATGATTGGTAAAATAATAGGTGCAAAAAATATACTAAAATAACTGATAGAAGATAGAACGCGACCGCCTTGTGTATCCGAATGTAATGATTGTTCATTCATTTTTATCACCTCATGTTAATCATAACAACAATAAAAAATGAATTATAGTCTATATGCTCCATCTAACAAAAGTGTTAGATGAGATAAAAAGGAGGATAAATCAATATGAAAATATACTTAATTCGACATGGTGAATCTAAATCTAATTATGATAAAAAAGAAGGGAATCATTATTTTTGTGGCCAATTAGACGTGCCTTTAACGGAAAAAGGAGCGCGCGGCGCACAACGATTACAATATCATTTTAATAAAATGAAGATTGACCATATCTATTTATCAGATTTAACGAGAACTAGGCAAACATATAATGCAATTTTTGATAAATTTATCCCTGCAACTGTGACCCCTTTATTAAGAGAACGTTCTTTAGGTATTTTTGAAGGTAAAAAAGTGAGTGAAGTTGAACAAGATCCTCAATATGCAGCATATTTTGGTAATGGCGCATATCATGCATTTAGACACAGCTTTACTCAAAAAGCGCCAGAAGGTGAAAGTTATGAAGATGTATTGAAACGTGTAGAAGCTTTCTTTAAAAATGAAGTAGACCCATCTTTAGAATCTATTGTAATTATTGCGCATCAAGTCGTAATCAGATGTTGCTTAGTATATTTAGGGTATGAAAATAAAGATACTGTAATAGACAAAAAAATAGAAAATTGTGTACCGTATGAAGTTGAAAAATAGCATAAGAATCTAAAGATAAATACTCACGGCCAAAATAAAAATAAAATGCACCTTCGTTAAATAAGGTGCACTGTTATATTTAAGTATTTTAATTTTGAACGTACATACTTGCCAATGCGTATGATTTGGTGCTGTAGTTTCTGATACAGACTTCTGTGGGTCTCAGTATGCTATCAATAGATGGCCAGGAATGAAAACACGCTTCAAGCTTTATATTTACATTAACTAGCCATCCTTGGCAGGGCGCAACTGAGCAATCATTTTAGAGAAATGTGAACTCTGCCCTGTCAGTTAATATCTTTTTGCTGCTGTTAAGCTATCATGAAATCCTTGAAAAATTGTGTGTATATTGTCTAAAAAACTACCGACAATAACTGCTAGTATGACGTAAGTTATACTTAGAGCAATTGATTTATATGAGATAACGCCATATGTTTCTTTCTTCTCAAAGAGATTAAAAGCTATGAAGACAGCAGCCATTGCACCTAGTAAAATAGTTATCACCATGGGTGCTACCTCCTTAAAATGGTTTCTCGACTGTGCTCCTACGTTTACTGTATTTGATCTTATACTAAAGGATAACAAACACAACTCTGAGAAAAAAAGACATATCATATTAAAAAACCTTACAATCATGTAAGGTTTTTTACAAATATAAGTCAATGTTTTTCGAAAAATAATGTGTAAGCGTTTAAAAAGCTTTATGAGACTGGAAATTAAAGATGTCATCGTTTTGTAATGCTATTGATTTAATCTCTTATTAAGTAAAGTAAATATGACATTTATTTAAAATAATGTTCACAATTATGATTATTATTTTCATAAAAATAAATAATGTGGTTATTTATCTACTGCGTCACTTTTTATGCCTTTTTCTTTAAGGAATTTTTTAATTTTTTCTTGTTGTTTACCATTTACATCTCCAGCGTATTCTGTCGATACATCTACAACGTTCAATTTGTTCTGGGGTTGGTAATTCACTTCTTCAATTTGTTTATCAGCATCTTTAATTGTGCTATTTAAAGCTGTGAAGTAAGTGATAATACGGTCAACATGGGTTTTATAACCTTTTGGTAAATGATTTTCTTTGACGAATTTCTCGAAGCGTACATCATTTTTGATAGCGTTGTGAGACAAATCTGATAATCTTTTTGCTTGAGCATCTGTAATTTTAGTATCAGTACCCGTTTGTTTATCTAGTTTATACTGTATTAAATATTTGTTGTCTATAATATCTGAGTTAACATCTAAATACTTTTTAATTGCTTTATTCATTTCCTCTTCACTAATGGCTTCATCTGTTTTATTCGAACTAAAAATGTCATTTTCTGTTAATTTTTTGACATCGGTAGGTGCGTGTCTGTCACTGTGTTGTTGGTCATCATTCGAATCTTCGTTAGAACATGCGGCGAGTATAGCAGTTAGCATGAGTACTAACGATAAAAATATACTTTTTTTCATAGAACGTACTACTCCTTTAATCATAGTCCTGTTTATATCATAATCTATTTGCTCTTGAAATTATAACTTAAGGGTATCATCTCAAGCTACTGATTTATATAGACGAATGATACATAAACGCACAATCTTTTGAACGAAATATAAAAGTGCAATCTGACTTAAACGATTTGTTATGGATGTTAAAACATCAAAACGGTACGATTTATTAACTGAAAACATAAAAAAGGAGAACCGATTTGGTCCTCCTAGAAAGTTATCTATTGATTTTAATAGGGCATGTAATTTAGTGACGAATAATATAATCAAATGCATTGAGTGCGGCATTTGCGCCAGCGCCCATTGAAATTATAATTTGTTTGTTACGATCGTCTGTTACGTCACCTGCTGCGAATATGCCAGGAATACTTGTGGCGTTGGTACGATCAATTATAATTTCATTCGCTTGATTTAATTCGACATAATTATCAAGCCATTCTGTATTTGGTAGTAACCCGATTTGAACGAATATACCTTCCAATTCAACAGTATGGTCTTCGCCCGTTTCTTTGTCTTGGTATTTAAGACCAGTAACTGAATTTTCACCAAGCACTTCAGTAGTTTGAGCATTTTTAATAATTGTAACGTTTGGTAAAGAGCTCAAACGTTCTTGTAGTACGTCATCTGCTTTAAGGCTAGCGTTACGTTCAAATAGTGTTACGTGCTCTACAATACCTGCTAAGTCTATTGCAGCTTCAACACCAGAGTTTCCGCCTCCTACGACAGCGACGTTTTTATTTTCGAATAAAGGACCGTCACAGTGCGGACAGAATGCAACGCCTTTATTGATAAGCGCTTCTTCACCAGGTACTTCTAGTTTCCGCCAACGTGCACCTGTAGCAATGATAACAGTTTTACTTTGTAATTTAGCGTCATTATCTAAAGTAACAACTATACCGTTATCTATTTTTTCAATGTCGCTCGCTCTGACACCTGTCATCATATCAACATTATACTGTTTTACATGATCTTCAAGTGCAGATGAAAACTTAGGTCCGTCTGTTTCTTTAACAGTGACAAAGTTTTCAATTGTTGCAGTATCATTCACTTGCCCGCCGATGCGATCGGCAACAATACCAGTGCGTAATCCTTTACGAGCTGTGTAAATCGCAGCACTCCCACTTGCAGGGCCACCACCAACGATTAACACGTCATAAGGCGCTTTATCATTAAACTCTGATGGGTCTACTTTACTGCCTAATTCAGTTAATATATCTTGAACAGTCATACGGCCATTACCAAATTCTTCACCATTTAAATAGATAGCGGGCACTGCCATGATATCTTCAGATTCATCTCTAAAGATTGCACCATCAACCATAGTGTGAGTGATATTAGGATTTAATAAGCTCATTAAATTTAAAGCCTGAACAACATCAGGGCATTTTTGACATGTTAAACTGATATACGTTTCAAAATTAAGCGGGCGGTCTAAAGCTTTAATTTGATCTATGACAGATTGTTCTTCTTTAGGCGCACGACCACTTACTTGTAATAAAGCTAATACAAGAGAATTAAACTCATGACCCATAGGTAAACCAGCAAATGTTACACCTGTGTCTTCATCAGGTCTATTAACAGTAAAGCTTGGCGTACGTTTTAGGTCTTTTGCTTCAATTGTTATGTTTGAAGACGCTGCAGCTACTTCGTCTAGCAATTCTTTTAATTCTTTAGATTTATCATCTGAACCAAGACTTGCACTTAGTACAACGTCACCTTCCATCAATTGAAGTAATTGTTGCAATTGTGATTTTAGCTGATCATTAAGCATTCAAATCAATGCCTCCTTAGATTTTACCTACTAAGTCAAGACCAGGTTGTAATGTTTCTGAACCTTCTTCCCATTTTGCTGGGCATACTTCACCTGGGTGTTGACGTACATATTGTGCTGCTTTAATTTTGTGTACTAATGTACTTGCATCACGGCCAATGCCGTCTGCATTAATTTCAGCTGCTTGAACAACACCATCAGGGTCTACGATGAATGTACCACGTTGAGCTAAGCCAAGTTCTTCATCTAATACTTCAAAGTTACGAGTGATTGTTTGTGAAGGGTCACCAATCATTGTATATTGAATTTTATTAATCGCTTCAGAATGATCGTGCCAAGCTTTGTGTACAAAGTGAGTATCAGTTGATACTGAATATACATTGACACCTAGTTCTTGTAACTTGTCATATTGTCCTTGTAAATCTTCTAATTCAGTCGGGCATACGAATGAGAAGTCTGCTGGGTAGAAGCAAACGACATTCCAAGCACCTTTTAAGTTTTCATCTGAAACTTCGAAAAACTCATCTTTCTTTGGATCATAAGCGTTAGCTGTGAATGGTAAAATTTCTTTGTTGATTAAAGACATGTAAAACATCCTCCTATTTAATAACTTATTGTTAATGTAAAATATTATTGATTAGATTATTATTATTTCTTAATTATAATAATTCTAATCTTTCATTTTCTATTATTGCATGTAGTACGTATTTCGTCAACAATAGAGGGCTTGAATCATAATAGATTTAAAGCGTGCGCGCTATTTGCGTTGACAGACAATTTGAGCCATGCTTACACATACAAAAATGAAAGCATATACATTGTTTATATAGTCTTTCATAAAATATAAATAACCTTTCAATTCTCAACTAAACATATGAAATTGAGAAGAAAGGCTATAGAATATTGATATAATGCGTTTGAAGTAAATTATAACGAATTTGTGAACATTCTTAACGCTTTCGGAACTTGTAATCATAAACGAATGTTAAAGTAATGATACTTACAATTAACCAAATCATTAAATAAATTAAATTTAACGTTGCGTGATTTGTTTCTAACTCTAAAACGAGTCCGAAAGGTAACCAGTTTAATACTTTTTCAAAGAAACCTAAATCTAAGACATCCTTCATCATTTCAAATAAAGGTATCATACCAAATATAAAGAAGGGTAGCATTGTATACGTTGTAGCTGCTCCGGTACTGTTAGATAAAAGGCCTAATGTTAAACCTAATATAAGATAGAAAAACAACATGATCACAAGTCCGATATAAGTTTGAAAACCAAAATGAATAGAACTACCAAGAATTAGGAGACTTAAGATAGTTGTAATGATAGTAAGTATTGTCATTATAATGGCTTTTGATAATAATATCTCAACTTTTGATGCGGGCGTTTCAATTAATCCTTTTAAAGTGCCTTTTTCATTTTCTTCAGCAAACATCGTAATGATTGTCGCAGTTGCCACCATCACAAACGCCATATTAACCACAATAAATTGCATTAGGATTGTGGCTGAAGTAGCGTTGCCTATTTCAGACATTATAAAACTGTAGAAAAAGCTAACAAACAATATAATGATTGGCATAAATATAATAGATGGGTTACGTATGGCTTCTTTTAGATCTTTTTCTAATAGGGCAGATAAACGTGTGGTATTCATATTAAACGAGCTCCTTTCCTGTGATTTTTAAGAATACATCACCTAATGTAGGTAAATCAGAGGAAATATATTTTAAATCATTAGCTTCTAACATATCTGAAATATATTGGGCTGATTCACTAGTCATGGGTAAAGTCTTGGACCGATTGTTTTTGTGCATCACTTTAATCGTATGGTTCGAATGATTAAATCTAAAGTTATCAGGTGTATCGATTTCTTTTAGTATGCCAGATTCAATAAATGCGACGCGATGGCATAGATCGTTAGCTTCTTGCATATTATGCGTCGTTAAAAATATCGTTGTACCTCGTTCGTTGAGCGCTTTAAGCCCTTTGTGTATGTGTTGAATTGTTAAGGGATCTAATGAAGCAGTAGGTTCATCCAAAAACAGTAATTCTGGTTCGTGTATCAATGCTTTTGCTAATAAAACGCGCTGCTTCATACCGGCTGATAAATGTTTAACCAATGTTTTTTTATCTTGAGTTAAACCAATAAAATTTAAAGTGTCATCTATTTTTTGTAACGGCACATCATTTAATTTCGCAAATAATTTCAAATTATCTGCAATGCTTTGTCTTTCGTAAGCAGTACTGTGGTCAGATAGTATACCTATTTGATCTATAAATCCATTAGAACCAATGTTTTCATTACGATAACCTAACACCGTTAGACTACCCTTAGACTGACAGTAGGAACCAGTTAGCATTTTAATTGTCGTCGTTTTTCCAGAGCCGCTTGGGCCAAGAAAACCGAAAATTTCTCCTTTTTTTACGGTGAAACTCATGTTTTGAACAGCATCTTTATTTTTAAAAGACTTCGTTACATTTTCCATTTCAATTACATTATCCATGAAAAAACCTCCTTTTGAAATCAACAACAGTTTATCGTTTACAGGAGCGCTGTACAGTCAAAAGAAGGTGAATTGTATCTATATAACAGTGAAATGTTACTCATAAATATTGAAAAATTGTTCAATATCCTTAGCTTTCTGTCTTGATAAAGGTATTAATGTATCTTTGGAAGTATTAATTCGAATAGAGTAACTATTTTTAGACCATGAAATAATTTCGGTAATTTTTTGTAAATTAATAATATACGAACGGTGGCATCGATAGAAACCATAAGGAGTGATAAGCGTTTCTATATTTTGTAATGTCGTGTCATGAATATATTGTTCATCGCCCACATGAATGACTACTTTGCCATCTTGGCTTTCTAAATAATCAATATCTATAGGGTCAAGGAACATTGTTTTTTCATTTGTCTTTACTGTTAGTCTTCTGATCGGCTGACGACTTAAGTGTGTTTGATTTTCGGCAATAGATGATGCATACTTTTCAGAATTGTCGTTGGAAAGCGCTATGGGTTTGAATGAATTTTTGTTAAAACGATAGCAATATTCACTAATTAGAAGCGCTTCTTCAGTGTGATTTGTTAATGAAATAATGGTATTAGATGTACTTAACTCATTAAGTAAATTAATAATCGTATATTTTGTTTCAATTGTGACGTTTTGTAGGGGTTCTTTTATAATAAATTTTGATTCTGGCACTATCACAAGCTTAGCGATATGTAATAGCTTAAGTTCAGAATTAGAAAGTTTTTTAATTCGTTTTTGACTAAATATTGCGAGATTGCATTTGTGTATGATGGTTTCGCTAGCGAGACTGGAGCTATACCATTTGCACCAAAATTTAATGATTTCTTTGACTTTCATACGTTCTGGGAGTGGCTCGTCAAGCGTGTAAGTCTTAAAATGCGCGTAATTATGATTTAAGTTGATAATAGAATATTGAAGTTCGTTTTCTGTCACTATCGTAGCTAGGTGATGTTTGAGTTCAACTTCTTTATCAGCATATATAAACAATTTTACGTTATCAACCATAACTGACACCTCATTTAGTATATTTGTAACATAGTATAACAATCTTATACCGCTGTGTGTGTTCATTTCTAAAAGAAAATAAGAGAGAAATAACAAAAATGCGCTTTGTTACTTCTCTCTTATATTGAGGTAGTTTAATCTATAGCGCACGGAGGTGTTTGCTGCATGTATGATTTATAAATCTCCGTTTAACCAAATGCGCATGATGTTTTATCTAATGTGTTGGAAACGAACTGTATGAGATTAGACAAATTAATTAAATGTTTGTAGCATCCACCAAATTGTAACAACGACAGGAAAGAAGAGCCACCAGTAATTAGACAGAAATTCCCAACCATCCATAGGATGGTGATTTTGGTTTGAAACAGGTTGTTGGTAGGTTTCGATAGTAGTTTCCTTAAAGTTTTTATCACCTTTAATTAGTTCATCTAGAGAAACATCGAATAAATCACTCATTTTAATGAACATATCAATACTAGGGTAGACTTTATTTAACTCTCATTTAAAAATACTTTGATGTGAAATGTTTAGTATTTCAGCTAGTTCGTCTTGCGACCCATTTTTGAGTTCGCGTTGTTCTTTGATGCTTGAACCAATTTCCATATTAACCACGCCTTGTATTCAAAAATAAAGTAATGTGAGTATAAGGTCACGCGCCTAATTATTTTCTACAAGGCAACTTGAGGTTGCGCTATTGCGCCTTTAGGATTTTTGAAACGTATGCGGGTAAAGCATCATCCATCTATGTCGCCGCAAGCTATAATTAATCTAATATCTACTTACACAATATTTTAATGGATAAAAGAAACGGAGGCGAGAAAAAATTAAAAGTAACAATTTAATTTCTTAACTCGCCCCCAGTAGGAAGGTGACTAACCTGTATATAGTTTGCTAGTGATTAAAAAGATTATCTGTCCCAATATCTTTTGCGTTCAAATGCTTGCACAATTGTTTGAGGGTCATCTGAAACAAAGACACCAGGAGCTTCTAAATTTAACTTAGCACCTGCTAAGCCTTGAGAAGCTGCTTGGTTCACCACTAATGGTTTATTGTGCTTATACGTGAGTTCTGCGAATTCTTCAACAGGTGGAAGAATGTCGCTGCCATCTGATAAAACGATTAAACTATCAAATAGTGTTGGATGAGCAGTATCAAATGTTTCCGTGATACCGAATTCTTCTGAAATATCTTTAGGGTGCTGTCCAACGAACGCATAATTCAATTTGTTTTCTGTAAATGTTTTAGCGAAAGATTTCAATGTATCCGCACTGATATCGCCATTTACTGCTACTGCTACAGAGTGACCAGCTAATGGAATATCTAGTGTTTCCATTGATAATTTGCTATCTTTTTCGTCTGAATTTACTTCTTCATTTACTTCAGGTACTTCGACACCTACATTTTTAGCTACACGCTCAGCTAAAGTGCGGTCTACCTTATTTAATTGGTTAACTGCATTTTGCTTAACCATAATAGAATCACACATGCCTATTTCAAATGAGAAACCATCTACAGTATGGTCAAATTCAGGTTGCGTTAAACTATTTAAATAAAGTTTAGCTTGGCTATAATAATCTTTGAAACTTTCGCTACGTTTTTGGATTTTACGGCCTTCGACTTTTTCTTGGTAGTGTTCATAGCCGCCTTCTTCTTTAGGTGTTGTATGAGGATCATTGTTGTTAAGTGCGTTTTTATGGTAAGCTACTTGTCCTTTGTTCACGTTCATTTGATGCATGGCATCTCTTTGGTTATTGTGTACCTCGTTAACAGGACGGTTGATTGGTATTTGGTTGAAGTTTGGACCACCTAATCTAGTGATTTGTGTATCTGTATACGAGAATAAACGTCCCTGTAATAATGGGTCATTAGAGAAATCGATACCTGGCACAATATGACCAGGATGGAAAGCCGCTTGTTCAGTTTCGTCAAAAACGTTAGTAACATTTCGATTTAATGTCATTTTACCAACTCTTTGAACTGGGACCTGATCTTCAGGCCAAATTTTAGTTGGATCTAAAATATCAAAATCAAAATCGAATTCTTGTTCAGGACGTATAATTTGGAGACCTAATTCCCATTCAGGGTAATCGCCTTTTTCAATGGATTCATACAAATCTTTACGATGGAAGTCTACGTCCTTACCATGTAACATTTGAGCTTCGTCCCATACTAAACCTTCTAAACCTTGAAGCGGCTTCCAATGGAATTTAACGAAATACGAACCGCCTTCACTGTTCACTAGACGGAAAGTATGAATACCAAAACCTTCAATCTGTCTGAAGCTCTTAGGTATACCACGATCACTCATTGCCCACACAGTTGTATGTGTTGATTCAGGATTTTGGGCAAAGAAGTCATAAAATGTATCGTGCGCTGTACCACCTTGAGGCATTTCATTGTGTGGTTCTGGCTTAACTGCATGAATTAAATCTGGGAATTTGATTGCGTCTTGGATAAAGAATACTGGGATGTCATTTCCTACTAAATCAAAAATGCCTTCATCTGTGTAGAATTTTGTGGCAAAACCACGTACGTCTCTGACTGTATCTGGAGAACCTTTAGAGCCTTGAACGGTTGAAAATCTAACAAACACTGGCGTTGTTTTTTCGGGGTGTGTTAAAAAGTCTGCAGAAGTGTATTCTGATAAATCTTTATATACTTGGAATTCACCGTGAGCTCCAAAACCGCGTGCATGAACGACGCGTTCTGGGATACGTTCATGGTCGAAATGCATGATTTTTTCTCTGAAATGGAAATCTTCTAATAAGCTGGGGCCACGTTCTCCTACTGTTAAGGTATTTTCATCTTCGCTTATTTTGACACCATTATTCGTCGTCATTGCTTTTTCGTCATTGTCTTTTTCTACATTTTTTAATTGATCTTGTTTTTTGTTACTCAAAATAATTCCCCCCTTACATTATGAGTTCCACGTTAATGGGTTTAGAAAACATTTTAGTTGTAAATGATTGATTATATAATGAAGTTTTCATCAATATGATTTGAACATGTATAAAAAGCATTGTCACGCAAAGGAAAGCAGGTCGAAATTAATTTTTAACTATTATGTCATGCGTTTCAAAAATTCATTTACAAATATAGCACTAATTTAATTTATATCAGTATTCAATTATTTTGAAATAATAAAAAATGGGTAAACAGATAATGAGCAATTAAATACAAGCTTTGTTATCATTTAAATACTATAAACATTTACATAAAGAGGAGCGGATATGACATGTCTGATTATGTATACAACTTATTGAAAAAACATCATTCGGTTAGAAGTTTCAAGAAAGATCCTGTCTCAGAAGAGAGCGTTAAACAATTAATTGAAGCAGGGCAAAGTGCTTCGACATCCAGTTATTTACAAGCGTATTCAATTATCGGTATTGATGACCCTGAGGTTAAAGAAGATTTGAAAGAAGTCTCTGGTCAACCCTATGTAGTTGAAAATGGCTATTTGCTCGTCTTTGTAATGGATTATTATAGACATGCAATTGTGAATGAAAATTCTAAAAATGATATGTCGACGTCTTTTGAATCAGCAGAAGGACTATTAGTAGGTACAATTGATGCGGCATTAGTTGCTCAAAATATTGCTACTACGGCTGAGGATATGGGCTACGGCATGGTCTATTTAGGATCGCTTAGAAACGATGTTGAACGTGTACGTGAAATTTTAGAATTGCCAGAGCATACTTTCCCGTTGTTTGGAATGGCATTGGGTATACCAGCAGATAACGAAAATGGTAGCCCTAAACCACGTTTACCAATCGAGCATGTCTTCCATCAAAACAAGTATAACAGCGATAAAGAAGTGCAACGGAGAGCATTAAGTGCTTATGATCAAACAGTTAGTAAGTATTATGCATCTCGCACAAATGGAGAACGTAGTGAAACATGGTCAGAACAAATCTCTAATTTTATGAGTGCTAAACAGAGATTAGATATGTTAGAGCAATTGAATAAATCAGGTTTTATTCAAAAATAGTAAACTGACAACTTCTGTTGAACACCATTTAGGATGGGAAAAGTTCATCTCTTAGAAAGGGGTTGGTTATGTTGAGCATGTTTGACAAGTTATTTGGAAAGAAGACGCATGGAGATTCCAATGCAAATAAAAACTATATTTACTCTTCTAGCAGTAAACTAACCCCTCAAGAAGCTCAAGCCTATTGGGTAAAGATGGCTCAAAAATTAATCGTCGGAGCGATAAATTCAGTTGATCATACAGCAGAGCGCGTATTTATCCTTGTTTCGTTCAATGAGAATGACTCCACGATAGATATATTCTTTCAAATGGACGGCCAGTTAAGAATGTGGAATGATTTAGATAACCAAACGCATAAAAACATTATATCTAATAGCCTAATTTCACAAGCACCTAATCTCGTTAAGCATGTGAACTGCCTGTATGACAGTGTTGATATCACACGGCTTGCCTATTCACAAATTCAATATGAGTTCGAGAGTAAGGCTTGGTATTTACATGATATTAGTGAAGATAGTGCAGAAGCCTATTTAGATAAAAACCCAGCTTTTTTAAAGTGGTTTGATGATGTATCTAACACAATAGATTCAATTCCATTAGATGGTAAACAGAAAATTACTTGGGGTCCATTTAAACCTGAATATTAATGACTAAAAGCACGTTTCTTGGATATGACTAAGACATATCCAAGAAACGTGCTTTTTTGATTGTTAAAATAATATATAGTTTATATATTTAAGAAAGCATTATGAACATCTAAGAGCTAAAAAATAACAACTTATTCAATTGTTTATTAAAAACGTCTGCTTACATAAATGAATTGAAATCACCCTAGATAAAATTGATTTTAGACATAAAAATAACTCCTTCTAAAAAGTTTTCACTGTTAAGTGTCTACTTTAGAAGGAGCATCGTAATGGATGTCTTAGTTCTAATCTATATTCGGGGTAAAAGGTAATGATAGATTAGGAACTTGTAATTTCACCATAATCTTTGGAATGATAAGTGTCAGAATCTAAGTTGTTTGTTAGTTTAGCAGTGCCAGCACCTGCAAGCATAGAGTCGTTAACATTTAATGCGGTACGACCCATGTCAATCAATGGTTCTACAGAGATTAACACCCCTGCTAATGCAACTGGTAAGTTTAATGTAGACAACACAATGATAGAAGCAAATGTTGCTCCGCCTCCGACACCAGCTACACCGAATGAACTGATAATAACAATGCCAATTACAGATAAAATAAATTGCAAGTTAACTTCGACGCCAGCTGCTGGGGCTACCATGACAGCAAGCATCGCTGGATAGATACCAGCACAGCCATTTTGACCAATTGAAAGACCGAATGAAGCTGAGAAGTTAGCAATACCATCTGGTACACCTAAACGGTTTTTTTGTGTTTGAACGTTTAGAGGTAAGGCCCCTGCACTTGAGCGAGATGTAAACGCAAATAAGAGTACTTCAGATGTTTTCTTAACAAATGTAACGGGGTTCAAGCCGATACCTGTCACGATAATCAAATGAATGATATACATGACAATCAATGCTGCATAAGATGCAATCACAAATTTACCTAATGTCCATATTGCGCCAAAATCACTTGTTGCGATGGTATTCGCCATGATAGCTAAAATACCATAAGGTGTTAAGCGTAATACAAAAGTTACGATAGACATAACAATACTATAAATAGCATCGATACCGCGTTTAAGTAAATGTCCGCTTTCAGGTTGTTTACGCATAACGCGTAAAAATGCAAAGCCGACAAACGCAGCAAAGATAACTACAGCAATTGTAGAAGTCGTACGTTGGCCAGTGAAATCTAAGAATGGGTTAGTTGGTAATAACTCTAAAATTTGTTGAGGTAACGTACTCGCTGTCATATCTTTAGCTTGGCTTGCAAGTTCACTACCTCTTGAACTTTCAGCGCTACCTAAATCGATTGTTGAAGCGTCTAAACCAAATACTAAGGCTGAAATAATACCAATGACTGCTGCAATTGCAACAGTACCGATTAAGAAAATGAAGATGTAAATGCCAATTTTAGCAAATTTTTCTCCAATTTGGATTTTTGTAAAAGCTGAAACGATTGAAATGAAAATTAAAGGTATAACAATCATTTGTAAGAATGAGATGTAGCCATCTCCAACGATACTAAACCAATCTGTTGTTTGTTTAGTAACCTTTGAATCCACACCGTAAATTAAATGGATAGCGATCCCAAAGACAATCCCAATGCCTAACGCTGTGAAGACACGTTTAGGAAATGAAACGTGTCTTCTTGCCATTACATATAAACCGATGAGGAAGGCCACAAAAATAACGATATTAAGAATTGTTAATAACATAAAAACAGGACCTACACTTTCTAAATTTAAATTAATTTTTTGAAATCCGATACGCATACTAAGGATAGTAGCAAAACAAATAATATTCAAGTCAATTACTCAAAAAATTTTAAGAAATTTATATAACACCCAATTTGTGGTAGTTGTATATAGGATATACATGCGGTTGGAACAAGGCATAAAGGGATTGGAGTAGGGGGGTTAAACATAAAAAAGCCATCCTAATTTTAGGATGGCGTGCTATTTTCACTATTATAAATTGAATAAACGTGCAAAAAATCCTTTGCGTTCTTCTTTAGGTTCTTCTTTAGCTATTGGTGAAGAATAAGAAGGTGTCTCTTGAGATGCATCTGTTTCTTGTCCTGGCGTATTTGATTCGTTAGTAGTTGATACGGTTTCTTCTTTATTATCGATGTCTGTAGGTTGTACACTTTCATCGTTTTCTTTATTAGACTCCGCATCGGCGCTTTGCTCTGATTCATCAGTGGATGCTTCACGCTTAGTTGCACCACTTTCAGGTGTTGCTTGGTCATTTTCTGGATTTGTTGATTGTTCAGAAGGTTGTTCGCTAATTTGAGTGATTTCTTCGCTTTCAGTTTGGATTGACGCATTTTTGGCACTATCGTTTGCAGCGTCATCAACGGACTTATCCGTTTCTTTATCGTCTGATTTTGCTGATACTTGCTCAGTTGTATTTTCTGTGAACGAAGTTGTTTGATCATCAGAAGTTGTTTGGTTAGTGTGTACTTGTTCTGTTTCAACATTGGATTTCACAAGTTCAGTTTGCTCTTTTTGTGAATCTTGGATAACACTCTGAGTAGATTTAATCTCATCTGTTGATGATTGAATCGCTTTTAGAGATTCTGTATTCTCTTCTAAATGAGATGTAATTTGGTTTTGCATTTTGTGCAATTCTTGTTGTTGATGATGAACTTGGTTAATCATTTGACCAAGCATTTGGCGCTCGTCACGCATTTTTTGGATTTCACTGCGTAAGTCTTCAATGAGTAAAGAAACATTTTGGTCAGAAGGAAGATTGTTATCATCATCCTTGACTAATACTTGTAAGAAGTCTTTTTCTTTTTCAAGTTCTTCGAAAGCCAAGTCATAACTATTCGTTTGTTTGACTTTTTCAGCGATATCTTGGAATAATTCGATATCTTCCTCTTGGAAATCTGTGGCTTCACGACCACGGTATTCAGTCTTGCTAAGTTGGTAACCGCGTTCTTCTAAATGCTGAACGATTTTACGGACTTGTTTTTCGCTTAGCTCAACGCGTTGTGCAAATTCTTTAGTTAACATAGAAATAAGTCCTTTCATCATAATTTTTATGTATACCGACGTTTGTCTTCGGTTAGTGAAACGTCAGCCTTACCTCTATGCTAGTCTAAACTGTTTTTATAGTGATTTCAAGTGGTGTCTTCTATGATTTACGTAAGTTCATCTCTTCTAATAACGGATAAATAATACTTCTAGAAATTCTATTAGCAAAGACATATTTTAAGATATAGTTAGATTTGATGCTTGGTCCGTAAATATCTTTAGTGAGCTCGATATTTGATTTGATATATAAATCTTTAGGTAACCCTTCCGAGAAACCGTCTGAATTGGGCGCTAAATAGTCAAGGTCATACTGTTTTTCGAAACCATGATTAAATAAGAAATCACGTCTATGGTTCAAAATTGCTTTTTCTTCTTCTGAAACTTGGTCAGGTTCTTTAGGCACTTCTAGCATAATAAAATTGACATCATGCGCATGTAATTGATTCGATAAATAACTAATTTCCTTTTCTATATGCCCTAAAGTTTTGGTGATTATTTCATCATGGTCTGGTTGATCGTTTGCGACGAGATAAATTAAAAAAGAAGAATTTGTAGTAGCTTCATAATGTGCTGTAGCCAAGCTGACAACTCCATTTGATTGTATCCCAACTAAAAAGATATAATCATCTTTGGTATGTTCATTTTTTAAAGATTGCTTAAATATTTGTTCATCTTCAGATAAATCAATGCCGAATTGTTTATCATATAACGCCAATGCGGCTTTGAATAACGGATCATCGATTGATTGAATCGTTTTAAATTCCATAGAAAGACGTCCCCCCAATAATAATGCGTTCATTATAACATAGTAAAACAGTGGACATAAGTTGCTTAAAGATTTTAAAAATAATTTTATGCGTTGAAGAAGTCAAAGAGGGGCGAGACAGAAATCAAAATAATTAAATTGATTTCATATGCTCGCCCCTAATAAAGGTGGCTAAAATTTTAAAATATCATATATGTATATTTTAAAAATGAGCCACTTATCATATAAGTTTAGTATATTGATATAAACATAGGTCTACCATTACTTAAGCCACTCAACGAGTATGAATGATTAAGAAGGTTAAGATTTTGGTCCTTCGGTCTCTTCTGAATAATGCGTGCCTTCAAAAAGATCAGTAGCATAAGCAGCGTTGGCTTCTTGAACTTCTTCATGAGAAGAACGATCCTTAGCAGCGATAATAAGATAATTATTATCTAAAATTTCTTTCTTATAACGCTCTTTATCATAATCACTAATATCATAATAAGATAAAACCACTTCTTCGCCATCTTCGCCAGTTAAAATTTTAGCCATTTTGTCACTAAATGAACCGCTTGTAGCTGTTAAGTTCACTTCAGAATCGTGTAATTCTTCGAAATGCAATTTAGTCTTACTTATAACTGAAATTTCGGATTCAGCATATCCTTCAGAAAGTTTCTTTTCAATTGTAGGCAGTATTTCTTCTCTACTTTGTATGATTGTAAAATCAGCCATTGTTTGTCCCTCCGTCCGTTTTTCTATTACTTCTATAATGTGTTCCCTATTAATGATTAGATAAAACGAATACAATTTTATTATATAATGAAGTTACGCATCTGACAATCTTGATTTTACAGTAAAGAAAACGTTTACTAAAGTACATATTTAATAATAAATCTATCTTTTTAAAACGCTTACTTATAATAATTGTATTGAAAACAACGCGAAAATTTGCTATCATCAGTTAATAATTTATCTAACTCATATAATCTAGAGGATACGGCTCTAGAAGTTTCTACCATGTTGCCATTAACGACATGACTATGAGTAACCAATACAATACGAGACATTCAACTTCAATCGTTTTAAAGTATGATTTGGGAAATGTACCTTTTAATTAGCACACTTATAAACCATTGTTGTTTTTCATTTTTACATAAATAGGGAAATGAATGTAGAAGCATTGATTAATGCAGCGCAAGTTGTAAGTTGAACATCACTTCTTTATAGTATTGCACGTTCACTCATAGATCCTGAAACTAGGTTAGTTTAGGATTTTTTTTGTATACAAAATGAGGAGGTTTTTTGAGTGGATTTGTTAAAACGGAAAGTTGAGGCAGACGGCGTTGTTATTGATGAGAAGATTTTGAAGGTAGATGGATTTCTAAATCATCAAATTGATGCAAAGCTGATGCACGACGTAGGGCTAACGTTTTATAATCAATTTAAAGATGAAGGGGTTACTAAAGTATTAACCATTGAAGCATCTGGTATTGCACCAGCGATTATGGCAGCGATGCATTTTGATGTACCGTGTTTATTTGCTAAAAAAGCAAAACCAAGTACATTAACCAAAGAGGCTTACTACGCTGATATCCATTCATTCACCAAAAATACGACAAGTACTGTTATGGTTTCAGATGAATTTTTAGATAAAAATGATCGAGTATTAATCATAGACGATTTCTTAGCTAATGGCGATGCATCGTTAGGCTTAAATGAGATTGTTAAACAAGCAAATGCTGAAACTATAGGTGTTGGCATTGTAGTGGAAAAAAGTTTTCAACCAGGGAGAGCGCGTTTGGAAAAAGCTGGGTTGAAAGTTTCATCCCTATGTAAAGTTGCTTCTCTTAGTGGTAATAAAGTGACATTTGTTGAGGAACAATCATGAAAACCTTTATTTTAAGTTTACAACATCTCTTAGCGATGTACGCTGGTGCAATTCTTGTACCGATAATTGTCGGGACGAGCTTAGACTTCACGCCAGAACAAATTGCATTTTTAGTTACTGTAGATATTTTTATGTGCGGTGTGGCTACATTCTTGCAAGTGTGGAAAGGGACAGGTACTGGTTTACCCATTGTCTTAGGCTGCACATTCACTGCAGTTGCGCCGATGATTTTAATTGGCCAAACGAAAGGCATAGGCGACTTATATGGTTCCCTCTTTTTATCAGGTATATTAGTCGTTATAATCGCACCATTCTTTTCTTATTTAGTTAAATTCTTCCCGCCTGTTGTAACAGGTAGTGTGGTTACTATCATAGGTATTAATTTAATGCCAGTAGCAATGAATTATTTGGCGGGTGGAGAAGACGCTAAAAACTTTGGTGACGCTAAGCATATCATGCTCGGTGTTATCACATTAATTGTCATATTAATTGTACAACGCTTTACAGTCGGTTTCTTAAAATCGATTGCCATATTGATTGGTTTGGTTGTTGGCACCGTCTTAGCTTCAACGTTTGGCATTGTAGACGTTAAACAAGTTGGAGAAGCCCATTGGTTTGCATTGCCACAACCGTTTAGATTTTCAACATTCAGTTTTGATTTTGGTGCAACTTTAGTGTTCTTTATCGTTGCATTAGTCAGCTTGATAGAATCAACAGGTGTTTACCACGCATTAAGTGAAATTACAGGGAAGCGCTTAGAGAGAAAAGATTTTCGTAAAGGCTATACTGCTGAAGGTATCGCGATTATTTTAGGCTCTATTTTTAATGCATTTCCGTATACAGCATATTCTCAAAACGTGGGACTAGTATCATTATCAGGCGCTAAAAAGAATAAAGTCATTTATGGTATGGTCATCCTACTCATCATTTGTGGCTGTATTCCTAAATTAGGCGCTTTAGCTAATATGATCCCGCTGCCTGTATTAGGCGGCGCGATGATAGCTATGTTTGGCATGGTAATGGCATATGGTGTTAGTATATTAGGTAATATTAATTTCAAGAATCAAAATAATTTGTTGGTTATTGCGGTATCAGTTGGACTAGGAACGGGTATAAGTGCAGTACCACAAGCATTTCAAGCTTTAGGCGACCAATTCGCATGGTTGACTCAAAATGGTATTGTACTTGGTGCTATTTCAGCAATTGTTTTGAATTTCTTTTTTAACGGCATTAAGAATCAACAAAATGTAGAAACTATGGAATAATGGAGCTATAAAACAAATATTAGGAGGCTGTATTCATATGTGGGAAAATAAATTTGAAAAAGAATCTTTAACTTTTGACGATGTGTTATTGTTGCCAGCAGAATCAGATGTATTACCGAAAGAAGTAGATTTAAGTGTTCAATTATCAGAAGGTATTAAACTGAATATTCCTGTTATTTCAGCAGGTATGGATACTGTAACGGAATCTAAAATGGCTATCTCAATGGCGAGACAAGGTGGCCTAGGTGTTATTCATAAAAACATGAATATCGAAGATCAAGCAGATGAAGTCCAAAAAGTGAAACGTTCCGAAAATGGTGTCATTTCAAATCCGTTCTTCTTAACGCCAGAAGAAAGTGTGTTTGAAGCAGAGGCATTAATGGGCAAATACCGCATTTCAGGTGTGCCAATTGTAAATAATGAAGAAGATAAAACATTAGTTGGTATTTTGACTAATCGTGACTTACGTTTTATTGAAGATTTTTCTATAAAAATTTCAGATGTTATGACGAAAGAAAATTTAATCACAGCCCCAGTTGGTACTACACTAGATGAAGCAGAAGAATTATTACAACAACATAAAATTGAGAAGTTACCTTTAGTTAAAGACGGGAAATTAGAAGGTTTAATCACAATTAAAGATATTGAAAAAGTACTTGAATTCCCAAATTCTGCTAAAGATAAACTTGGCAGACTATTAGTAGGCGCAGCAATCGGCATCGCAAAAGATACCGATATCCGTGCTGAAAAATTAGTTGAAGCTGGCGTAGACGCATTAGTTATTGATACAGCTCACGGACACTCTAAAGGCGTATTAGAACAAGTTAAACATATTAAAGAAAAATTCCCACAAGTTACATTAATTGCCGGAAACGTAGCTACTGCTGCAGGTACGAAAGCTTTATATGAAGCGGGTGCTGATGTTGTTAAAGTTGGTATCGGTCCTGGTTCAATTTGTACAACACGTGTTGTTGCAGGCGTTGGTGTACCACAAATTACAGCAGTGTACGACTGTGCTTCAGAAGCGCGTAAACAAGGTAAAGCGATTATCGCTGATGGTGGTATTAAATTCTCAGGTGACATCATTAAAGCGCTAGCTGCTGGCGGACATGCAGTTATGTTAGGTAGCTTGCTTGCAGGTACTGAAGAAAGCCCAGGCGATACAGAAGTATTCCAAGGTAGACAATATAAAGTGTACAGAGGTATGGGCTCATTAGGTGCAATGGAAAGTGGTTCAAACGATCGTTATTTCCAAGAAGATAAAACACCGAAAAAATTCGTTCCAGAAGGTATTGAAGGACGTATTGCTTACAAAGGCCCATTACAAGACACAATTTATCAACTTATGGGCGGCGTAAGATCAGGTATGGGTTACACTGGTTCAAGTAACTTAGAAGCGTTAAGAGAAGAAGCTCAATTCACACGTATGGGACCAGCTGGTTTAGCAGAAAGCCACCCACATGATGTGCAAATTACAAAAGAATCACCCAATTATTCATTCTAAGTTAAAGGAGATTTAAATCTATGGAAATGGCGAAAGAGCAAGAGCTCATACTTGTTTTAGACTTTGGTAGCCAATATAACCAATTAATCACACGTCGTATACGTGAAATGGGCGTGTATAGTGAGTTACATGACCATGAAATTAGTATTGAAGAAATTAAACGTTTGAACCCGAAAGGTATTATCCTTTCAGGAGGACCTAATTCAGTATATGAGGAAGATTCATTCACAATTGATCCAGAGATTTACAATTTAGGCGTGCCTATTTTAGGCATTTGTTATGGTATGCAACTAACTACTAAGTTATTAGGTGGAAAAGTTGAACGCGCTAATGAACGCGAATATGGTAAAGCTGTGATTAACGCTAAGACAGATGAGTTATTCTTTGGATTACCTGAAGAACAAAATGTGTGGATGAGTCATTCAGACAAAGTCATCGAAATTCCAGAAGGCTTTGAAGTGATTGCAGACAGTCCAAGTACAAACTATGCAGCAATTGAAGACAAATCGCGTCGTATCTATGGCGTACAATTCCACCCAGAAGTACGCCACACAGAATTTGGCAACGATTTACTGCGTAACTTCGTACGCCGTGTGTGTGACTGTACAGGTGAATGGTCAATGGAAAACTTTATCGATATTGAGGTAGAGAAAATTCGTGGGCTCGTTGGTGACCGTAGAGTACTTTGCGCAATGAGTGGCGGCGTGGATTCATCCGTTGTTGCAGTGCTATTACACAAAGCAATCGGAGACCAATTGACATGTATATTTGTAGACCATGGTTTATTGCGTAAAGGCGAAGGCGACATGGTCATGGAACAATTCGGTGAAGGTTTTAACATGAATATTATTCGTGTTAATGCTCAAGAACGTTTTATGAGTAAATTACAAGGCGTATCAGACCCAGAACAAAAACGTAAAATCATCGGTAACGAATTCGTTTATGTCTTCGATGATGAAGCATCTAAACTAGAAGGTGTAGACTTCTTAGCACAAGGCACGTTGTACACAGATGTTATCGAGTCAGGCACGAAGACAGCACAAACGATTAAATCTCATCACAATGTAGGTGGATTGCCAGAAGATATGGAATTCCAATTAATTGAACCAATTAATACATTATTTAAAGATGAAGTACGTGAATTAGGTATTGAATTAGGCATTCCAGAACACTTAGTATGGAGACAACCATTCCCAGGACCAGGTTTAGGGATTCGTGTACTGGGTGAAATTACAGAAGATAAACTTGAAATCGTACGCGAATCAGATGCGATTTTAAGACAAGTCATCCGTGAAGAAGGTCTTGAACGTGAGGTTTGGCAATATTTTACTGTCTTACCGGGTATTCAATCAGTAGGTGTTATGGGAGATTACCGTACGTATGATCACACTGTAGGTATCCGCGCAGTGACATCTATTGATGGTATGACAAGTGACTTTGCCCGCATTGACTGGGAAGTCTTACAGAAAATTTCAAGCCGCATCGTAAATGAAGTAGACCACGTTAACCGCGTTGTCTATGATATTACTTCTAAACCACCAAGCACAATCGAGTGGGAATAATAGTATAAAATGATGAAACCCCTTAGGCATAGGCTTAAGGGGGTGTTTTTGTGTGGTTCTTTATCAAAGAGGATGGATACAATTTTTTGATTACCAGATTTCGTAAAATGCTCTTATTTATTCTTTTCGAATCCGCAAATAATACGTATAAGAAGTATCACAAATATAACCGGCACAAAAATAGACACTACTAATAATGGGATAGCCATAAGTAGATCATTATAATCATATTTATAATGAATTGCCGAATTTCATAATCTGCTCCCAAAAAAGTTATATTATTTCTTTTTATAGTCATCTATAGTAATGCCATTATTCTTAACTTGTTTACTGTTTGCTCTAATTAATAAAATAGCATTTACTAGAATTAAAGTGGCTAGCGTTATTGATACTGGTAAATTCAAAGTATTAAAGAAATTTACTATTATTAAGATAATCATTAGGAGAATGTTGAGTGTGTGATGCACAATCATTGCTTTATTCATTTAAACTTTTCCTTTCTTTTTCTTTATGCAATATGCTCTTAAAATTAAGTCTACGATGTATAGTAAAATTTAAAGTAGCGTGTATGTGTACTGAAGTGCGTAGTTATGACTACTATTTGTTCTTCTTATTTTCAATTTTACTTTTACGTTTTAAAAGGTTACTTAATAACCTTGATATTTTCCATTCAAAAAAACTTGCTATAGCTACAACTATATCTATTGTTTTAATCACTAAACCAATAAGTATATCCAATTTTAGAACCTCTTTATATTTTTATGGCCATTTCGTACAATGTGTTCGATTATAGACACGTTAATTGGCTATTTAAAATAACTTGAGTATATTGCAATACCAATGAAAGCAGAAGCGATAAACCCATTACCAATGAAAGCGATATAAAATGTTTTCTTAGTCATAGGTCTAAGTCCGTTGGGCTTTACTTATTTTTTATTTTCCCAAAGATACGAATGTCCAAAAATAAACATAACCCATTATAAAAATAACCCCTAAAACAATAGCGACTGGTAAACGCATAGTAAATATCCTTTATGTATCATCAATTTAGTTTTTATTTAATGACACGGTCTCACCTTGAATTGTTTTTGGTTTTAGAAATCATATATGTATTTAAAAATAGTGTTAACATAGATGTAAAAATCATTAAACTGAATATAGATAAAGATAATGCAAGTATACTATCTTTGGTTAATATATTATAAATTGATAGTGCGATAAAAAATATATGCATAGGTAAGATAGTGAGGAAAATTGCTTTAATATTTGAGTTGCTTGTTCTCAATTTATCGTCTTTCATACCAATGCTCCTTGTCGCTTTTTAATAAACTACTTTGAAATAAGGCGTGTGTACGCAGAAATTCAAAGTGGTTTGTTATTTGATTTATTGTGCTTTATCCTTACCTTTTTTCCTTACGTTTAAATAGCTTGCCAATATATAATAAACTTTCTGGGATGACGCTCAATATGAAATCAATTGCTTTTATTAATATAGCTATGATCGTTTCCAATTTAAGACTCCTTTATGAAAGTGATTATTACGTCGTTTTATGTAATTTGTTCTTGAAATATTTCGCTTCAGCATATAGCACAAATTACTACAAGATATGCCATTTGATTGATAGAATGCTACCATTTTTCAGTAACAGAATAGGTTTGCTAGTTCAGAACGATTTAAATTCTTTTTGTAACGCTCATATTATAGATCAGGAGCATGAACGAAATTAAAGGTAGGTTTAGTAAAGCCAATGTAGATTTTGTGTTTCTACAGTGTTTAAGTTAAATAATTTTGGATGGCCATTTATTCGTTCTTTGTAATAGGAGAAATCCTTTGTATTTCTAACTAAAATATCCATGCCAGAGGGTGTGATAAGAGTGGCGCTAAATTTAATAATTAATAGGTCTGAATCTAAATATAACACCTTCCACTTACTAGTAAATGGTTTTAACCATCCTTTGCCTCTCCAAATAAATGACTCATTACGAAGTTTGTCATAGCCAGTAATACTTTTCAATTTATGATTTTTCTTATATTCTACTAAATCATTAAAAATGAGTGGAACATCCTTATGTAATGAATAAGTAATGGTAGGATTTTTATTTTTATCCGATTTCCATATGCTAAATGAAGTAGCAACAATTTTCCATTTTCCAGGAAGGTGTTTTTTATAATTCATAGGCTGTCACCTTTTCGCTAATTAAATTTGATTTTACAGCTAAACGCGGTACCAAAACTATAACAAAGGCATAGTTTATTAAGGCTTGCTTACCAAGTAGGATTATTTATGTGTATCTTCTATCGACAGACCATCTTCTCTTACTTTTTTACTATTAGTTCTGAATGAAAGCATAGCATTACTGAAAAATACAACGGTTTATATGATCGAAGTAGTTAGACCGCCAATATCTAAAAAATTCAAAGCGATTAGCGTCATCATAAGTACAATGTTGACTGTGTGGTGTAAGTATATCGCTTTATTCATTGTTTCCCCTCTAAATAAATGTTTGAATGGATCGCCATGACTAATCAATCTTTTAATTTCAAGATTGCGTTTTAACTTTATTATAAAGTATACCTACGCCATAACCACTGTAACCTATTTGATAATCAAATTTGAGAATTTCGATATAAGGGTTTTCTTCTAAAAATTCATTTACTTTTTTATTTAAGCCTTTTTCTGTCATCGCAGTAAAGTTTATAAATTTCATATGTGAACTCCTTTGCTATTGCTTGTTATTTTTATTATATTATACTCTGTTTTACCAAATTATTGTGCACAGTTTAAACCTAAAACTAATTACCTTAAACCATAACAAAATGTAAAGATTTAGCATAGTACTATTATTTTTGAAGGTATCATGAATAGCTTTCGAATTTTTGACCAAATCATTGGACTAGGGGTTTTTAATTTTTGTTATTAAATCGCTATTTTAATAGGTGTCTGACAAGAGGAAATACAGTCATTATTTATTGTGAATAATATCTTAAAGTGATTTGTATCGTTAACATAGAGAAGTAAACGTCAAAAAACGAGATGGTATAGTTGTAAAAAAGAGATATGATGATGGAATGCTATACCATTTTGCGTTCACCAGCCCCATCACGCGGTGCGATAGTGAGGGGTTTTTAGGTGTTGACTGATAAAGCCACCTGTTTTTCCTTCTTGTTGTGATTGCACACCCAATGCGTAAAATATGAAACGATACAACCGCTAATTGTTGTGATAATGATATGAACAAAGATGTTCATCAGCATAGCACCTCATCTCTACGTCAATTTGACGCCTGAGAGATAAGCTATTTCATTATTATACTGTCTTTAAATGAGAAAAATATTCCGTTTTTGATAAATGGGTTTGTACTCCATTTTTCTTTCTGTAAAACTAACTGATTTTAGTGATAGAAATAGAATGAACCACTTCCATAAAAACCAACTTGAGCAGGTCATAAATATTTAAAATTTAGGGGATAGCTAAATACGAATGAAGTATTTTCAAAAATATAAAGCGCTAGAAAAAGTATTTTTCCGGATATATTGTATTGAGAAAATAGTTTGCTCAGATAGAAAAATCCTGCTTTATTTAAAAGGTAAAGCATCAAACATTAACTTAGTATAAATATAAATAAAAGTAAATCTGCCACTAAATATCTTTACTCATTAACGTGCAAATAACTATACACTCAATTTTACTTACAAATTAGAAAATAGACATCTTCACTAATAATATATAAAACCCTATAGCCATGATGGCATATAAACACCACATAAAGCGAAATTGTTTACCATTCATAGGTGCTGCGTCTTCAGTTCTCGACTTTTTAATCAGCTTATTTTGTAATAGTATAGTTGAATTTGAAGCTGATACATAAACGAAAACAATACCGAAAAGTACGAGTAGCAATGGGTCCATATTAATCCTCCAATACCATTAAATTAAGGTGAAATATTTATAAAGTTTAAAACATTTAGCATTCATTTTAAAATAACATAGATAGTGTTCAATTATAATAAATATTTAAATTAATATTTATAACGTATTTGTTTTTAAAAAATATTATGGTAACATATGGGTTGAATTAAATGACACGCAGGGGGGTACATCATGGGTTTAGTACTATGGATTATCGTTTTAATTGTGAATTTTGTGGAAGCTTTGTATTTGTTAGTTCAGTACATTAGATTGAAAATGCGTAACGCACCAGACCAAGCGTATAAAGACTTAGTAAGTTCACCACTGTGGTTGCTCTCATTAATTATTTCAATTATATTATTTATCATTGGAAATATATTAAGCTAAAAATAAATGAGGGGTGACGAGATGGGATATTATTTTACGGGAAATAAAGTAATCATATATTTATTAACTTTAGTCTTATTACAAAAAATTATTTTTAGCGTATTTGGTATTCAAGGATTTTCCATAATAAGTTATGTCATACATATTTTACTGATCTCACTAGGGTTAGTTATCATTGGTATCTATTCGATTTTTAGAAAACTTGATCATTAGCCTACAGATTTCGCGCTCATTTTGTTATAAGAATGATACTTTATTAATATAACGCAATGTGGAGGTCTAACATGAAATTATCATCTATATGAATCAGTATCATGACGGGATGAATTATGTTTTTAGTAATCTTTTACACGGGTAACCAAGATTTATTAACCTCAAGCATAGTAGGCGTTGTAGGTTTAATTGGAAACATACTGATAGGAATTGATGTCAAAAAGAGATTGTAGTTATTAACATTCTAAAAATGGCAAACTTGGGGCTAGGACAAATGGTAAACTGTACACAGTCAAGCTCGGACAACTAAATAATTAAAATAACTTAACGGTCGCATTCATAGCTAAGCTATGGATTCGGCCATTTTTAATGTTATTCGATTAGTATTATAAAAATAGATATGATTAGTTAATTCAATTACTGCGTGTTCATAATTTTTAAAGATAAAATTCTTTTTACCTTTATAGGTTTCACTTTTCAGTGACTACTTTAAAGGGGGCATACCATGGATGTCTCAGACTTATATTTTTGTGGAAAGTAAATAAATATTAAAGGTGCGATATCATGCTTTCTTTTAACCTTATTTATCATTTTAGATGCGTGAGATTGACATTTAATTTTCGAAATAAGACGTTAGTTTGATTACTATCATTTTTATTACATTTGTTTATTAAAGCAAACTAGTCATGTTTTGAAAAATTGTAATACGTCAATATCTAAATCAAAGGGGGAGATTGGGATGGATAAAAATCTGAAAGATAAAACAAATTGGCTAGGGGGATTGCAATGGTTTTTCTTCATCTTTGCAAACATTGTAATCATACCTCTAACGATTGGAGAAGCATTCCATTTAAGCCAAGATAAAGTAGTCGCTACATTACAATATTCATTTGTGATTACTGGGATTGCTTGTTTGTTTCAAGCATTTTTTGGACATCGCAGAGCAATTATGGAAGGCCAATCCGGTCTATGGTGGGGGATTATTTTAACGCTAGTAACCACATCTGCTGCTCAAGGTATATCATTACAAGAATTGGGCGGTAGTTTAGCTGTGGGCATTTTTATTTCTTCAATTATTACCATGCTCATTGGATTAACTGGCCTTGGCCCGATGATTGCAAAATGGTTTAATTCTGGGGTCATGGGAACGTTTATGTTACTTTTTGGATTTACATTAATTAATATCTTTTTGAAAGGTATGCTTGGACTCCCATTTGGGAACCAAACTTCTAAAATTGATTTACCTATTGCGTTACTTTCATTTATTATCGCGATTATCGTAATTATTTTTAATATTAAAGCTTCAGCAAACATTCGTAGTTATGGCCTTTTAATAGGTATTATAATAGGCTGGATTGCCTTTGTACTTATTTTTGGTACAAATAAAAACATGGGTAGTGCATCATTTAGCTTTACATGGTTCCCTTTAGGTCATCCTACGTTTAATTTGGGCATTATTACGACTGCGGTGATAACAGGTTTGTTGAACTTAGCAAATACATTTGGTGCTTTGAAAGGTACTGATGATATGTACGAGAAAGAAACGACACGTAAACAATATCGCCATTCTATTACAATTAGTGGTTTTTTTACTGGTATCGCCGGGTTCTTAGGTGTTGTGCCTTATGCACCGTTTGTATCCTCAATCGGGTTTTTAAAACAAACACAAATTATTACTAAGTTGCCATTTATTATTGGAAGTATCATCTTTTTATTAATTGGTTTGATCCCTCCTATAGGCGAATTTTTCTCAACAATCCCGTTGAGTATAGGTAGTGCAGTATTATTTGTTGCATATTTACAATTACTTAATTCTTCATTTGATTTCTTTAAAAAATTAAAATTTAACTCACTTAATATTTACCGTGCAGCGATTCCAGTGTTCGTTGGGACTGTAGTTATGATATTACCTCCAGAGACGTTTTCATCTATTCCAAGTATTATTCGTCCGATATTAAGTAACGGCTTATTAGTCGGTATTATTTTATCTTTATTACTAGAAAATATAATTCAATGGGATAATATAAAAGAATAAAATGTTTTGAAAATTTTTAAAACGGATAGATATAAAATAGGTTCTTTATAAGGGGATGAGGAATATGGATAATATGATTGATCCACGTATTGGGCAACCATTTGTTTCCAAAAACGCAGCTGTTGCATCGCCTAATAATTTAGCAACGGTAGCAGGAAACAAAATTATGCAACAAGGTGGAAACGCAATTGATGCTATGGTGGCGGTGAATGCCACATTAGGTGTCGTGTTCCCGCATATGACTGGAGCTGGGGGAGATGCTTTTTGGCTCATTTACGATGCTAAGACTCAGCAACAATACGTTTTAAATGCTAGTGGACATTCAGTCAATGATGTAGATATTGAGCATTATCAACAGCAAGATTTTATTGATAATAGAGGGGTCAACGCAGCAATTACAGTACCTGGCGCAGTTGATGGTTGGTATGAAGCGCATAAACGATTCGGTAAATTATCATTTGCTGAATGTTTAGCACCAGCAATAGAATATGCTAGAGACGGATTTCCTGTGAGTGAGTCATTCGCACAATTTTCAGACGAAAAATTAAATATTTTAAGAAGATACGACGAAACTTCTAAAATATTTTTAAAAGACCAGGTATCTCCTTATTTGGAAGGAGATATTTTTTATAATCGTGATTTAGCAAATACACTTGAAGAAATAGCTGAAAAAGGTAGTAAAGCATTTTATCAAGGAGATATTGCAGATAAAATCGTGAATTATATGGAGAAAGAGAAAGGTTATATTACGCGAAATGATTTACTCAAACATCAATCACAATGGGAAGACCCGCTATTTATTAACTACAATGGTAAAACTGTAAGCTCGTTACCACCGAACTCAGATGGCATGGCTACACTTCAAATTTTAGGCATGCTTGATAACATTGCCAACGAAGAATTAGATAAAAGTAGCGAAGATTTTATCAATTGGTTTACTCGAGCAACCGTACTTGCTTTTGAAGACCGTAATGCTTACCTCACGGATCCAGACTTCAAGGATGTGCCCACTGATAAACTCCTAGATGCACAATATATCTCAGAACGCGCAGAAAGATTACAACAAGAATCTAAGCAAAAACCACCAGAAGAAGAAATTAATAGTGAAGGGGACACCACATTTAGTTGCGCTGCGGATAGCGAAGGCAATGTAGTTGGCGTCATCCAAAGTATATATTGGGAATGGGGTTCTGGTATTGTTCCAGAAGGCACAGGTTTCTTGCTTCAAAATAGAGGCGCCTTTTTCTCACTTGATAAAAATTCACCCAACCAATTAGAAGCCAATAAACGGCCTGGTCATACATTAACCTGTTCTATGGTTGAGGGCGATGACGGTCCTGAATTGATTGTAGGGGCTATGGGTGGTGATGGGCAGCCTCAAACCCAAGCGACTTTAATTCGTAGAGTAATCGTTGAAAGTAGAAATATTCAAGAAGCGATTGATCAACCACGATGGTTATTAGGTAGGACTTGGGGAGAAAAACATAATGGATTAAGACTTGAGGGCAGATTTGATAAAAGCCTTATTCAAAAACTAGAAAAATTAGGCCACGCTCATGTCACCTTGATTGATAGTTATAGTGATTTAGTTGGCCATGCACAAGGTATTCAAATATTTAAAGACCATTTTGAATCTGGGGCAGACCCACGTTCACATGGTTTAGCATTAGGATATTAAGGGGGATTTTAGTATGAATAAAAATATAAATCATAACTCAACACCACATCCAATAAGAGGAGACAAAGGTGCAACAGACGAAGGACCAAGAAATATCGAAAGAGATCTTCAAAATCCAGATATGATCGTACCTCCAGCAACAGACGGCGGCACACTAGATAATATGAAATTTTCATATTCTGATACACATGTACGTATAGAGCACGGCGGTTGGTCTCGTGAAGTGACTGAACGTGAATTGCCTATTTCTAAACAAGTTGCTGGTGTTAACATGCGTTTGACACCTGGTGGCGTGCGTGAAATGCATTGGCACAAAGAAGCGGAATGGGCGTTTGTAATCAATGGCGATGTGCGTGTAACTTCAGTGGACCAAGATGGTAAAGTTTGGATTGATATCGTGCATGAAAATGAACTTTGGTATTTCCCAGCAGGCATCCCACATGCATTAAAAGGCATGGAAAATGGCGCTGAATTTATTCTAGTATTTGATAACGGAAGTTTTTCTGAAAATAGTACATTTTCAATTACAGATTGGTTCTCGTCTACACCCAATGATGTTTTAGCGAGCAATTTTGGTGTGTCATCAGAAACATTCGAAGATTTTCCACAAGGTGAAGCATACATCTATCAAGGTGAATTGCCAAGTAAGGCAGAGGAAGAAGCGATTTTGAATAAAGTTGAAAAATCTCCTAATCCATTTACCTTTAAACTAAAAGATGTAGAATCTGTTAAAACTTCTGGTGGAGAAGTTTGGATTGCAGATTCAAATAATTTTAAAGCATCAAAAACTGTAGCTGGCGCTTTAGTTGAAGTAGAACCAGGTGGCATTAGAGAAATGCACTGGCATCCTAATGCTTCAGAATGGCAGTACTATATCCAAGGTGAAGCAAAAATGACTGTCTTTGCTGCTGAAAGCCACGCGCGAACGTTTAATTATCAATCAGGAGATGTAGGCTATGTGCCATTTGCGATGGGCCATTATGTCCAAAATACGGGAGATACAACGTTGCGTTTCTTAGAAATGTTTAAAGACGATCACTTTGCCGATGTATCATTAAATCAATGGATGGCTAATACGCCTAAAGATTTACTGAAAGAACATCTACCTTTAGACGATGACTTTATCGAAAATAACTTGAGCCATGACAAACACCCTAATGTAAAATTCGATAAACAAGATGAATAAATTGGATGTCTAAATAGCGTTTTAGACCTCTAGCCTTCATGACTTAAGAGCGGTGTAAGCAATCAAATCTGAACTTTGTGTTTCTATCCCGCTCTTTTTGATTACTGATATTTAAATTAAAAAATTAAATTAGTGAGCATAACGTTTAAATCTTAAATTTGGGGTAAAATTGTAATATGTAACTTTTATATTTGGTGAGATAGGTTTGTATTTTACTGGAGCCATCTAAAATATAAATGTATAGAATGACCAATAAAGATTAAAAGTGAGGTAACAATTGACGGGGGGGGTATAACAATGGTTAATGCTTATAATAAAGAGATTAAAATAGACAGAACAGATGAAATTCGCTCAGACGAAATTTCTAAAATGATAGAAGAAGGCGGACTTGGCGCTGATCAGTATTATGTTATCGATAAGCATCAAGCAGGTCACAAAAAATTGGTGGAGAATATCGATCAATTTCGTGAAGAATTAACGCAAATGGGCAATGATGAATTAGTAGACGTATTGATTATTAACACACAGGAAAATACAAGTTCAAAGTATAGCCAAGCATTGATGATTATTAAACATGAAATTGTTAAGAGAATGAACACATAAAAGATGGAAACATAAAAATAACCCCACACTATTAATATTAGCGTGGGGGTTATTTTATGCATAAAATATTGATGTTAATCTGATTGAGTGGAAAGAAAACAATAAGTTGTTTTTAAATTTAGAATACAGCAAGGTTTGTGACATCACTGCTGGAGTTTATTAAGTGCCTTTTTAGGCACGTCGTGTTTAGGGATTTCTTCATAACTTTGTACGTGGCCAAGTTTAGCTTCTAACTTCAAGTAATGATTGGTTTTTAATGGTCTGTCATCAAAAGAATTGAAATCCATTGATTGTTTATTGCCTTTTGTATTATATCCATTCTGTTTATAATTATATGTGGTTATTCTTTCTCCATCGTCCATTTTTCTATGCGTAACTTTAGATGGTTTTTGCGTTTTTACATAATAATCCTCGTTTTGAATCAGTGGATTTAATTTTGCGAAATCTACTACACTGGCATTATCTGAATTTTTCTCTGCATAAACTTTCCAAACAAAAAGGCCAACAAAGATAATTACAATTATAATAATAATACTCATCAGTGTTTTTAAAGGTTTATTCATATCTATTACCTCCTAAAAAGTGGTTAATTATAATGTAAAATTTATTTTCTTATTTTTCTATAATTTGAAGTAACAAAATAAGCATTTCATATAACAATTTTGTCATTCTGCTTTTGGTTATGAAAATGAATATATCATTATCAACTTATTGTTTTAATAAAAAAACAAGTGCAAAACTTACCTATTTACAAATAAGGGTATACAAAAGCTAGAGTATTCGTTATAATAGGAATTAAGTAATTTAGTTCGTGAAATTGATTTGTAGTTTTATTCTTTTGAATTTACTCCTTTTGATTTTTTAGACAGATTACAAATATTCGTGCAAAAGCACATGGAGGATTTTTATTATGAATAACGGTACAGTTAAATGGTTTAACTCAGAAAAAGGTTTTGGTTTTATCGAAGTTGAAGGTGGAAACGACGTGTTCGTACACTTCTCAGCAATCAACCAAGACGGCTACAAATCATTAGAAGAAGGACAAGCTGTTGAATTCGAAATCGTTGAAGGCGACCGCGGACCTCAAGCAGCTAACGTTATCAAATTATAATAACGCATAAAAAAGACGGGCATCGCTCGTCTTTTTTTATTTGTCTTAAATTAACTTTTAGGCACATTATCATGATTTGAACTATAAAGAAAAAGATGACTATATTACGGAACACTTCGTAATAAGTCACCTTTATGGGTGCGAAGATATGAAATCAGCTTGTGAGTTGTGATTTCTGGTTCGCATCTATTTTTTTGTTTCTAATAATAATGAATATAACATTGATTATACTGGCTAAAATACCAATTATTAATACATAATTTGATCCTAATCCTGTAATAAATAAACCACCTATAAAAGTACCTACAGTAGTACCAAAGTTGACAGCAGATAAATAGATACCGTTAGACAAATCAGGCGCATCAGGTGCGGACGAAGTAACCACGTATTGGGTAACGTTAGCAGAGATACCGGCCAGTGTTCCCCAAGCAATCGAAATAATCATCATTGGTATTAAGAACGAACCTAAACCAAACATAATAATATAAATGACGATAAGTGCAAAAGGTAATGCTAGTATTGCTTTTTTAGGTATACTTGAAAGTAATTTACCAGCAATGATATTACCGATTATATTGGATGCACCATAAAGGAATAATATAATTGAAACAAAATCACCTGATGCTTGCGTTACGATATTTAAAAAGTCTGTAAAGTAACTATAAACGCCAAATACAGCAGCGTTAAAAAGCGTGGATACTAGTATTGAAATCCATGTTAATGGACGTTTTAAAACACGTAATTGCGTACCATAAGTGATTGATGCTTTAGCAGGCATTTTTGGAACATAAATAAGTGTTAAAACAAGTACAGCAATATTAACAATAGCAAAGAATAATAGCGCAATTTGTAGGTTGAATTGTGTTGCTAAAAAGTTAACAATCGGCACCCCTACAACCATACCTGCTGAAACGCCGATGAATACACGGGCTACTGCTTTTGGTGCGTTTTCCGGTTTAACAGAATCAGAAGCTACTGAAAAAGCGAGTGAGATATAAACGGGATGGAAAATCGCTGGTATAATTCTTACGATTAATAAAACAGCAAAGCTCGTTGTAAACACAGAAACTAAGTTACTGATAACGAATATAACTAATACAATAATCATGACTTTCTTGCGTTCTACTTTAGATAATAACAATGGCATGATCGGGCCGGATATGGCAATACCTATTGCAAATATTGAAACTAACCAACCTGCAGTAGAGGTAGTAACATCAAACTGACTAGCAATTTGGGGTATTAAACCGATAAAACCCATCTCAGTATTTAATATACCAAAAACACCTATTGTTAGGATGAATATAATGAATTTGTTATTTTTCAAATCGATACGCTCCTAATTTAATAATTAATTATAGTGTAAAATTGATTTTTAGTTATAACAAATACTTATTGTTTATTTCTAGTTATTCACTATACGAATAACTATTTTTATAAATATTGGAAAGAGAAATTAATATATCAAGTAGTTTGAATATGTAGTTGTCGCTCTATATTTTGGGTTTAAGTCA
Source organism: Staphylococcus sp. GDY8P120P (assembly GCF_017892065.1). Lineage (NCBI taxonomy): Bacteria > Bacillati > Bacillota > Bacilli > Caryophanales > Staphylococcaceae > Staphylococcus > Staphylococcus sp. GDY8P120P. Next base: position 64,116 of record NZ_JAESKI010000013.1, on the reverse strand, counting down.
CGCTTAGAAAGATTTTTAGAAAGTTTTGAATTATAAATGTAATCAAGCAAATTGAAAAAGGACTAAACACTGTTAAATCAATGCTTAGTCCTTTTCGTCGGTTCTATTTTTACAAGAATACAATTCTTGAAATTTTCTTTTTCTATGGATTGCGTCCTTCGTTTTTATTATTTTGTTATAAATCCTTTAATATTATATTTCACGTGTATTTTCTGCTTTATTTTTCGTTTTTATAAGTAACGTTAAAATAAAGCCGATGATTAATAATATCGTAGTGAATGCAAATGCTGCATCAACACCTAGTACAGTCGCTTGTTGAGCAATATCGGTTTTTGTCTGACCTGGGCTAGGTGAATAATTAGTACGTACAATCGCCATAATGGTAATCATAATGGCAGTACCTATCGCGCCTGCAATAATTCTTAAAGAGTTCATAATAGCAGTGCCGTGCGAAATATTCTTACTTTCTAGTGCATTAATGCCAATTGTATTAAGTGGCATAATAATGAGTGCTACAGCAAACATACGCACCGCATAAATGACAATAATGTACCAATAAGGTGTTTCTGAAGTTAAGAAACAATGGAGTATCGTCATAATAATTAACAGTATAAAACCAGGGATGGCTAATACTTTTAGTCCATATTTATCATATATTTTACCTGTGTAAACCGACATAAAGGCGTTGACTACTGCGCCAGGTAAAATAACGAGTCCTGAGAGTATTGCAGAGAGTCCGAGTCCAGATTGTACATAGATTGGAATTAATAACGCTGGACCAACAATACCAATAAATAACACCATTGAAGCAAATGATGATAGTGAAAATGTACGGTTTGCAAATACGCGCATATTTAATAGTGGATTATCAATTCTAATTTGTCTTGTGACGAAAACTGCAACAATTAGGATACCTACGATAAGTGAGATAATCACGATTGGTGATGAAAATCCTAAATTTCCTGCACTACTAAAGCCGTAAAGCATTAAACCGAAACCGAGTGTTGAATACACAACAGAAGTTTTATCCAACTGTGTATGTTTTGTTTCGTTGTTACTTTCCACAAAAATTGCACCTACAATGAATGCAATGATAGCAATGAGCGCTACTACTATAAATGGTGCTCTCCAACTAAATGTATCGATTAGGAAACCAGTTAAAGTCGGACCGATTGCGGGTGCTGATTGAGCGACGATACCAGTTAGTCCCATTGCAAATCCACGTTTTTCAGCTGGAAATAGCGTGAATACAGTGAACTGCATGAGTGGTAATAGTATACCTGCACCAATAGCTTGGATTACACGTGCAAACATAAGTAATGCAAATGTAGGCGACAGTGCTGCTATGATAGAACCGACTAGGAATGCACTCATAGAAAAGATATAGAGTGGTCTCGTGTGGAAACGATCCATTAGAAAGGCTGTTAATGGAATCATAATACCATTAACTAACATAAATCCTGTTATTAACCATTGAGCAGTGGTATCAGTTATCTTTAATCCCGTGATAATGGCTGGCAATGCCGTGTTAAGTAATGTTTGGTTTAACATTGCTACAAAGGCACTGCTGAGCATAACTAATATAATGGTATTTCTCTTTTTGTTAGATATAACATTCTCCGACATTATAAATACATCTCCTTTTTATAACATCCCATCGATAAATTTTAATCACTTTAAGTTAGCAAAGCAAACCATTCGGTTTAAAAAACTAATGTTTTTTAAAAATTATTTTCACGAAAATAATATGCAAATAAAATAGGTCGGAATCTGTTATCTTTTTTATATTATGAATAATAAAATAGTTACGTTGGAAGAGATAGAAAAATTTACTTAAACAAGATGCGTCAATATATAAATAATGAAGTAGATAAGTTACAAATGAAGCTTTTACGGCGTGTTTGTTTAGGGGATCGTGCCAAGCCATCACTCCATATCTTGTTTTCAAATAGGTTAAAAAGCCGCTTTTTAATTTATTGAGAGAATTGCACTTATGTGTGAGTTTAGTTTTCCAATTATTTAACTTGGACGTTTTTTATATAAAAAAAGAGACCCGTTTGGGTCTCTGATCGCTTTATAAGCGCTAAAGCGGCTGTGTCATTTTATCTAAGCGTAACTTTACCTAATTGATACAACATACGCTTTTTGAACCTGTGTGGCTTCTGTTATGCTCTGCTTGCGTTACAATATATTGAAACCGTGTCAGTTTCTAGTTCGTCTTCATTATGTTGAAACGTTAATCAAAGTGAATCATTTCTGATACATATAACGCGATACGTATATTTAATGAATGGACAGGATCTTCAATATTAGTACCAATCATATTACTACATTTATTAATTCTATATTTTACAGTATTTCTGTGAATAAATATTTTATCTGCTGTTTTCGTAATATCACATTGATTATCCATATAAACTTTTAGCGTTTGTTTTAATTCCACATCTTTCTTTGTTTTTGGATAACTCAACGGTCCAAGCGTATGTTTAACGAATGGTAATAACTTTTCTTGTGGAATCAATTGTAGTAGCTCTTGAATATCTTTGGAATGATATTGTGAGATAAATGCTTTTGTGCCGCTAGGTAATTCATTTTCAAAGGCTTCATTAGCTTCGAAAAATGAAGAAGGCAACTGTGAAAATTCTGTCACTTCATTTCCGATACCAAATGAAATGCTATCGTCAAAATATTCACTGTAACTTTTTTGGATTTTTTTAAGGTATTCATAGTAATATTCATGGCGATTTTGTAATAATACCGCAAACCGATCATTACTAGGTAATTTATAAACACTAATATAAGAATCGATATCCGTTAATTTATGCTTTAACCAAAGGAAGGTGAGGTGATGACGTTCATTCAAATAGTAGCTATTTTCTAAATTATTTTTTTCATCTATACCACAAATGATAATTTGATAATAATCAGAAGGATAAATATAGTACTGTCTTAATAATTCAGAATGCTTTTTAATAGAAAGCGTTTGATCATTTTGATTATTGACTAATGATTCGAAAAATCGATTGATATCATTTTCTTCCGCTTCTTGAATCTTTGTATTTTTGTACAAAGCAAAACTCAACACACTGACAACTTGTTCGATGGTTAATAAACTAAATGGATAAGATAATTTATTAACTTGAGAAACCATTAAATAATATGGGAAATAAGTGTAACCTAATACTTTAAAAATGACATGATCTCTATTTTCGAAGACTAAATTGTTCTTGTCATATGTGAGTGCATCTTGGTAGTGGTTCATGAAATATTTGATATGTTCAGTCATTAAAGCATTGCCTTGTCTATAATGACGGCTATACGCTTCAGGCGCTTTGAAAGGATCAAATAAAATAATCGGTACGCCAAGTAATTTACTCATGCGATCGATCATTGTATCGATACTAAAGCCCTTGATTAATAATTGATTTAATTCTTGTTGTACCTGTAAAGCATAATTCAGTTTACCTGTTTCAGAATCTGATATAAATGAAGAAATTTCATGCGTGATTTCACCTAGATTCCAACTTTCAGGAATTTCAATTAATGGAAACTCGATTGAATCAGCGAAATCTATGACATCTTGATTGATTTCATGTAAAAATCTTGAAACTTTAATACCTAATCCAGCTGTGTGGATATCATTTAAGTCTTTAATTAATTTTTTTAAGTTATCCTGATTATCTTGAAATAATACGCCTGTCGTTAGAATAAAAGAATTACTCGATGTGAAATGTTTGATATCATTATTTTCAGTGATGTCTAAATTGGTTACTTCTGCTGATAAATCTCCGTTGTTATTGATTAATTTTAAACCTTTAAATTGGGGAACGGATAAAATTTCATTTAGGGTAGTCATCATAATGTCCTCCGTTTCGAATTAACACTAACATAACGCATGCTAATGTGTATAAATATATATAATGATTCAATCTATCTATAGCAAAGAATTTTGTCGATTTGTGATAATGATTGTTCAAAATGTTCAAAAAATATAATTTATAAAATTAATTATACACATATTTTGTTCGATTCCTATAATTTTATCAAATAGAAATGTCATTACTAACAAAGAAAAACGCTTACATTCATACTACACTTATAACTGAAGATTATACATCTAGTTATTAGCTTATTAAAGCAAAGGAGATATAAAGAGAATGGGAAGACAGGCGAATGATGCGGCATTAACAGAATCGGTTTTCAAAGAACGCGGTTATAATGAAGACATAATGCCAAAGACATCAGCACAAAGAAATAACTCCGCATTTAACTTTTTTACACTATGGATGGGGGCTGTTCATAATATACCTAACTACACTGCTGTTGGGGGATTCTTATTACTAGGATTGTCACCATTACAAGTCATATTTGCATTAATATTGAGTTCATTTGTTATTGCTTTATTACTGGTTGGGAACGGCTATGCGGGTTCAAAATACGGCATCCCTTTTGCTATGCAATTACGTCATACATACGGTGATGTAGGCGCTAAGTTACCTGGTATCTTACGTGGTGTTGTAGCGGGTATCGCTTGGTTTGGTTTGCAAACGTTTGCTGGATCACAAGCACTATTAATTCTATTAAATAAAATATTCCCAGGCTTTGCTGATATTGGACAAGGTATATCAATCCTTGGTATCTCTGTTCCAGGACTTATCGCATTTCTAATATTTTGGGCTATTAGTTTCGCAATTGGCTTTGGCGGTGGGGATATTTTAAATAAATTCACTGCTATTTTAAATCCACTCATTTACATTGTATTTGGTGGTATGGCTATCTGGGGTGTTATGGCTGCAGGTGGCGTTGGCAATATTTTAGATTATGAAATTTCTACAAAATCAAGTGGTATTATTTACCCAGCAATTTTATCATTTATTTTAATTTTCAACTCATTATTAGGTGTATGGGCAGGCCCTGGTTCAAGCGTGTCTGACTTTACCCAAAACGCAAAATCTACTAAGACACAAGTTGTTGGGCAAATCTCAGGTATCGTAGTTGCACATATTTTATTTGCAATTGCGAGTGTGTTCATCATTATTGGTGGCTCAATTTATCTAGGTCATCAAGAATGGAATATATTAACGATTATTAATGAATGGGATAACTTCTGGGCCATTCTGATATCAACTGGCGTATTATTGATGACTACTATTTCAACTAATGCGACAAGTAATATCATCCCGGCAGCATATCAACTCAGCGCACTTTTACCAAAATGGATCAACTATCGCCGTGGTGTAGTTATCGCCTCAGTCTTGAGTGTTGTAATTATGCCATGGAAGATGATGGAAGAAGAAGACAGTATTTTCTTATTCCTAAATGCGATTGGTGCTATACTAGGTCCAGTAGCAGGTGTTATGATTGTGCATTTCTATATTGTGTCTAAATGTCACATTGATATAGATAAGTTGTATTTTGATTTGAAAGATAAAAACCACGACATACCACGTATTAATGTTTCTGCGTACATCGGAACGGTTGTTGGTGTAGTTGTTTCATTACTAGGCTTCTTACCAGCATTTACTGTGATATCAGACTTTTCATGGTTTATAGGCTTTATCATAGCCGGTGGTGTTTACTTAATTTTACATTATGTATTCCACGCAGATAAGAGAAAAAAAGGAGGAGTAGATTATAATGAAATATGATTTAATTATTAAAAATGGCTTGGTTATTTTAGAAGATGGGGAGCAACAAGTTGAAGTCGGCGTTAAAGACGGTAAAATTGCTGCTATTGGACAAGAATTAGGAGAAGCTGAACAAGTCATCGACGCACAAAATCAAATCGTTTCACCTGGCATGGTAGACGCACATGTGCATATTACTGAACCAGGCGGTGGATACCGTGATGGATGGGAAGGTTATGTGACAGGAACAAACGCAGCTGCTAAAGGTGGCGTAACTTCATTTGTTGAAATGCCATTAAACCAAGTTCCAGCTACAACAGACAAAGCATCTATCCAAGCTAAATTTGATGCAGGTAAAGATGAATTATCAGTTGATGTTGCAAGCTATGGTGGTCTCGTGCCGTATAACTTAAACGGCGGTATTCAAGAACTAGATGAAGCTGGTGTAGTTGCTTATAAAGCATTCTTAGCTACTTGTGGTGATCGTTCTATTGAAGGCGACTTTGAAAATGTTGACGATTATTCATTATACGAAGGTATGAAACAAATTGCTAAGACTGGAAAAATCTTATCAATCCATTCTGAAAATGCTACAATCACTGATCGCTTAGGTGAAATTGCCAAAGCAAATGGTGAAACTACATTAAGTGCTTATGTAGATAGTCGCCCAGTATTTACAGAAGTTGAACCTATTCGTAAAATTATCTTATTCGCTAAAGAAACAGGTTGTCGTGTGCATATCGTACATGTTGCTTGTGAAGAAGGCGTAGACGAAATTATTAAAGCACAACAAGAAGGTGTAGACATCACTTGTGAGACATGTACACATTATTTATATTTCTACAAAGAAGAATTAGATGAAATTGGTCCAGTTGTTAAATGTTCTCCACCAATCCGTGAACAATCACGTTTAGAAGGTATGTGGAACCGTGTATTAAATGGTGATATTAGCTTTGTAACTTCTGACCATTCACCATGTACACCAGATTTAAAAGATACTGACAATGCATTTGAAGCATGGGGCGGTATTGCTGGATTACAAAATAACGTAGACATCTTATTTGACGAAGGTGTCCAAAAACGTCAAATGTCATTACAAAAATTTGCTGATATTATCGCAACAGCACCTGCAAAACGTTTTGGTTTAGATACAAAAGGAAGCATTGCAGTAGGTAAAGATGCTGACTTCGTATTCATTAAACCTAATGCATCATATACGTTACAAGCTGAAGACTTAGCTTACCGTAACAAAATGAGCCCGTATATCGGCCGTGAAATTGGTGCTCAAGTTACACAAACTATTTTAAGAGGTCAAGCAATTTATAGCAAAGAAGCGGGTATTTCAGATAAACGTATTGGACGTTTTATCTAAGTATCATTTGACTTACCATAAATTTTAAAATAATAAATTTGAATCCCTTTCAAAGTTTTTCGCTTTGAAAGGGATTTTTCTATTTTCATAAAGTGTGAAGTTAGTTTGATTACTTAGCTCTAGGGAATAACATGACATATTATAGTTTTATAATAGAACATTTGAACACTTGATAATAAGTAGTGTGTACTTAAATTTATCGAAACAACACAAGTATATAAAATAACTAAAAGCATAAGATAATTAGAATTAAAGGGGCTGTAATCATTGGAAAAATTAGTGTCATTTTCGGATTGGCTTTGGGGGTATCCACTCGTTTTATTGCTTTTATTTGCGAGTGTGTTTTTAACCATTAATTTAAAATTTCTTCAATTTCGACATTTTTTTTATATGTTAAAGCAAACATTTGGTAGCGTTAATCAAAAACCTAAAGGGGAGGGGACCATCACGCCTCGCCAAGCATTAACTTCGGCCTTATCTTCTACTGTAGGTGCAGCCAATATTGTAGGGGTGCCTACTGCAATTATGATGGGAGGCCCTGGCGCAGTTTTTTGGATGATGGTTATTGCTTTTTTAGGTATGGCTTTAAAATTTAGCGAGAATGTCTTAGGGGTACATTATCGTGAAAAAAATAAAAAGGGTGAGTTTGTAGGTGGGCCAACCTATTATATGAAAAAGGGATTTAAAAATAAGAAGCTAGGTGCGATATTTTCTCTAGTATTTGCATTTGCATTAATGATTGAAATTGTTCCAAGTATCATGGTTCAAGGCCATTCTGCAGCGAGTACAATGCATGACACTTTCAATATACATATGGGTGTTTCAGGCGTTGTATTAGCAATACTTGCAGCCTTAGTAGTATTTGGCGGTGTGAAACGTATCGCTTCTTTCGCTGAAAAAATTGTGCCAATTATGGTCGGGCTTTATTGTTTTTTTGGATTTTTAATCATTTTGATGAACATTGGTCACGTGCCTAATGTTATTTTATTAGTCGTAGAACAGGCATTTAACCCAACGGCTGCTGTAGGAGGAACATTTGGTGCGGCGTTAGCGACTACAATTCGCTGGGGATTCGCCCGAGGTATTTATTCTAATGAAGCAGGGCTTGGCACATCATCGATTGCCCATGCGGCCGCTAAAACAGACCATCCGGTTCGACAAGCATTTTGGGGGATTAGTGAAATAGTCGTGGACACTTTACTCATTTGTAGTACAACTGCATTTGTGGTTTTGGTTTCAGGGGTTTGGAAAGCGAACGATGCCAAAGCGCAGTCTGCAGCACTAACCGCAAGAGCGTTTGAAAATTCATTTGGTGAATTTGGTAGCATGATGGTGTCTATTTCAATGATGTTCTTCGTATTCTCAACTGTTATTGTTGTCATTTTTTATGGATCAAGAATGGCGGAATTCTTATTTGGGCTCACAGCTGGGTGGATTATGAAGGGGATATACGTGCTCTCTATGATTGTAGGAGCATTAGGCGCAGCACAACAATTGTGGGACTTGCTTGACTTGGCGCTTGCTGTTGTACTGATCCCAAACGTCATAGCCGTACTTATGTTATCGCCAAAAGTAAAGTCATTAACTACAGATTTCTTTAAAAATTATAAGTAAATTTTAAGATTTAATCTAAAAAGTACCAAATCTCGCATACAGCGTTACTACCAAGTGAAACGTCGTGCTTCACTTTTAAGGTAGGTTAAACATGTATGTAAGGTATGGTAATTTTATGGATAAACGCCTGTGTTAGCTATTTGGGTGTTGCGTCGGTAAATGGTCAACGATATTATAATCTAGAATATTGGTTTGATTATTATTTATTTCTAACGCACTGAAACTACCGTTTATGAGTTTAGTTATCCCTGGGCTTATTTTTCCATTTGAAAAGTAATGAAAAATTGCTTTGATAAAAGCGCCGTGAGAAATGATTAAAATATTTTGATTAGCGTGGTCTTCATGCACAGTACGCATACCGTTTAAAAAACGGTCCGTAATCATTGACTCAGTTTCTTTGTTTGGATAATTGCGATCAGGAAATTGTAAGGCGCGTTCGTGTTGCGTAAGACCTTCTGCGTCACCAAAGGCAACTTCTATAAAAGAAGCCATTTCATAAAGTGGAATATCTAATTTTTGCTGGATAATTTGACCGGTTTCTTTGGCTCTTAGTAAGGGACTTGTAATAATAAGATCCCATTCATTTGGGGTTAAGCACTCGCCACATGCTTGTGCTTGTAATATACCCGATTCATTTAGTGGGATGTTAGTACGACCTTGTAATTTGCCAGCAATATTCCAATCTGTTTCGCCGTGTCTGATAAAACATATTTTTGTCATTATAATTCAACCTTTATTATGTGTTTTAGAGTGATGTGTGCCCTATACAGCTTGGCACTTTTTTCAATCATAATATATCTATATTCAAATAATTTAAAATACGAGCTACCTCAGATGATCGGTGTTAGAGGTCACTCGTATCGTTTGCTATTGACTTCAATTGTAAAATTAAACGTCTTTATGCTTCTAATGTGGTATCGATTTTAGCTAATTCAATTGTCGTTTCAATCAGGACATTAATACCTTTTTCAATTTCTTTATCTGTTACAGATTCTTTTGGAGAATGACTGATGCCATTTTTACAAGGAATAAATATCATACTTGTTGGACAAATTGGTGCGAAATTCATTGCATCATGGCCAGCGCCACTGTACATATAACGATAATGATATCCCAATGTGTTACAACTTTGTTCAGAAATCTTTGCAATGGTTTGATTAAAACGACGTGGTTGGTCTTGTCCTAAATCTTCTAAGTCATAGCTTGTTTGTCGGTGATTTGTAATCGTATCGATATGCTGTTGCATTTCTTTGACGACGGTTTCGCGAACACCTTCGTCTTTACCACGTATGTCGATAAGCAGTGTAACCTCACCAGGGATAGCATTCATTGTATTTGGATAAACGCTTGCATATCCTACCGTTGTCACGATTCCTTTATCATGATATGCCCGACCTAAAGCTTCGATTTTTAAAATGATTTCGGAGGCGGTAGTTAGAGCATCGGTCCGCATTGGCATAGGCGTTGAACCTGAGTGACTTGTAACGCCTTGAATTTTTAATTTGAAGCGATGTGGTGCAGCAATATCCGTTACAATCCCAATATCTTTTTGATTATTTTCAAGAATAGGACCTTGTTCAATATGCAACTCTAAAAATGCTTTAATTTTATTTCTTTCAAATAGAGCCGCTTTGCCGTGCATATCTTGTGCTAAAGGGGCCACAATGTCATAGAGTACATGACCATCATTATCTTTAATCGATTTCATATCTTCTTTGGTCATCTTACCAGTAAGATATTTGCTACCTAATGTCGCTTCGTTGAAACGTGTAGATTCCTCACAAGCAAAAGCGATAATAATAATAGGATGGTCTGTTTCGATATGATGTTCATTTAAATGTTCGACCACTTCAAGAGCACCTAACACACCGAGTAGCCCGTCGTATTGTCCACCATCTTTTACGGTATCAATATGTGATCCTAAAACAACTGGCTTTAGAGAAGGGTTTTTACCTTCTCGGCGTGCAATAACATTTCCAAAGAAATCAAAATAAACATCGAGACCCGCTTTTTGACACAGCATTGAAAATCTTAACGCAGCAACACGTTCAGGATGACTGAAAGCAATTCGGTTAATACCGCCGTTGTTTGGATTTCGCGCAAAATTATTAAATGTTTGGAAGTTCTCTATTACATTTTGTAAGTTCATCGTTTGTCCCCTTCGCTAATCTATTAAATTTGATTTAAAAATTGTACAGCTTGTTTGTATAATGTTTTACTCATTGAACTAACTTCACGATCAAAATCATGATTATCTTGGTTTAAAGTTTCAAAATGACTATTTGCAACTAATTTATGCACATGTTCACTTTCACTATAAGGCACATCAGGGTCTCCTGTACAGTGTACAATAAAGGTAGGAGGGAAATTTTTCAATACTTGTGGTGGGATATTGTAAGCACTATGTGTAGAGGACTCAATTCCCAGATAAGCAAGCCATTTCGCTTGACCACGAACATATAAATAAATAGGATACCTTGTTTGTAATAGGCCTGACGTTAGTGGGTGTGCTTGTATAAGTTGATTCAATATTGCAGGCGTGATTTGAGTAGATAAATCTTGGTATTGTTTATTTGGTCTTAAAAATGAGGGTACATGTATACGAGCGTAACCATAAAAATCAATAATCCCATCTATTTTACGATGACGTGCGACCATCATTGCTAAATAAGCGCCAGCAGAGCGACCAAAGGTAAATAAAGGTAACGAAGGATAAAGCGATTTGAAATGATCATAATTGCTGAGTGCATCTTCAATAATCGTATTGATATTACTTTCTGGAGCAAGTCGATAAGATACTAACGCGACATGATAGGATTCAGTCAAAATTTCAATATAATCTTGTGGTAAGTCATTTGGTTGACCAAATATGAGCCCGCCGCCATGGAAATATATAATCACACCTTTGGGGTTTTTACTTTTCGTTTTTATTATGGTATATGGTAATTGAAAGCCATCGCTTGATTGACAAGTTGCTTCTACTTGAGTCAAATGGGTTAACCTCCTGTTAGATATATTTTGCTAAATATAGTATCTCAAATAAAAAATAAGGCGTATTTGTATAAATCGAATAAAAGTAAAGCATATTATTGTTAGAATTGTGAATGATAAGTGTAATGTAAACGCTTATAATTGTATATGAAATGAAAAAGGAGTTGAATTACATGGACATCCGATCTTCTTTTGAGGCTCTAGACAAAAAATTTACTGCGTTTGGCGGTTTGACTGGTGGCGGGATTACACGCTTACTTTATTCTAAAGAATGGTCAAATGCGGTTCACGCATTAAAAGAAACATTAGAAAAAGATGGATTTGAAACACAGTTCGATAGTGTCGGTAACTTAAAAGGACGTATTGAAGGTAGCAAATATCCTGAAGAAACAATTATGTCTGGTTCACATATTGACACAGTAGTTGAAGGTGGCCATTTAGATGGTCAATTCGGTGTGCTAGCAGCAGTTGTTGCTATGCAGTCATTGAAAGCAGAATATGGACAACCATTACGTTCATTAGAAATACTAGCGTTAGCTGAAGAGGAAGGCAGCCGTTTCCCATACGCTTTCTGGGGAAGTAAAAACTTCTTCAACTTAGCTGATAAAGCTGACGTAGACGCAATTGCTGATGGCGAAGGTGTCGCTTTCAAAGATGCGATGCGTGAATCTGGTTTTGATTATCGTACAGAAGATAATGATTATAACTATATTAAATCATTTATCGAAGTCCACATCGAACAAGGTAAAGTCTTAGAAAATGAAAAAAAATCAATTGGTGTCGTTAATGGTATCGTTGGTCAAAAACGTTATACAGTTAACTTAAAAGGTGAAGCAAACCATGCTGGTACTACACCGATGGGCTTGAGACAAGATGCAGTGGTGGCATTTAGTAAAATTGCTAACCAATTAACAGATCGTGCAAGAGAAATAGGTGACCCATTAGTTATTACATTTGGTCGCGTAGATCCAGTACCTAATACGGTTAACGTAGTGCCAGGAGAGGTCACTTTTTCAATCGATTGTCGTCACATTAACCAAGATGAACTCAATCAGTTTGCTGAAGAAATTGATACATGTATCAAACATGTATCTGAAGAAGAAGGCGTTCAATATGACATCGACTTATGGATGGATGAAGCACCAACGCTTATGGATGAAAGATTAGTTAATGAAATACAAAAAGCTGCTGAAACAGTAGTTGGTGAATCAGAGTGGAAGTTAATGTCTTCTGGTGCTGGGCACGATTCTCAAATTTTCGCTAAATATATACCAACTTCAATGTTGTTCGTACCATCAATTAATGGTGTGAGTCACAACGTTGAAGAAGAAACGAATGTTGAAGATTTAGTTAAAGGTATTGAAGTGTTAAAACAAGTATTATATCAACTTGCTTATCAAGCATAATATTTGGGAATAAGCAACTAGAACAACATCATTGAGCTATATAAATAAACATGGTTCAACAAACTTTTTATAGATAAAAGCACAAAAATTTTTAATACAGATAAAGAAAAGGAGCATTTTATTTATGGGTTATATCAATCATAATCAAGGTTATAGAGAAGGTTTATTAGAAACACGTTCAGTAATTAAAAAGGACAATTATGCAGTTATTACACCAGACGGTTTAGTAAATAACGTAGTACCTGGTTTTGAAGATTGCGACGTAACTATTTTAGGTTCACCAAGATTGGGTGCGCGCTTCGTAGATTACCTAGTAACATTAAAAAATCAAGGTGGTAACAGACAAGGATTTGGTGGTGACGGCGTTCAAACATTTATTTATGTTGAATATGGAAATATCAATGCATATGCAGACGATAAAAAATATGAACTAAGTGCAGGTGGTTATTTATACGTACCATCTCATCAAGTTATGACATTTGAAAACAGCAACCAAAACAACGACAGCCGTGTATTCTTATACAAAAAACGTTATCAACCATTAGAAGGTTATACACCAGAAGTTGTAACAGGTAACGTCAATGATATGGTTCAAGAACCATATGAAGGTATGGAAGAAGTGAAGATTCTTGATTTACTACCAAAAGAATTAGCATATGACATGAATATTCATATCTTATCATTTAAACCAGGTGCTTCACACGGCTACATCGAAACACACGTTCAAGAACATGGTGCTTACGTATTAAGTGGACGTGGCATGTACAACTTAGATAACGAATGGCAACCAGTTGATAAAGGTGATTACATCTTTATGGGCGCTTATGCACCACAAGCAACTTATGCTATTGGTTTAGACGAACCATTCGCTTACATCTATTCCAAAGATGCAAATAGAGATATAGAAATTTAAGGAAGGTTGTTAGTCATGGAAGAGGAAGCATTAGTATACGTCGAACGTGGTAAACTGCGCCAATTATTCAAAGAGAAACTAACACGTGCAGGTTTGCCTGACGCGCAAGCTGAAAAAACAGCGGACTTGATGATTTTTGCGGATGAAAGAGGCATTCATTCACATGGTTCCGTCCGAATGCAATATTATGCAGAACGTATTGCGAAAAAAGGTTATAACTTGGACCCAGATTTAAAATTCACTAAAACTGGTCCATCAGCAGGCACATATTTCGGCGATAATGCTGTAGGTCACTATGTTGCTTATGAAGCTATGGAAGAAGCCATTGGATTAGCAAAATCCAGCGGGATAGGTATGGTAGGTATCCAAGAAATGGGGCACAGTGGCGCAATCGGCTATTTTGCAGAACAAGCTGCAAAACAAGGTATGGTTGCATTAACTGTATGTCAGTCTGATCCAATGGTTGTGCCCTTTGGTGGTACAGAACCATATTTCGGTACGAATCCAATTGCTTTCGCCTCACCAAGAAAAAATGGCGAACCCATATTGTTTGATATGGCAACAACAGTGCAAGCATGGGGTAAAATATTAGATGCACGATCTAAACATAAATCAATACCGAATACCTGGGCAGTAGACAAACAAGGCGAGCCTACAACAGATCCATTCGAAGTAGCTGCGTTGTTACCTGTAGCTGGACCAAAAGGTTATGGTTTGATGATGATGGTAGATATCCTAGCAGGCACTTTACTAGGATTGCCATTTGGTAAGCATGTCACTTCAATGTATGAAGATTTAAGCCAATATCGTAGATTAGGACAATTTCATATCGTGATTAACCCAGCATATTTTGGTGACGAAACACAGTTTTTAACACAAGTTTCTGACATGGTAGATGAATTGCATGACATTGAACCTGCTAAAGGTTTTGATCAAGTATATTATCCAGGTGAGATTCAAGAAGAAGTTAAAAAACGTTATGCAGAGAGTGGCATTCCAGTTGCCCAAGACATTTATGATTATTTAATATCTGATGAGATATATTAGATAGGAATAAAAGAAGTGAACGAGATAATTTAATGTAATAAATGGTAACTTACGACATTTAGCATGGTGCGTCTTTAGTAACTTCTTTTTTTACTGCTTGAAAACACTTTGTTTATTAAAAAAATACACAATTTTTGTAATAAGGAGGTTGAAATATGCGCGTTTCTAAAAATGATTTATTCGATTTAATGAAAAATAAATTGGTTAAAGCGGGCTTAAATGAAGATGCTGCAAAAGATGTTGCAGATGTTTTAACTTTTGCAGATCACAGAGGTATTCACTCTCATGGTGCTGTTAGGGTGGAATATTATGCAGAACGTATCGCAAAAGGTGGTATTACTGCTAACCCGAACTACCAATTTGAACAAACTGGTCCTTCTACTGGTGTATTTGAAGGAGATAACGGTCCTGGACACCAAGCAGCAAAAGAGGCCATGGAGAAAGCGATAGAAATGGCTAAAGAAAACGGTGTAGCAGTTGTAGGTGTTAAACATATTTCACATAGTGGTGCGTTAGGTTATTTCGTTGAAATGGCATCTAATGCAAATATGGTTGGTTTAAGTATGTGTCAATCGGATCCAATGGTTGTACCGTTTGGTGGCACAGAACCTTATTTTGGTACGAACCCAATTGCATTTAGTGCACCATCTAACGATGATCGTATCATTACTTTTGATATGGCTACAACAGTTCAAGCGTGGGGCAAAGTGCTTGATGCTAGAGCCAAACACCAATCTATCCCAGATATATGGGCAGTTGATGCTAATGGTGAGCCAACAACAAACGCAAGAGACGTTCATGCGCTTGTACCGGTTGCTGGACCAAAAGGTTATGGTTTAATGATGATGGTGGATATCTTATCAGGTAGTTTACTTGGCGTACCACACGGTGTGCACGTTTCATCAATGTATAAAGATCTAACTAAAGGCCGTGACTTAGGACAGTTACACATCGTAATCAATCCTGCATTCTTTACAGATTTAGATCAATTTAAATCACGTATTTCAACAATGTTAGATGAGCTTAAAGCACAACCAGCAGCAGAAGGTTATGGAGAAATATTCTATCCTGGTGAGCGTGGTCGCTTACGTAGTGAGAAATATGATGAAACAGGCATTGAAATTGTGGATGAAATTTACGATTACTTAGTGTCAGAAGATGTGCACTTTGATCGTTACCACGGAAGAAACAGATTTGCAGAATAATAACGGAGGAATAGTATGTTATATACAATAATTAAAGAAAACACGTACCAAGATTCGATTGTATTAATGTTATTATCGAATAAATTATCTGCTATTGATGGCGTGAACCAAGTATCAATTATGATGGGAACGCCTGCGAATAAAGACATTTTTAGATCTTCAGGATTTGATACTGAAGCATTAGATAATGCTAAACCAAATGATATCGTTGTCATTGTAGATACAGATGATGAATCAAAAGTAGACGAAGTAAATGAACAAGTAGATGCTGAGCTAAAAGGCAAAGGCGACGACGAAGATAAATCTCAAAAACAAGATGAAGCTTCAAACTGGAACCGCGCTTTAGAATTAGCAAATAATCCAAACTTAGCATTAATTTCAATCCCAGGACAATACGCTGCAATGGAAGCTGAAACTGCTTTAAAAAACAATTTAAACGTATTTATGTTTAGTGATAATGTCGCTAAAGAAGACGAAGTACGCTTAAAACAAATGGCGCATGATAAAGGGTTATTAGTTATGGGACCTGACTGTGGTACAGGTATTATCCACAGTTTACCACTTGCATTCACTAACATCGTTAATGAAGGAGATATCGGCGTTATCGGTGCTTCTGGTACAGGTATTCAAGAAGTAACAACCATCATTGACCGTGAAGGTAAAGGTGTTACAAATGCAATTGGTACAGGTGGCCGGGACTTATCAACAGAAGTCGGCGCTATTACAATGCTAGATAGTATTAAAGCGTTAAATGCTGACCCTAAAGTTAAAGTCATTACTGTTATTTCTAAGCCGCCAGCTAAAGAAGTTGAAGAAAAAGTATTAAATATGTTACGTAACATTGAAAAACCAGTGGTTACATTATTCTTAGGTGCTAAACCAGCATTTACTGAAGAAAATATTTATCACGCTTATACACTAGAAGAAGCAGCACGTGTATCTGTTCAATTATCTAATGATGAAACGCCTCAATTTAATCCATCATTTAAAGCAGACCTTGATATTAGGTTTGCTGATAACCAAGATGGTATTAAAGGTTACTACTCAGGTGGCACGTTAGCATCAGAAGCTGCTATGTTAGTCAAAGATACATTAGGAGATGATTCAGGCGCAGAAACACCAGAAGGATTCTCTTATAAAGGTGGAAATCATGAAATCATTGACTTAGGTGATGATATTTATACGCAAGGTAGACCACACCCAATGATCGATCCTTCAAAACGTATTGAAATGTTAGAAACTTCATCAGATGACCCATCCACTGCTGTCATTATGTTAGATAACGTGATTGGTTACGGTAGTCATGATGATATGGCAAACGAACTTGCGCCTACAATCAAAGCGATTTTAGATAAAGTAAACGCTGAGGGCCGTTCATTGGCGGTACTTACTACAGTTGTAGGTACACAACATGATCATCAAGGTTATGATAGTCAAGTTAACACGTTAAAAGAAGCTGGCGCAATTGTTTGTGAAACAAACGACCAAATGGTTCGTACTGCACTTAATTTAGTAGGCAGCAGTGTTGAACAACCAATGTTAGAAACAAAATCATTTGAATCAGAACCAGTTGATTTAACTGTGGATGAAAAAATAATGAATTTAATCAACATGAAACCAAGCGTTATTAATATTGGACTGAAGAGCTTTACTGAAGCAATCCAAGCAAGCGATGCACCAGTCGTTCAATTTAATTGGCGCCCAATTGCTGGTGGGGATGAAAAATTAATGAAAGTACTTCAATTCTTAAACAATTATGAAGGAGAGACGGTATAAAATGGGTTACAAAACAATAGATGAAGCTAACCAAGCAGTCATTGACAAGATGATTGCAGCAGCGCCATTTTTAGTAGATGTAGTGCCTGCTAAATCTAAAATTCCTGAACTCAAAGAAAATGTATTATTACATGCTGGTCCACCAATTAAATATGAAAATATGACGGACCCAATGCAAGGTTCTTGTGTAGGTGCCATCCTTTTCGAAGGATGGGCTGACAATGAACAAGGTGCACGTAAGTTATTAGAAGAAGGACAGATTACTTTTATCCCATGCCACCATGTAAATACAGTTGGCCCAATGGGTGGTATTACTTCTGCTAATATGCCTGTACTTGTTGTTGAAAATAGAGAAACAGGTAATGAAGCGTATTGCCAAATGAACGAAGGTATTGGAGCGGTATTACGTTTTGGTGCTTACAATGAAACTGTAATCAATCGTCTTCACTGGATGAAAGATGTTTTAGGCCCAGTTTTAAGTAAAGCATTACACAAAATGGATGACGGTTTAAACGTAAACGTATTAATTGCTAAAGCTATTGCAATGGGTGATGAATTCCACCAACGTAATATTGCAGCTTCATTAGCATTCTTAAAAGAAGTGACGCCAATTATCTCGTCATTAGAAGATGTAGCAGCAGAAAAACGTACAGAAGTACTTCAATTCTTAGCAGATACAGACCAATTCTTCTTAAACGTAGCAATGGCTACAGGTAAAGCGATGATGGATGCAGCGCGTACAATCGAACATGGTACGGTTGTTACTGCTATGTGTCGTAACGGGGAAAACTTTGGTATTCGTATCGCTGGTATGGGTGACGAATGGTTCACTGCGCCAGTAAACACGCCTCACGGATTATTCTTTACAGGTTATTCTGCCGAAGATGCAAACACTGATATTGGTGACTCTGCAATTACTGAAACAATCGGTGTTGGTGGTATGGCAATGATCGCTGCGCCAGCAGTAACTCGCTTTGTTGGTACTGGTGGCTTTGACGACGCTTTAGACATCAGTAACGAAATGACTGAAATTTGCATCGGTGAAAACCCTAACTTTGCAATCCCTACATGGAATTTTAGAGGGGCATGTTTAGGCATTGATGCCCGTAAAGTTGTGGAAACAGGTATCACACCGGTTATTAATACAGGTATCGCTCATAAAATTGCTGGATATGGACAAATTGGTGCAGGTACAGTTCACCCACCAATTGAATGTTTTGAAAAAGCAATTACTGCATACGCAGAGAAATTAGGCTTTAAAGCGTGATTTTTCGCGCAACTGCTATAGGCGATATTGCCAAGGAAATATTAGAAAATCGAAAGACATTTTATGTGCACAGTATTTTTAAAAAAGGCTTCAATATTGTAAATGATGCGCAAGAGCTTATATTTATAGGTACTGATGAAAACGGTATGTTTCCATTCGGTATATTAGTGGACCAACAAACGAAACACAGTTTGCTTAATGAAATTAAATTAAACCAACAACTCACAATAGGTCCTAACACGATTCATATAAGTAAAACATGCCAACTCGTTTGGCATGTTGCATCATTGCCATTTAAAGACCTCGTTGACAGTGTAAACACTGATAACCTTAAAGCAAATTTATCGACATATGATTTTACGATGTATGATGATGGTGACTTTGACCGCCAAACAATGAGCCGAATCATGTACGCATTAGAATATGAAGATGTTGAAACTATAGAACAATATTACCGCTATCTAATTGGTAGAGGAGAGGGATTAACGCCTTCTGGTGATGACATCCTAACTGGTATGTTGTTTATTCATTTTACCAATCCGTATATTAGAAAACCAAATTTAGAAAAATTAAAACAACTACTTAACGAATCATTAACGACGCTAGTAGGAGAAACTTTTTTAAAATGTGCACAAAAAGGATTATTCAGTTCAAAAATATCAAAGTTACAACATGAACCGTCACTGGAAAACATTGATCGACTGCTAAAAGTAGGCTCGTCATCAGGAAGAGACACAGTTTATGGCATGTTCGTAGCATTAACTTGAAGGAGTGAAACGTATGAGTAAGCGTGTTGTACTTGCTCTAGGTGGTAACGCAATTTTACAACCTAAACAAGAAGCGTCATACGAAAATCAATATAACAATGTGTATGCTGCTACACGTAAAATGGCAGAATTGAAAAAAATTGGACATAATGTTGTCATTACACATGGTAATGGGCCACAAGTTGGCAATATTATCGCTCAAAATGAAGCGGCAAAAGACATTGTCGACCCGCTTCCAATCAACGCTTGTAATGCTGAATCACAAGGTTTTATTGGTTATATGATGGAAGAAGCATTAAAAAACCATTTACATGCATTAGACATTCAAAGTGATGTTGTAACATTATTGACAATGGTAGAAGTAGATAAAGACGATAAAGCATTTGAAAATCCAACTAAACCTATCGGCGTATTTTTTGACGAAGTTGAAGCAAAACGTTTAGAAGAAGTGCATGGTTTTGTAATGGTAGAAGATGCTGGTAGAGGATACCGTCGTGTTGTTCCATCGCCAGAACCACTTGTAATCCACGGTGTAAACCAAATTAAAGCACTCATTGACCAAGCTATCGTTATTTCATCTGGTGGCGGTGGTATACCAGTTTACCGTGATGAAGAAGGAAGCATTCAAGGCGTTGAAGCGGTTATCGATAAAGACCGTTCTGGTTTGAAACTTGCGCAACAAGTTGATGCAGATACATTCATGATGTTAACTGATGTATCAAATGTTTGTGTGAACTTTGGTAAACCAAATGAAGAAAAATTAGAAACAATTTCAGTAGATGAAGCGAAAGCTTATGTCGCTGAAGGGCAATTCCCTGCAGGAAGTATGCTACCTAAGATTGAAGCTGCAATTCAATTTGCTGAAATGGGCAAAGAAGCGATTATTTGTTCATTAGATGATGCAATTGAAGCGTTGGAAGGTAAAGCAGGTACACGTATTTTATTAAATGCAAATCAATAATTGATTAGCTAATTATAAAACTGATACATGCGAATCGTTCAAATGATCTTCATTTGATCGGTTCGTTGTATTATTATATTAAAAGATTTTGAAGAAAGGTGGTATAAGATGACTGAACCCTATCGTATACATAGAATTAAAGAAAATTGGGGCGTAATTTTAGCAATCGTATTTATTGCTTCTACATTACGTGCGCCACTCACATCAGTAGGGCCTGTAGTTGATGAGATTAAGCATGTAATGGAAATTAATAACAGTGTTGCTGGCATCTTAACTACTATACCGCTAATTATTTTTGCTGTTGTTTCTCCATTAGTATCGCGAGTAACAGCACGCTTAACCATGTCTCGTACAATTCTTTATTCTACGATATTATTAATCATTGGATTATATTTACGTGTAGCGGGTGATTTCACGTTATTCATTATTGGTACATTGGTTTTAGGTATTGCTATTGCATTTGGTAATGTGGTATTACCAAGTTATGTAAAATGGTACTTCCCAATGCAAATTGGAGTCGCTACAGGTATTTACAGTGGGACGATGAATTTTACGGCTGGGTTAGGCGGTGGATTAAGTTTCCCACTATCTCAGTCACCACTTGGCTTTAGATTATCATTATCGTTTTGGATTATTCTTGCGATTATTGCAATTATCTTATGGATACCAAAAGCACGAAGTGGTGCTAAATTAGAAAAACAAACCATTGACGAAACACAATGGAAACAGCACAAAAAGATAAATATCGCTAAATCTAAATTAGCTTGGATGGTTGCTTTAACGATGGGGTTCCAATCTATGGTATTTTATACTGTTGTTGCATGGGTGCCATCTATACTTGTCGATAGAGGACTCGATCCATCGACAGCTGGGTATTTATTAATGCTCAACCAATTCTCACAAGTACCTATGACATTCACGTTTCCAATCATAGCATCTAAATTGAAAGACCAACGTATTTTAGTTGTGATTATTACTATTTTATTCTTGGTTGGTTTTGGCTTGTTCTTTACGCAATCATTAGTATTACTTATTATTGGTATTATTATTGCAGGTTTAGCTATGGGCGCATGCTTCAGTTTATGTATGACGTTCTTTTCTATACGTGCGCGAACAAGTGATGGGAGTATCTCTTTATCAGGATTTGGTCAATCAGTGGGTTATTTAATTGCTGCAGTAGGGCCATTCTTAATCGGATATTTACATGATTTTACAGGAAGTTGGGTGTCAGGCATTATTGCGCTGCTGTTAATGGCAGTACTATTCTTTATCTTTGGTTACCCAGCAGCTAAAAATAGAGTTGTAGAAGATGAATAATCAAATTAAGAACGAAATTGAAATATAACGATATAAGATAAAGGTACAACCCCATTCATACGAGCATGAGGTTGTACCTTTTATTTATGCTGAAACTTATAAGTTAAATCTGTGTTTAAACTTCATTGCTGTCATAATAATTAACTAAAGTTTTAATAGCATCTGCTATATTTAAATGTTTGATATTCTCTTGTGAAAGCAGGTAAGCTGCAAAAGCAGATAGAAATGTTAAAATATTTTGTTTTTGTACGGCATATCCCATGATACCAATTCTCCAAATCTTACCTTGTAAATCGCCAAATGATCCTGCAATTTCTATGCCGTAATTTTTTAATAATCCATTTCTGAATGGCGCATCCTCTACACCTTCTGGAATATTTACACATATAACCATTTTCATTTCATTAGATTCATCGCCATAAATTTCTAAACCTAAAGCTTTTAGCGCTGCTTTTAATCCTTCTTGATGGAATGCGTGGCGTTGTGCGCGTGCTTCAATACCTTCTGACAATGCTAATTTCAAACCAGTATACAGTGCGTATATAGAAGTTGTGGACTCAGTATGGTGGTTTAGACGTTTCGGGCTCCAATAATCTTGTAATTGTGTTAAATCTAAGTAATTGCTTCGGATAAAGTGGTCTTGCTCTGTTGTTTCAGTAGAACGTATGCCAAGTTCTACACGTTTGCGTTCATTAATAGCATCGCTGAATCTATCATTAAAGGTAATCGGGGTGATACCTGAAGGGATAGATAAACATTTTTGTGCGCCGCCAATAACAGCATCTAGTTCCCAGTCGTCTACAGGAATAACCATGCCTTGATAGGTTGCGACAGCATCTACAACGGAATATATGCCTCTTTCTTTACATGCACGACCAATTTGGTCAATAGGTTGTAATCTACCGGTAGATGTTTCACCATGTACGATAGCAAGCACTTTGGGCTTATATTGGTCTAAGGCTTCAATGATTTCCGATTGATCAAAGACTTCACCCATTGGTTTGTGTATATTATGTACTTTGCCGCCTGCGCGTGTAACGAGTTCAGTAAATAAATAACCGAAGCGTCCAATTACAGGTACTAAGACTTCATCACCAGGTTTAACGATACTTGAAATCACAGCTTCTAAACCAGCTCGACTTGTACCATCAATTGGAAATGACCACTGGTTTTTAGTTAAAAATGATTTACGGATTAGTTCCATCGTTTGATTCATAATGTCTACAAACTCATAGTCAAATTGACCTAAAATAGAATTTGACATTGCTTGTGAAACACGGGGGTCTACGCTTACTGGACCTGGTGTCATAATTAATCGTTTGTTGATTTTCAAATCATCCATATTTATTACCTCATTTTCTATAAATTACGTCATTATATATTATACTGTATTAGAAGTATAATATATTCGTCAAAATTGATAATTATTTAACAATAATTTGTCAGAATATTACAAAAACAATATTTGGATTATCTGCTTTTATTTAAAATAGGCTTTATGATGATATTGAGTATTGAACTATTTTTATAATTTTAAAAACTTTATGAATGATTGAAAAACAATAAATAAAATTGTACACTATAAAAGCATGTCCTTGGCATGCAAAACAAACTATGGGTTTCTGTGAGCATGTTCTCGGGCATGTTTCCAGACTTCCTCATAGATGCAAGCTACTTTTTTTTAGAGAGTGGCTTGTATTTTTGTTTGAAAATACATAAAAACCGAACCGTTTGATAAGATGGATAATTACGAAATCATTTTATTTAATCTAGTAAATCTATTGCTTTGTATAGTGAAACTATTTCTATTACAATTATAATAATTTTAAAAGTTGGAGTGACAATTGATGATAAACGTTAAAGAACCTAATTCAATTTATTTGGAGGATACATCTTCTGAGCATGCAGTATTATTATTACATTCCTTTACGGGTACTGTAAGAGACGTAAAGTTGTTGGCTACAAAATTAAATAAAGCCGGCTTTACATGTTATGTGCCTTCTTATAAGGGACATGGACTGATGCTTGAATCATTAATGGCATATGATGCGACTGATTGGTGGCAAGATGCGCTAGATGGTTATCATTTTTTACAAGAAAAAGGTTATTCAAATATCAGCGTCTGCGGTATATCTTTAGGTGGCATACTATCTCTAAAATTGGCGGAAGAAAAAAAGATTGACTCAATTGTAGTGATGTCTACGCCATTTAGTAAAGACGACGCTGGCCTCATTGGTAGACTTGAATATTATGGTACGCGCATGGGCAATTTGGTTGGTTTATCTCATGAAGCAATCCAACAACAAATTGAAAAAATAGATGATTACGCACAGGGATTAGACAAATTTAAAGCATTAGTAGATCAAGCCATGGCAAATTTAAATGATATATCAGCACCTATTGCTATAAAATATGGGGAACAAGATGAAGATGCTTACGAAACAAGCGCGAATTATATTTATAGGCAAATCGCACATAAAGATAAAGAAATTCAAGGTTATGCTACATGTAAACATTTAATGACATACGGCGAAGGCCATCTTGAAGTAGAACAAGATATTATCGCCTTTTTTGAAGACTATACTTAAAGAAATTGCTAAGGCATTGTAAAAAGCCAGTACGAATCCACACACCCATATGATATAGGATATCGGCGGTAGATGAGTAGAATGAAAATGACAGTCTCACTTTTAAGCGCTACTTCTAAAGTACTACTTCCTCATTTATGAAGATTAGTAGCACTTACGCATGAGGTTAGCTCATGCAATCTTATGAACATCCTTATAAAGAAATTGTGTCATAAACCCGTTTCTGCTTGAATATGGATACTGATCATAGATGGCTAGGATGAAAATATTTTGTATTCTTTTTTCTAGCCATTTTCGGTTGATCGAGTAGAAAATCTTTAAAGCAAAATAAGTGTCTGAGCAACACACTGTTATTTAAGTTTTTAATTTCATTATAGATAAAATAGATTAACGATTTGAATATAGCTCAAGTTGTTAACCGTTTTAACAGAATATCACGATCTCCAAAAAGTAGTACAATCTGCTTTGTCTTCAATATTGAATTGAATGATAGACTTTAATAATGAATAATCAACATCTTGAGACCATTTAATACGGAATAAATTATTAGTTTGCGAATAAGCAGACGCATCAATTTGTTTTGTGAACTTAGCTATTGCTTTAGCTTCTGGTGCTACTGAAAAATGTTGTTTTGATTTACTGAAAGCGATGATAAACGTACCGTGGTGTGTAAACATAGGCTGGTGCCATTTTACAGTGGTTTCAAGTTTAGGAAACGTTTCGGAAACCCAGTTGAATATGTCTTCCATAGTTGCTTTTTGTTTGTCATTTTCCAGTGATTGTAAGAAATCATTAAATTCAGTCATAAAAAACGCTCCATTCTTAATTATTGATTTTTAGCACATGGCTTAATCATACTATACCAATGTTGCATAAATATATCGATTCAGAGAATAAATAGACAAAATGAAATAACAGATAGTCAGTATAAATTTATTTATATTAAGTTTTCAATTCACCCTACTAATGTAGGATCGCGGTATCTTTTTGGAAAATATAAACTTATCTTCTTTCTTCAACAATTTAAATAAAAAAAACACTTTCGTATAGGCGCATTGTTAATGTAAATGCTACGAAAGTGTTTTTTAAATCCTATTATGATAGGTCGTTTATTTGTACCTTAGTTTAAGTAGTTGCTGTATTTGATTTATTTGTAACATAATCGATGATCAAACCAATAATGAGTAATATAATAAATGGTACTAACCAAGCTAATTGAATATCAGCTAATGGTAAGTGCATGTATAGCACGTTAAGCAATTTAAATAAATTAAAATCATTTAGTATTTGCAATAAAGAAATGATCAATGTTGCAATAGTTGGTATGATAAAGCTATATTTCATTTCAAATGGTATAAAGATACTTAACAGTGAAATGAGCACTAACACGATAGACGTTGGATAGATAAATGTTAGTAAAGGCACAGCAATTTCTAAAATAAGCTCTAAACCTAATGTTGATACAAGAAAGCCTAATAATGAAAAAATGAGTACAAATACTTTATAAGAAATTTTTGGTAATTTTTTCATAGCGAAAGCAGAACAAGCATTTACAAGCCCGATACACGTTGTTAAACAAGCTAAGATTACAATCACGCCGAAAATTAAGTTGCCGAAAGTGCCAAACACACGTAAAGAGTTAAAAGTTAAAATATCCGTGCCATCTTTAAAGCCAGCTTGATCTGTTGTTGCACCTACATAAGCTAATGCGAAATAAATGATTAATAACAAAATCGCAGAAATAAAACCAGCTTTAACTACATTTTTAACAAGTAATTTTTGGTTATTGACGCCGTTCAATTTAAAGCTTTGAACAATCACGACAGAAAAGGCTAATGCCGCAACGAGATCCATTGTGAAATACCCTTCTAAAACACCAGAAATAAGAGGCGTTTGAGCGAAATCACCGCCAGATTCACCAATTGAGCCCTCAGGATTAATGATGACTAAAATACATAAAATCGCAATAATACAAATTAAAATAGGTGTCAGGTACTTACCTAAATTGTCTATAATACGGTTTGGGTATAGCGCGATTAAATAAACAATTAAGAAAAAGACTGCTGAAAATATAATTAAAGTAAATTGGTTATGTACCGGCAAAACGTTTCTTGTCCCGATTTCATAAGCGACATTTGCGGCACGTGGAATACCGTATAAAGCGCCAATAGATGCATAAATACAAATAGCAAAAATAGTGCCAAATAAAGGATGTACTTTATTACCAATACTTTCAACACCGCCATTCATATAAGCAACGACAATAACAGTTAAATATGGTAATAGAATACCAGTAATTGAAAATCCTATCATTGCAACCCACATATTTTCTTGAGCTGTATATCCTAACATAGGTGGAAATATGAGATTTCCGGCGCCAAAGAAAAATGAGAATAACATAAGACCAGAAATCAGTATGAGTCTATTCATTTTTAATACCTCTATTATTTATATAATTAATTGTTGCAAAACATACATTAATATAACATAAAAGTTATACGAATTCAATGAAATTTCAGAAAATTAAACACTTGAAATTGGTCAGCATAGCTGTGTTTAAGTATTTATATTAAATACTTAAACCTTGTCATATCATATGATAAAGAGGACATAGCATAATTACCTATTGAGCTCAATTCAAAAAAATGTTATAGTAGTTCCTATGTTACATAAACGCTTTAACGTGATAAAGTTTAATGAAAAAATAAAGGATGTATGGACTTATGCATAATGAATCACAATGGAAGTCTTCGATGGGCTTCATATTAGCGAGTGCGGGCTCTGGTATAGGATTAGGTGCAATGTGGAAATTCCCATATATGGCAGGTATATATGGGGGCGGCGCATTTTTATTAATGTTTTTAATATTTACATTGTTTGTGGGTCTTCCATTATTAATGATGGAGTTTACAGTAGGTAAAATAGGCAAAACCTATACAACTAAAATTTATGAAAAATTAACAAATAAAAAATGGTTGAATATTATTGGTTGGAACGGTAATTTGGCTGTATTTATATTATTTGGATTTTATAGTGTTATCGGCGGTTGGATTATCATTTATATTTTCAATGTGGCGCTTCAAATATTGTCATTGAACGCAGGCCAATTAGGACAAATTCAATTTGAATCGATTATTAGCAACCCATGGTTAACAATCGTTGGTCAAGGCATATTTATTTTATTAACGATGATTATCGTCATGATGGGTGTAGAAAAAGGATTAGAGAAGGCATCCAAATTTATGATGCCATTATTATTTATCTTTTTAGTTATCATAGTAACTAAGTCTTTATCTCTTGAGGGTTCATTTGAAGGATTGAAATATATATTACAACCACGTGTAGAAGACATATCCATTGAGGGCATCTTATTTGCACTTGGTCAATCATTCTTTACACTTTCCTTAGGAACAACAGGGATGATCACCTATGCTAGCTATGCGTCCAAGGAAATGACAATTAAAACATCGGCTATCTCGATAGTAGCGATGAATATTCTTGTTTCGATACTAGCTGGTTTAGCTATATTCCCTGCGATTTCAGCTTTTGGTTATAGTCCAACTGAAGGTCCGGGTTTATTATTTAAAGTATTGCCAAAAGTGTTTGATCAAATGGCATATGGTCAAGGATTTTATTTAATCTTTTTAATATTATTCTTATTTGCAGCATTGACGTCTTCGATTTCATTACTTGAACTCAATGTCTCAAACTTTACGAAAAATGATAATTCAAAACGTAAACCTGTGGCATTTTATACGAGTTTGCTTGTTTTTATCATCAGTATTCCAGCGACATTATCATTTGGAAGTTTGAGCCATATCAAGTTTGCTGCAGGAACTATTTTTGATAATATGGACTTTCTTGTTTCTAATATTTTAATGCCTTTAGGTGCGTTAGGCACTACGCTTGTGGTAGGTCAATTATTAAATAAACAAGAGTTAAAAGCACACTTTGGAAATGATAGATTTAAATTATTTATACCATGGTATTATTTAATTAAATTTATTTTACCAATTGTAATTATATTAATATTTGTTGTGCAATTTATATAGAAATAAACCCGTGCGAACGTCCCCGTTTATTAAGTATTCATGGAATGTGATCTGCTTAGTAGAAGGGGGCGTTTTATTTGATAAAATGTCAAATCAGCGCAAAATATATGTTTAGCATTTATATTGTTGACTATATTTTGTGGTTTTATTATAATTTAATCAAATTATTTATTAAAAATTGAGTATAGTTTAAACCATCTATTTTTAATAGATAATTATTTTTTTATATTTTTGAAAGCGTTTTCTATTGAGGAGGTTAAACGTTATGAAAGCAATTATTGGTAAGTTTTTTGAGTTAATTCCACGCTTTATATTGAATTTGTTCATTTAGGGAAAAAAGAAGCTTGTTTTAATCGTCAAAATTTATTAATCAAGAGGTGTTATGTATGGAGCCAAGAAAAAATAAGTACAGTATTCGTAAATTCACTTTTGGCGCATCATCTATTTTAATAGGTTCATTGTTATTGATAGGTATAGATAATAGTGTACAAGCTGCAGAGACAAATAACCAAATGAGTGAAATTGAGCGTCAAAATGACAAGGATAATATTGAGGGAATTAAAAGTAGTGGGGCGACAGGGGATGCACAAAGTCATATATTGGTTAATGAAAAAAATAGTTTGAAGAATGATGAACAAACTTCAAGTGAACACAGCTTACATAACGAGAAAACGAATGTTGAACTGGAAGACGTGGGTGAAGGGACATTAAACAAAGAAGCCCCAGAATATAACGAAAGCGATAAAACTAAAACAGAACCATCGAACGAAGTAGGCCCGGAAAATAATAAAAATGACAAAAACAAAACAAAATCCTCGAACGAAGTAGACCCGGAATATAACGAGAATGACGAAAACAAAACAGAAGCCTTGGACGAAGCAGCTCCGGAATATAACGAGAATGACAAAAACAAAACAGAAGCCTCGGACGAAGTAGACCTGGAATATAATGAAAGCGATAAAACTAAAACAGAACCATCGAACGAAGTAGGCCCGGAAAATAATAAAAATGACAAAAACAAAACAGAAGCCTCGGACGAAGTAGACCCGGAATATAACGAAAGCGATAAAATTAAAACAGAAGCCTTGGACGAAGCAGCTCCGGAATATAACGAGAATGACAAAAACAAAACAGAAGCCTCGGACGAAGTAGACCTGGAATATAATGAAAGCGATAAAACTAAAACAGAACCATCGAACGAAGTAGGCCCGGAAAATAATAAAAATGACAAAAACAAAACAGAAGCCTCGGACGAAGCAGCTCCGGAATATAACGAAAGCGATAAAATTAAAACAGAGCCATCGAACGAAGTAGACCTAGAAAATAATGAAAATGACAAAAACAAAGTGTCGGCAGTTGACGGAAGTACCATGCAATCGCATGTAAATCAACCAGTTCAATTTGAAGATTTAAAAAACAATCAAATAGGCAGTAAAGAAAGACAAAGCGATAAACCAAAAGATGAACAGGACAAAAATTTAACTTTACTTAAGAAAAATGCAATGGCAACTACAAATAATCAAACCGAGCAACAAACCTATGAAAAAGCAGAAGAACAACCTACAAAGAAAGCAAAACAAAGTCAATATAACAACGAAGATCCTATTATTTTAGTACATGGTTTTAATGGATTTACAGACGATATTAAGCCTTCAGTTTTACCTCATTATTGGGGCGGCGATAAATTAAATATCCAACAAGACTTAGAGCAAAAAGGTTATAACACGTATGAAGCAAGTATCGGGGCTCTTAGCAGTAACCATGACAGAGCAGTAGAGCTGTATTATTACATTAAAGGCGGCACGGTAGATTATGGTGCTGCACATGCTGAAAAATATGGTCATGATCGCTACGGAAAAACATATGAAGGTGTATATAAAGATTGGCAACCAGGTCAAAAAGTACATTTAGTAGGTCATAGCATGGGCGGCCAAACGATTAGGCAAATGGAAGAATATTTGCGCAATGGTAACTCAGAAGAAATTGAATATCAAAAACAACATAGTGGAGAGATATCTCCTTTATTCCAAGGTAATCACGATAATATGATTAGTTTTATTACGACATTAGCTACACCACATAATGGCACACATGCTGCAGATGAATTAGGAAACGAAGCATTAATTAGACAAGTAGCATTCGATTATACAAAATTAAAGGGTAATAAATATTCAAACGTTGATTT
Source organism: Staphylococcus sp. GDY8P120P (assembly GCF_017892065.1). NCBI lineage: Bacteria > Bacillati > Bacillota > Bacilli > Caryophanales > Staphylococcaceae > Staphylococcus > Staphylococcus sp. GDY8P120P. The sequence continues at coordinate 33,028 of NZ_JAESKI010000013.1, read as the reverse complement.
TGTTTTAGCACAATGGGGGCTACAACAAAAAGACGATGAGACGTATAGTCAATATGTTAATCGCTTAAAAGATAGCAAATTATGGACCACAAATGACAATGGTTTTTATGATTTAACAAGAGCAGGCGCCACTGAATTAAATAAAAAGACATCATTAAATCCTAATATTGTTTATAAAACATATACAGGTCAATCTACCAGGGATGGACTATTTGGTAGACAAAAATCAGATATTAATATGTTTTTAGGTATGGTACTTACAGGTAATGTGATTGGAAAAGCAGCAGAAAAAGATTGGCGTGTGAATGATGGGCTGGTTTCGACGATTTCTGCTCTCCATCCATTTAATCAGAATTTTGTTGAAGCTTCGGATAATATCAAAAAAGGTGTTTGGCAAGTGACACCGATTATGCATGGCTGGGATCATGCAGATTTCGTTGGCCAAGATAACAATGATACGAAGCGTTCACAAGCAGAATTAAGTCAACTTTATGAGCAAATTGCATCAGATTTAGTGAAGAATGAAGCGTTAGAAGCTTAACATAATGAAATAAGTATATTTAAAGAAAGTGAGGAGAAAATGATGAGTGGAGATTTCTTAGATCTAATAGGTTCATTATTCAATATTATTAAGACTTTATTTTCATAAATAATAAAATATGATATATAACGTTGAATAAAAAATAATTGCGTTGACTAATAGGATACGTGGTGCACTTTATGATTCATACACTTAGTCAATTTCATTTAATATTAAGAAGCATCTTGACCACTAAATATAAGCAGGAGGATAGGAAATCAAACGGAATGTTTTCGGTTTCTTATCCTTGTTTTTAGAGAAAGGGTATGATGAGCATGGCATTTTCACGTGGTGAATTGATAACTATAGACGCATTTCTAATGAAAGAATTATATTTTTGGAAATATAAAGAACTTAAACAGAAAGCTAAAAAATAGAATCCCCCCTATATTAAAGCAAAATACATGACTGAAAATGAATTTCGAGAATACGTAAAAAAACCATTTCTATATTTCAAATAATATTGAAAGCATGTCGGCAATTGCAGTTGATGGGCATTTTAGAGGCACAGTAAATATTTATTGGATTGATGAAAACACGAATTGGTTAGAAGTAGGCGTTGTATTTGTGATAATAATGATTGGAAATCTGGCATTGGCACAGAAGTTTTTAAAATATGGATAGATTATTTATTCAAACAAAATTTTATACATAGGCTGGGTATTTCAATTTGGTCTTGTAATAGACGGATGATAAAGCTAGCTGAAAAAGTAGGCATGCAAGAAGAAGTATGTATTCGTGAAGCTAAAACAGTCAATGGTTAATACTTTGACGCGATTAAAATCGGTGTTTTAAAAATAGAATGGTAAGATTGAACAACTCAAAACATACTTTCTAATTTTATGAAACTAGATACAAGATAGATATCTAATTTTTGAGTAACATGGCTTGTCTTGTTAGAATATTAAGATTTAGAAAAGCAGAACAAAAAACTAAATTCACGCAACATTACTACTAGGAGCAAGTGGATTATATGCGTTTTATAAGTAGTGTTTTTAAAGGTAATTACTAGAAAAATGCTATAAATCTATTTATCAATGGAATCAAAAAAGAATCTGATACATGGCGTATCAGACCCTTTAGAGAGATTAGAAATTATTTGCCTGTGAATAAACCAACGATTTTTTTGATGATATCAATGATAAAGCTCATGTATCTCACCTCGCTTTTATTTGTTAACTTCACTATAAAAGAATTGTGCAAAATTTTGTTTGAAAATCCCTGAATAGCAAAAAATTATTCTGAAATGACAATTAATAAAAAAATAAAACAATAGAGAATTCAAAAGTGTTCTAGATAGCTTTATATTTGAGTACCATATTATTTAACAAGTTATATTGGTTTTAAAGTAAGATTCAATAATGTTTTTAAAATGAAAATGAAGAACTTAAGAAAGAGAAATTATATAAGTTACTTTGAAATAAAATGTTTCAAAATTTAAAATTCGCTTTTATACAGATAAAGGCAAATGAGTATATAAAAAATATTATAGTTATTAAAGAAATACAAAAAGCATTACCATCATATATAAATTTGATGATAATGCTTAAAATATTGATCAATTAATCTGTAATCGCCCCTTTAGAAGCAGATGATACGAGTTTAGCATATTTTGCTAATGTACCGCGTGTTTCTTTTAATGCAGGCGCTTGCCATGCCTTGCTACGACGTTCTAGCTCTTCATCAGGCACGTCAAAACTAATTTCTAAATTTTCAGCGTCAATTGTTATGATGTCATTTTCTTCAAGTAGTGCCATAGGTCCACCAACTTGAGACTCTGGTGCCGCATGGCCTACTACAAGGCCATGTGAACCCCCTGAAAAACGCCCATCAGTTAATAATGCTACAGATTCTCCTAATCCTTTACCTACTAAAATGGAAGAAGCTGATAACATTTCCGGCATGCCTGGCGCGCCTTTTGGTCCAGCATAGCGAATGACTACCACATCCCCAGGTTTGATATCATCTCTCAATATTGCTTTAGTTGCTTGTGTTTCAGAATCAAACACTTTAGCAGGCCCTTTAATATATGTGACACTTAAACCTGAAATCTTAGCTACTGCGCCTTCAGGTGCTAAATTTCCTTTCAAAATTACAAGTGGTCCAGTAGGATGTTTCGGTTGATCAAAATCAATGATTTCTTTATTGTCAGAAAGACTTGGTTGCTGTTCTAAATTTTCAGCCACTGTTTTACCTGTTACAGTTAAACAATCACCATGGATTAAACCATTTTCGTGTAGTAACTTCATAACGCCTGGCACACCACCGACTTCATCAAGGTGTGCCATAACGTACTTACCGCTCGGTCTTAAATCAGCGATGTGCGGTACGCGTTTACGGATTTTTTCAAAATCATCAAGTGTCAAATCTACGTCGATTGTATGGGCGATAGCTAATAAATGTAAAATGGCATTTGTAGAGCCACCAAGCGCCATGACTACAGTGATAGCATTTTCAAATGCTTCTTTAGTCATGATATCTTTAGGATAAATGCCTTGTTCTAATAAATGATAAACAGCTTTCCCTGCTGCACGGCTATCTTTAGATTTATTTGTAGATACAGCTGGATGTGACGCGCTTCCAGGTAAACTCATGCCCATCGCTTCTATAGCAGAAGACATCGTATTGGCTGTAAACATGCCTCCGCACGATCCAGCTCCAGGACATGCTGCACATTCTACTTTATGTAATGCTTCTTTATCTATTTCTCCATTGTTGTATTGACCCACGCCCTCAAATGCGGATACAGCATCCAAATCTTTCCCATCTAATTTTCCGGGTAATATGGTACCACCATATACAAAAACAGCTGGCAGATTAAGGCGGGCGATACCAATCATACAACCTGGCATATTTTTATCACAGCCACCAATTGCTACTACGCCATCTAAATTTTCAGCACTGACTACAGATTCAATTGAATCTGCGATGATTTCACGACTGGGGAGTGAAAAGCGCATGCCATCAGTACCCATAGAAATCCCATCTGAAACTGTAATGGTGTTAAAAATTAATGGCGAAGCACCTGCTTCACTTATACCACGTTTAGATGCACGTGCAAGACCATCAATATGCATATTACAAGGTGTAACTTCGCTCCAAGTACTAGCGACGCCAATCATTGGTTTTTCAAAGTCTTCATCTTCAAAACCAAGTGCTCTTAAATATGCGCGATTTGGCGTACGACTTATTCCTTCGCTAATTACTTTGCTTCGGATTCGCAAATCTTTTGGTTGTTCATTATGCGATTTTTCTTTACTCAAATAATCTCCTCCAAAAATCAAATATCTATATATTGTGAATAATCTGAAAAATTAAGCTATAAAATATCATGTTTGATGATATATGTAAAAAACATATTATTGAACCAAATATATAACATGGTACTTTTATTAATTTTACTGAATTTTTGTATAACTGTATAGACATATACAATATCTATTTATGTAGTTGATGTCAATATTAAAAAGTTGTTTATCGTGTGCGTGACCGTTTATTATATGAGTTGATAGCAAATATATTAATGAAAAGTGTACATTGATTTAAGCGTGTATGAATGAAACAGTCATAAAGGCTTATAGATTGTAAAAAATAGGGCTCGTACGTTTTTTAATCATATTTTTAACAATATAGTTTGAAATTTATCGAGTGGTTTGATGTGCAACCTTATTTTGAATGGAAGTAAGCATAATAGGATTTTGGAGGGTTCGTATGACGGATTTTAAAGTATTAGAAAATTACCTGAGCATCGATCATCAATCGTACAGTGATATTAATTTGGAAACTTTAAATCATTATATTGGTAGTTATGTGCTCAATGTACCTTTTGAGAATATAAATGTTCAAAATAGACAGCCTATCGCGTTAGATAATAAATCCATGATAGAAAAAATTGTTGATGAACACAGAGGTGGTTTTTGTTACGAACAAAACAGGTTATTTTATCAATATTTAAAAGCTAAAGGTTTTGAAGTATATATAGTGTCTGCGACAATTAAAAACGGCTCGAGTTGGGCTATGGAAGGTTCACATATGGCATTGATTGTGATTTTAAATCAGAAAAAATATTTAGTGGATGTTGGCTATGCTGATGTACCAAAAGCAGCAATCCCTGTTTCATCCCCAGATACAATAGTGGAAGATGTGAATGGTAAATTTAAAGTAAGTAAAAAAGATTTTCAAACATTTGAAATGAAAAAAGAAGTCCAAAAGGATTGGCAAATACAGTATCAATTTAAAGATAATCCCAAAGTATTGGATGATTTTGCAAAAGGCATTGCGTTCAATCAATATAATGAGGAATCAATATTTTTACAAAAACTTATTATTAGCAAAGCTAAACCATATGGTAGAGTGACAATGTCCAATGACCATCTTACGATTACAAAATATGGAAAAAAAGAAAAGTTACGTGTCACACGGCAGAATTATAAGCAATTTTTGCAGCGATTTTTTAATATAACTGATATTAATATACAGACGTTAGAATGAAATTTATGTATCGCCTCCTATATATTTCAACAAAATAACAAAAGTTTTGTTTTGTAATAATAATGTCATACAAATTATATACAAAATGATTAAATTGAATTGTATAATAGTAAGAGTCATAGACATAAAATGTATCGGATTTATATTGGGAGGTATACATAAGTGCGAAAAAAAATAATAGCGACTGCAATTGGGACAGGTGCGTTAGCGGCTTTTAACGCTACCAGTGCAGATGCTGCTACAACGTATAAAGTTAAAAGTGGAGATTCACTTTGGTCAATAGCAAATAAATATAATATTTCAGTAGCAAAGTTGAAGTCTTTAAATCATTTGACGTCTAATGTGATTTTTCCAAATCAAACATTGAAAGTTTCAGGGTCAACAAGCTCTAATACTTCAACTAGTGGTTCAAGCAGTTCGACATATACCGTGAAGTCAGGAGATTCATTATCATCTATTGCTGCTAAGTACGGAACAACGTATCAGGATATTATGCGTTTAAATGGATTGTCAAATCACACTATCTATCCTGGCCAAAAATTAAAAGTATCTGGTTCGGCTGCCACAAGCGGTTCAAATACTTCAGGTAGCACGAACGGACGTACGATAACTTATACGGTGAAATCAGGTGACTCATTATCAGTCATTGCAGCAAGATATGGAACAACATATCAAAAAATTATGAGTTTGAATGGTCTTACAAATTTTAACATTTATCCAGGTCAGAAATTGAAAATATCTGGTACAGCTAGTTCAGGTACATCTACGGGTTCAACTGGGTATCAAACACCAGTATTTAATCATTCTAACTTGTACGATTGGGGACAATGCACGTGGCACGTATTTAATAAACGTGCTCAAATTGGTAAAGGTATTAGTACATATTGGTGGAATGCTAATAACTGGGATAATGCTGCACCAGGAGATGGTTATACTGTAGATCACCGGGCGACTGTGGGGTCAATCTTACAGAGTGATATGGGGTATTATGGTCATGTAGCATTTGTAGAATCTGTAAACTCAAATGGCAGTATTACTGTTTCTGAAATGAATTATAGCGCTGCGCCAGGTGTTGTTACATATAGAACAATACCTGCGTCTCAAGTAAGTTCATATAAATATATTCATTAATGAATTGAGATACATTGAACAAATGTAATAAATAATAAAACCTTCACTGTTTTCATTAAATAAAATGAAAATAGTGAAGGTTTTTGCTTTTTATTACAGATAGATACATCATATTAAAATTGTTTGCTTTATAAATGTAACAAGTGCGCTATAGTATCCATCGTCTTATTTATTGGCGTTTTATAATTTATGGTTCATGACGTAATGACTTAATACGTTTTGCAGTTGATAACAACGTGCTTGCAAGTGTAAATGTTGAAAAGATTTTAACGAACTTCTTAGGTGATTTTAAGGCAGTATAAAAATCTAGTAGCGCACCAACACTTGTAATAGCCATGCTAACATAAAGTAATTTTTTATTTTTGGATTGATATGCATACCAGTTAAAGCCTTCTACAGCAATACCTGCAAAATTGATTGTATTAGATATGCGGTTAAGTTTTGATTTTTTAGCCATTTGTGAAGTCCTCCGTTTATAAAATAGATTGATTTATTATAACATTAATCGTAGAGAAGTCTGTAGTGAAAAACATTAATGAGCGACACACAGACGTTTGCTTGAATAACGGGTTATGGTAACATAAGCGCTGAAAGAAAAAAATAGTTTGCATTTTAGTGAGATGCTTGTCTAGGGAGATGTTAACGATGATAAAATGTGTATGTTTAGTAGTTGAGTCAAACGATAAGTTGTTATTAGTACAAGCAAGACATCGGAAGAAGTACTATTTTCCAGGTGGCAAAATAGATCCAGGTGAATCAATGGTACAAGCTTTGAAAAGGGAAATAAACGAGGAGTTACAATTAGATATCCCGGCGTACACATTTCGCTATTTAGGTACAGTTATAGGAGATGCTTACCCTCAAAAAGATACTAAAACAGAGCTGAATTGTTTTTCTACTACGCTAGATATTGAATGGTCATCGATTAAACCAGCGCAAGAAATAACTGCATTAAAATGGTTTGATAAAAACGAGTCTGAGCAGATTGCGCCTGCTGTAATAACATGGATTGCATTTTCAAAACAAAAAGACTTAAGCTCTGAGGTTATCTTGACGGCCTATGATTCGTCGTTACATGATGATGTAGCAAACTTGAATATAACGAAAGACGACCGAAAATTCACAAAAACGCCTTTGGAAAATATTGAACTAGCTATGCACGATAAAGAACGTCATCCAACATTAGTATATAACGTTGAAAAGCAATGTATTGGTTTCTTTACCTTGCATGGAGGCAAGGGCGTAGCGCCATATACGGAAAATCCTAAGGCGATTTTTTTTAGATCGTTTAGTATAGATTATAAATACCGTGGCATGGGGTATGGAAAACAAGTTATACAAGCATTACCACAATATGTTATGCAAAATTACCCAGACATCAACGAGATATACTTAACGGTGAATACCGATAATACTAAAGCACGAACACTTTACATGCAATGCCGATACCAATATATCGGTGATGATTTGTTAGAAGGGCGACCCGTCAATATTCTGAAGAAAAAACTGTCAAATTAAGTCAATGAGAAAGCATGACAGCATTCATATTTTTCTAAAATGAATTTCATCCTCCCTCAGAAGTTTAATGACCAGGGAGAAAGAATATGAGCGTTAAAGTTCGCGGGTAAGTGTCGCTAGCATAACAATTGATAACCTTTTTGTATTAACTATACCCTATATATACCATACTTGTGACTAAGTTATAATTATGGCTCAGTCACTCTATAAAACGGATGATTTTTACTTTGTTTACGTAAAATCATCCGTTTTTCTATATTTAATTAAGTAGCTGAGTGAATTAACTTTTCTATATAACAACCTTCAATGTTAAATCCACTCACAATATAACTTTTTGTGAAACGACGAAGCGCTCATAACTGGTTAAATTTAAAACATTTTAACATTTATTGTATATTCAAAAAATTTTATTTACTTAATATTCAAAGGATTTCATTAATTTTAGGATGCTTGGTTCGATGTCTCACAATAATGTATTTTTTAAATATTAGTAAAAACATAAGGTAATAAGTCTATGTATATTTTTTAACAGACAATCAGCAATGGTTATATATGTAATTTGAATTTAAAACATTAACTTTTTAGATTTAGGTAAACCTAAAAAATATTGTCATATAGGCTAAAACATGTCAGAATTGTAAATGTAATTTTAAGAAAGGGTTAAGTTAATGTTAAAAATAATAAAGAGATTTAAAGCGCGTTTTAAATATTTGGACTTAGGCATTTTATGTTGTTTTATAATTTTAAGTATTATTGGTGTCATCATGGTTTATAGTGCAAGTATGGTTTCGGCTTCAAAGGGGTCTTTGACTGGTGGAGCATCGATAGAGGCTAACTTTTTTATGAAAAGACAATATATTTTTGCTATTGTGGGATTTATTTTAATGCTGTTTATCAGTCTGTATTTTAATATTAACGCATTAAAAAAAGCAAACACCCAAAAGTTTTTAGTTCTAAGTACAATCGTATTACTTTTCCTAACGCTTTTAATTGGTAAAGATGTGAATGGCTCAAGGAATTGGATTAACTTAGGATTATTTAGTGTTCAGTCTTCAGAATTTTTGAAATTAGTAGCTATTTTTTATCTTGCATTTATTTTGGATAAACGGTTAACAAACAAACGAGATTATAAAATTAAAAACTTAGTTCCCCCACTAGGTATTCTAGGTGTCGGTTTAGTACTTGTACTCATGCAAGGTGATTTAGGCGGCACGTTACTAAGTGTTGCAATTATCGCTTCGATATTAATGTATTCTGATATAAAAAATAAAATCAAAATTCAAATATTAGCTGTTACATCTATACCAACACTCATATACATATTTTATACATTGGTTTTTGATTCTAAAAATTTATATAGAATGAAACGCATCAAAGTAGTTTTAGACCCATTCAAATATGAAAATGGTGATGGGTATCAACTGACCAATGCACTTGTATCTATTAGCAATGGCGGTATTTTTGGACGTGGATTAGGTAATGGAATTCTAAAATTAGGTTACTTACCAGAGCCGCATACAGATTTTATTTTTACAGTTATTTCTGAAGAATTAGGTCTTGTTGGCGTACTACTCATATTATGTATGTATGGTTACATTATATTTAAAGGTTTTATATACGCTAATAGAACGAATAATCACTTTTATAAACTGATATGTATCGGTGTGGTTAGTTATCTATTTATGCAAATATTTATTAATATGGGTGGCGTTTCAGGATTAATACCGCTAACGGGTATCACCTTACCATTATTAAGCTATGGAGGGTCGTCTATGTTGAGCGTTAGTATCGCTTTAGGTAGCATGTTAGCCGTTATTAGAGAAATTAAAAAAGAGGAGCGTTACAAATGAATAAAATATATGTCTCAATATTATTATATTCGGGACTTATTCTGCTTATATTATCAATAGCAAACGGATTTATGTTCAATATAGATGTTTACGTGCATCACTTTTTAAAACAATATTTATCGAATGATTCAATTGCACAAACACTGAACGTTATAGCTCATATTTTTTCTCCGTTCAATTGTTTATTATTTGTGTTAATTATTCTGGCTTTCCGCTTTTTTATAAATAAAAAGCAATTTATGCTATATGGTTTTTGGAGCTTTTCCGTTTTTTTTATTGGAACAATATTGAAGTATACAGTTGGACGGTCAAGACCCTCTTTGCAATTTGATGGTTATAGTTTTCCGAGTATGCATGTACTAAGCGTGAGCTTATTAGTCAGCTTAATTATTTTTATTACGAAAAATAACTGGTTTAAAAGTATTGGCATTGTATTAATCGTAACGATGATGGGGTCGAGAATTTATGTTAATGCACATTATTTTTCAGACACATTAGGCAGTTTAATTATAATCACAATAATGATAATGAGTTTGAAACTAGCAGAGGAAAGGGGGGGACAATATGAAACTAACAAGAAAAGGTAAGGTATTAATTATCATACTGGTCCTTGTATTAATCGTTTTAGGATATTTTACTTATAAATTGATCCATTTAAACCAATCTATACATGACCCACAGAATACTGGAAAAGAATCGAAAGCAACCCAAGAGAAAATAAAAGCAAAGAAGCCAATTTCTATCGCGATATTCGGCGTTGATTCAGATGTAGAGCGTGAAGCAGACAATATGGGTCAGCGTACAGATACACTACTCATCGCATCTATCAATCCTGAAAAGAAAGAAACAAAATTGATTTCTATACCTAGAGACATGAGTAGTGATATCCCAGGCGTGGAAGGTAATGAGAAAATTGCACATGCATACGCTTATGGAGGTCCTAAAGTAGCCATGGACACAATTAGACAAAATCTTGATGTACCAATAGATAGTTATGTCACTGTCGATATGGATGGATTTAAAAAAATGATTGATATCTTTGATGGAGTGAATGTCACGAGTAATGCCACTTTTAATTATAATGGCTCGAGTTTTAAAGAAGGCAAAAAAGAGAATTTAAGTGGTGATTCAGCGTTAAATTATGTAAGAAGTCGTAAAGAAGAAGGTGCTGGTGGCGATGAAGGCCGCACAGCAAGACAACGACAAGTAATTGACGCATTAGCTCAATCTGCTCGTGAATCTTCAAGCATATTTAAACTAAATAAAATACTTAAGGTGAGTGAAAAAAATGTGAAAACAAACCTTAATGTGGCAGACCTGAAATCGTTATATTCAGGTTATAAAGAGGCGGTGCAATCGATGGATAAAATGTCTATTGATGGTGAAAATTTAATAGAATCGGATGGCGTTTGGTATTTTGAACCAGACCAAGCAGATATGACTGATAAAGTGAATGAATATAAAAGCAACTTAAAATAAATTATGATACGTGAGCACGTACTTTTACATTATGGCAATAATAGAATTTATATGCCATTCATATTCAAGAAAAATACAAATGTTAAAATAAAATAGCCTTTCATTTTTGAATGAAGGGCTATTTTTATTTTGAAAATCTTTTGGTTTTGGATAAATATGTTTGACCGGGGGTGTATTTCTAAATTATAATTTTTCGGTCATATTCGTCATCTGGGCATCGCCAGTATATTATAAAATCTATATGATGATATTAATACAGACGGAAACAAGCCGCACTAACCATTTTATATATTGTTTACTTAACTGCGTAGTGTCCGTTTGCGCATACAAAAGGTATATCCGTTATGACGATGCATTAATATAGTTTATAAATTTTTCTGCATCAAGCTTATTTAAATTTTTAATAGGAAAAGTACCAATACTAAAACGCATTGTTAGCGTATCATCATCTAATTGAACATTTTCTATTTCATCATAACGGATATTTCTATAATAAAATTGGCCATCCATATCTACATTTAAGATAAGACGTTCATTTGTTGCAATATAAGCAGCATTATATGTTTTTACAATACCGTTGATAGGGTATTCCATTTTCCCTAAAATGGCAGGTCCTTTTTTCTCAGTTGGAAATAAATCTTCTGGGTTTACGTTATCTAATATCATATAATCACCTTTTCCTTTTATATTAGTCCGCGACATCTAAGTCCACTTCATTAATATCAATGCCCATAGCTTCGGCTACACCTTGACCATATGCTGGATCGGCTTTATAGCAATGTCTAATATGACGGTGTTTCAATGCGTCGGTATCGGGACTCATTTCATTCGCAGTATTTTTAAATAATGTTTGTTGTTCTTCAGATGACAATAGACGGAATAATTTACCAGGTTGTTCAAAATAATTATCATCATCTTCACGGAAGTCATATTCATATGCTTGTCCTTGGATATCTAAAGCTGGTTTTTTGTATTGTGGTTGATCTTCAAATGCACCATTACTATTTGGATAATAATGTGTACTAGCGCCCTGATTATTATCTAAGATACGCATTTGACCATCTCTACTAAATGGACATATGTTTTCTATACCGACGCCTTTAGGTTGATTAACTGGAATTTGCCAATGGTTAACACCTAAACGGTATCTCTGAGTATCTCCATATGAAAATAGTCGGCCTTGTAACATTTTGTCTGGTGAGAAATCTAAACCTGGGACGATATTTGTTGGTGCGAATGCAGCTTGTTCAACATCTTGGAAATAGTTTTCAGGATTTCGATTTAATTCGAATTCACCAACTTCAATTAATGGATATTCATCTTTATACCAAACTTTAGTTAAATCAAAAGGATTGTCTTTATGGTTACGGGCTTGTTCTTCTGTCATCACTTGGATGTACATTTTCCATTTAGGGAAATTGGCTTGTTCAATATTATTAAATAAATCTCTTTGAGAAGAATCTCTATCTTTAGCCATCACTTGTTCGGCTTCTTCTGCAGAATAGTTCTCTATACCTTGTTGTGTTCTATGATGGAACTTAACCCAAAAACGTTCGCCTTTATCGTTGTACATAGAATATGTATGAGAACCAAAACCATGCATATTTCTAAAGCCTTTAGGGATACCACGATCTGTCATTAAGATTGTAATTTGGTGCAATGCTTCTGGTAATAAAGTCCAGAAATCCCATTGTGCTTGTGGATCTTTCATATTTGTTTTTGGATTACGTTTTACAACGTGATTTAAGCTAGGGAATAATTTAGGATCTCGGAAGAAAAATACTGGTGTATTATTACCAACTAAATCCCAATTGCCTTCGTCTGTATAGAATTTTAAAGCAAATCCTCTGATATCACGTTCTGCATCACCTGCACCACGTTCTCCAGCTACAGTTGAAAATCTGGCGAACATTTCAGTTTGTTTACCAACTTCAGCAAAGATACTTGCGCAAGTATACTTTGTAATATCATTTGTTACTGTAAATGTTCCGAATGCGCCTGACCCTTTCGCATGCATGCGGCGTTCAGGTATGACCTCTCTATCGAAATGAGCCATTTGTTCAAGAAAATAAATATCTTGCATTAATAAAGGACCTCTTGGGCCTGCTGTCATGCTGTTTTCTCTATCTGTTACGGGCGCTCCAAACAGCCCTGTTAATTTTTGTTTCATTTTATATCTATATCTCCTCTCAATAGATGTGAATACTATTGTAATAATTACTTTTTAATAATTATTCTAATTTATTATAGCAGTAAAAACGTTAAAATGTGTGTATAAATAATGAACAAATAATTCTAATTGATAATTTAAAACGATAAGTGAAAATTATACTTAATTTAATTCATTTTTAATAAAACAATTATGTTTATTTAAATATGTAACTCTGATATGGTTAGATATTGATTGTTAAATAGATTAAAAATGACATTGTCATATTAAGGAAATGATTTTTATGAATGTATAAGCCGTAGCATTAAAATGTTTTAAAGTATTAGATGGATTCATTAGCTAATGCATAGCTAAAATCCAATCGTGCTATATTTATCTGAATTTAAAAAAATTTAGTTGTTATCCTCATTTTGGTTTATTCAAAAAAACAGCACAGCGTGTTGATTGCTTTCCGAAACCATACGTGTAAGTTATGTACAAGGTAAAAAGGGTACCATAGTTGAAGGTATTTTAGTAATAGTATCAGCTGCAATGTGTGCGTGGGTTATGCTTTGTGCGAGCTTAATTCGTCAATAGTTAGCATGACTAGAAATCGTAGAATCAATCCATTTTTATTAAAATCATATCTTAAAGTTGAAAAATAGCTATCAACTTCGGCACTTCACATTTGATGTGGGGTGTTTTTCTATGTATACCAATAACGTCATCGTGGTGTCCGTCTATTATGAGGAGCAACAATTTAATGGGAGGTTAATTTATGAATATACAGATAAACAATATCAGTCCATTTAATATTATTTGTGAAAGTATTTATGAAGAAACGAAACCTTTTACATATCATGGATTGATAGACTATGGGAGGGCGTATTATTATTTGAAAGATACGTCATTAGACTATATTTCCACAAGTGTCATTACTCGATACGAAAAAGGCGATAAAGACGCATTTAAATCTAGATTTGCTCATTTTGGAGAGACTGAAAAGATTTGTATTGAGAAACTAGAAGTCATTTCTTCATTTGAAAATAAAGGGGTTATGACTATTATGTTTTGTGATATTATGTTAGCACTTCTAACTAGAAGTTTAGCGAATGAAAACCATATAGAAATCAAATTTATAAACACATCAGATTTAATCAAAAATGGGGAAATAGTAAATGTGTATCATAGTGTGTTACCTAAATATGAATTGACGTTAGCGCAACCTAGTAGTTCGAGAATATCTTTAGAAGGTAGACGTACTAAATCAAATATTGATTTTTACCAAGATGTTTATTATATATTTCCTGTAGAAACTAGAGAAGCAGATATAAGATATTATACAGAGCTACGAGATAATAAAATTGAATTATTAAATCAAAAATTAAAAACGCTTTAAATATCTAATTTTATCAAGATGCAACCTTTATAGAAAAGGACGCACGCATAAATAAAGATTGTGACATTAAAAATGCATAAATAAAGTAAATTTGCTTAATAAAATGATCATAATAGATTATTAAACGAATAAAGCGCAATTATGATAAGAAAATCTAAAATAAAGCTGCTGATTTCCTATAGGGTTTAGGAATCAGCAGCTTTATTCTGTATATATAAAGTATAATACTTAAGATATTTCATTGTTTTAAGTGAAAAGGGTTTTAATAAACCGAATAAATGCACCAAATATTTCAGGTATAAAAGTAACACTCAATTCTGTTTTTGCTTCTTTTGATGATTTTTTTCCACGCTTTTTATTTGATGTCATAATAACCCCCTCTTTGGCTATTTTGAAATTTTTTGTTTGAGATATGCACTATAATGACATGTAGTAGATACTATATACAAATCAAATATAGAGCGCTGATTTAAATGGTATCTAACGATAAATTACCGCGAATCATCTATTCGGAAAGGCTTTTGGTGTTTAATTAACAGTGCGGTTAACCAAGCAGTAATCGGTATACTGATTGCAACAGCAATCCCGCCTAAAAGGATAGAGATAAATTCTTGTGCAAAGATTTTGGAATTAATAATATGGCCAAATGAATAGTTAAGTTTGAAGAACCAAAAGAATAACGTGAGTTCGCCGCCGAAATAGGCAAGGTAAATCGTATTTGCTGAAGTAGCTAAAATTTCTCTCCCTACACGCATGCCAGATTGAAAGAGCTCTTTTTTTGTTAAATTGGGATTAGTTTCGCTTAATTCATACATGGGCGAACTGATAGTGATAGCCAAATCGATGACTGCTGCAATCACTGCAAGCACTATGGTAAAGACCATAAATTTTACCATATCAATCCCAATATTCATGGAAAAGACATATGTCTCATCTTGTTCTTCAGTTGTGAATCCTTGCAAATGCCCGATGGATACAGACAAATAAATACCGATAATCAAACATAAAGTGGTAAGGATTGTTGCATAAAATGCTGCTCTGGTCTTAATATTGTAGCTGTTTAAAACAAATAAGTTACATGCTGCAATCACAATACAAAATATCAGTGTTACTAGGTAAATAGGTGCCCCAAGCATAATGAGAACCACAGTGATTAATAATATAACAAAGTTTAAAAATAATGTTAAATAGGATATTACACCTTTTTCACCTCCAAAAATTACCATTAATATGAAAAGTAACAGCCCTAAGATCGTTATAACGCTCATGGATTAGCACCTCGCATTTTAAACCATAATTGCATTAATAAAATAGTAATCGGAATAGTTAATACAATACCGATACCGCCTGTAATTGCCCGGGAAATTTCTAATGACCAATTCATAGATATAGTGTAAGTGACTGTATTTTCATTTTTTAAATATATAAGAAACATCGGTAAACTACCTGATAAATATGAAAATAATAAGATGTTGGTCATTGTGCCCATAATATCTTGGCCAATATTGCGACCAGCTAACGCCCAACGCGTCATGCTTATATCGGGTGTTCTACGCAAAATTTCCGTCATCCCGCTAGCAATTGTAATAGCTACGTCCATTACGGCCCCGAGCGTTCCGATCATCACTGATGCAAGAAAAACTTCTTTAGGTGGTAAAGTTAAGAAACTCATTGTTTCAAATTTTAAACCTGCGCCGTCAGTTAAGTTAATGGCGAGCTGTGTAACGCCTACACAAACAAACGTGCCTAATAATGTGCTGACTACTGTGACTAGCGTGCGCCATCGCCATCCAGTTACTAACAACAAGGTAAATATGGTAGTTAAAACAACGCCAATACTCATCAGCATAAATAAATTTAAACTAGGAAATTTATTATGCAAATAGATAGCTAATAGCACTACAATAGTATTGAATACTAAAGAAAGGATTGATTGTAATCCAATCTTTCTACCAACAAGTAATACAGTTAATAAAAATATACCGGTCATCATCACAACTAGACTATCCCGCTTTTTTTCTGTGATGTATGCATCGTCTAAATGTTTATCGATGTGCAATAAGACTTTGTTATGTTTAGAGAACGCCTCGCTGTCAGCCTGTGAGGCTATGTAATGATGTGAAATTGTTGTCGTTTGACCTTTGAATTTTCCATTTAAAATTTTAAGCGTCAGTGTTTGGTTGTATTTTGTATCTTTATTATGATTATCATCTGTAATATTTGTAGTAGATTCGTTTTCTATTTTTGTAATTTGCCCAACAGGTGTATCGTAAAATGTCTCGTTGAAAAAGGTGAAAATAAATAAGCCTACAAACAAGATGAAAAATAACAATATAACCCAATCAAAAGGGCGTTTTAATAACGTTTTGACAGACATTGTTGTATCTCAGTCCTCTCTATTTAGACAATGCGATTATACGCTCCTTGAGATTTGAATTCAAAAATTTTATGGATATGATTAATGATAAGTTGCGCTTCTGCTTAATAATTTATCAATCATACCTAATAATAGTGGAAAGTCATGTTTCTGATTATCTAATCGAAATACTTGGCAAATCGTTCTTTTTAATTCTGTATGCTCTAATGACACTTCCAGCCATTTTTGCGGATTTTTCGTTAGTAGATGATAAGACGACGTTACTATAAACCCACGTTCTTTAGTTAAGATATATTGAGCTATTTGAGGGTGTGTGATTGTACGTATAGGTGATTTGATTGTCTTTGTTAAGGTTTGCTTGATTCTTGGCGGCAATGGATATAATTCATAAATTGATTTATTAGAAAGCTGCACTAAAGGTGGATTAGTAGCTAATGTAATTGGGTCATTTTTAGGTACATAGATATGAAAATTTTCTTCGAATAAGGGACTAACTTTTAAGGCACGGTGCTGTTTGAGTTCCTCAGACATGTCAGTAAAAGCAATATCGATTTTGTCCGTGAGTAGGGCAGGTAAGATAGCTTCTTCTTCCATTAAAATAGGTTGGATTATAGCTTCACTTTCATTTTCAAAGGATTGCATTAATAAAGTGATTACCTGTGTAATATAACTTTCAACGTAACCAATGCGTATAATATAATGGTCCGTTTCAGATTGGTTATGGAACAAACGAACTGTGTTATCAAGTTGATCTATAATTTTTGTTGCTTCCGAAAATAATTGTTTACCTTCTTCAGTGATATGGATATTGCGCCCTTCTCTATTAAATAATGTGACTTGTAGCTCTTTTTCTAAAAGTGTGATTTGTCTGCTAATCGCAGATTGAGCGATATTTAATTCAAGCGCCGCATCAGATAAATGTTCTCTTTTCGCGACTTCTATAAAATACTTTAATTGTTTGATTTCCATATAACCAACTCCATCATTTCAATTACATTCTAATTATTAGAATAATATCATCTATTTTATATATTGAATAGATAAATGGATTACTTTATAGTGTACCTTACTTATTAAATATTCAGAATTTTCGTAAAAGGGGTGAGGGCCATGCTCGAATATGGTAAGCAATTAGGGCTATATGATAGCCGCGAAGAACATGATGCATGTGGTATAGGGTTTTATGCCAATATGGATAATCAGAGAAATCACGATATCGTTGAAAAATCATTGGAAATGTTACGTAGATTAGATCATCGTGGAGGTATTGGTTCAGATGGGATTACTGGTGACGGGGCCGGCATTATGACAGAAGTGCCATACGAGTACTTTGCAATGAAAGTGGATTTCGATTTACCAGATGAAGGTCAATATGCGGTGGGCATGTTTTTTACTAATGAGAAGATAGCTGGTTCTCAACATGAAGCACAATTTAATGCGCACTTTGAAGCGGAAGGTTTAAGTGTCCTTGGCTATAGAAATGTTCCTGTAGATACGAATGCAATTGCCTCACACGTTGTTGAAACAATGCCGCATATACAACAAGTATTCATTGCGCTAAAC
This sequence comes from Staphylococcus sp. GDY8P120P, assembly GCF_017892065.1. Taxonomy (NCBI): domain Bacteria; kingdom Bacillati; phylum Bacillota; class Bacilli; order Caryophanales; family Staphylococcaceae; genus Staphylococcus; species Staphylococcus sp. GDY8P120P. The sequence goes on along the minus strand of NZ_JAESKI010000013.1, from coordinate 14,491 downwards.
GATGCTGCACATATAGACAGAACATTATTTTTAGCGCGCAAACAAATTGAAAATTATGCTGATCAACAACGCTTGAATTTATATTTTACAAGTTTATCGCATAGAACAATTGTATATAAAGGATGGTTGCGCTCAGACCAAATTAAAACATTATATCAAGATTTAAACCATGATGCGTATGTTTCAAAGTTAGGACTTGTGCATTCGCGTTTTAGTACGAATACTTTTCCGAGTTGGAAACGTGCGCATCCTAACAGATTACTCATGCATAACGGTGAAATTAATACCATTAAAGGTAATGTGAATTGGATGAGAGCAAGACAAAACGATTTAATTGAAACAATCTTTGGTAATGATAAAGATAAAGTGAAAGAAGTACTTGATAAAGATGGTAGTGACTCCGCCATTGTAGATAATGCATTAGAATTTTTATCGTTAGCTATGGAACCTGAGAGAGCGGCAATGCTGATGATCCCGGAACCTTGGTTATACAATAAAACCAATGATACTAACGTGCGTTCATTTTATGAATTTTACAGTTATTTGATGGAACCATGGGACGGTCCTACAATGATTTCTTTTTGTAACGGAGATAAAATAGGAGCATTAACAGATAGAAATGGTTTAAGACCAGGTCGTTATACAATTACCAAGGACAATTATATCATCTTCTCATCTGAGGTTGGTGTGGTAGATGTACCAGAAGACAATGTTGCATTTAAAGGTCAATTGAACCCGGGAAAGTTGTTGCTGGTTGATTTTAAACAAAATAAAGTGGTTGAAAATAATGAATTAAAAGCACGCATTGCAGATGAACATCCATATGACAGTTGGCTACATCAATTTAAAGTAGATTTAGGTTTATCTAAAGTATCATATCAAAACTCTGAATGGAGCGATGAAAGTTTAGCACGTTTACAAAAACAGTTTGCTTATACAAAAGAAGAAATGGATAAATATCTGACAGAAATTGTTGAAAATAAGAAAGATCCGATAGGCGCAATGGGGTACGACGTGCCAATCGCTGCTCTAAACGAAAAAGACGAAACGTTATTCAATTATTTCAAACAATTATTTGCACAAGTTACAAACCCTCCTATCGATGCGTATCGAGAGAAAATAGTTACGAGTGAATTATCTTATTTAGGGTGTGAAGGTAATTTGCTGAAGCCTAATGAAAACGCGTTAAGTCGTATCCAATTAGCGCGTCCAGTTTTAACTGAAGCACAACTTGAAGTCATTGAACAAAGTAGGTTTAATGTGACGCATTTATCTACGGTTTACCAAAATGATTTAGAAACAGCATTGGATGTGTTGGGAGATAAAGCAATTCAAGCTGTTAAAGAAGGTAAAGAAATTATTGTGTTAGATGACAGTTATTTAGTTAATACAGATGAAGGTTATGCGATGCCGATACTGTTAGCGGTAAGTCACATTCATCAGTTACTAATTAGAGAAGGATTACGCATGCGTACGAGTATAGTAGCATTATCAGGTGAAACGAGAGAAGTGCATCATGTTGCTTGTTTGTTAGGATATGGTGCAAACGCAATTGTACCGTATTTAGCGCAACGTACAATTGAGCAGTTGGTCCAAAACAAACGTTTAGAAGGGGATATTTCTGAAAATGTTCAAACTTATACGGATACATTATCAGAAGGTGTCATCAAAGTTATGGCCAAGATGGGTATTTCGACTGTTCAAAGTTATCAAGGGGCGCAAATTTTTGAAGCAGTAGGTTTATCTTCTGAAGTTGTTGAAAAATATTTCACGGGCACACAAAGTAAACTTTCAGGTATATCTATAGATATGATAGATGAGGAAAATAAGTCAAGGCAAACACCTACAAGCCAATATATAGAATCAGGAAGTACATTCCAGTGGCGTAAACAAGGTCAACATCATACTTTTAATCCGACATCTATACATTTGTTGCAACATGCATGTCGTTTAAATGATTATGAAAAATTCAAATCATTTTCACGTGAAGTTAATCACAAACGTACCGATCACGTTCGTCACTTGATGGAATTTAAAAAGCAAGAAGCTATCGATATAAGTGAAGTCGAGCCTGCAAGCGCTATTGTTCAACGTTTTAATACAGGAGCAATGAGTTATGGTTCGATTTCGGAAGAGGCACACCAAACATTAGCTGAAGCGATGAATCAAATGGGTGGTAAAAGTAATAGCGGTGAAGGTGGAGAAAACCCGGAACGCTATATTATAGATGAAGAAGGACGTAATCGTTCTAGCGCAATCAAACAAGTTGCATCCGGTCGTTTTGGTGTGACGAGCGATTACTTACAACACGCTAAAGAAATTCAGATTAAAGTTGCGCAAGGCGCTAAACCAGGGGAAGGCGGACAATTACCAGGTGCTAAAGTATACCCATGGGTTGCTGAAGTAAGGGGGTCAACGCCAGGTATTGGCTTAATATCACCACCGCCGCATCATGATATTTATTCAATTGAAGATTTAGCACAATTAATTCATGATTTAAAAAATGCAAATAAAGATGCCAATATCACAGTGAAACTTGTTTCAAAAACTGGCGTAGGCACAATTGCAGCAGGTGTTGCTAAAGCATACGCGGATAAGATTGTTATTAGTGGCTATGATGGCGGCACAGGCGCTTCACCAAAAACGAGTATTCAACATGCAGGCGTACCATGGGAAATTGGTCTGGCAGAAACGCATCAAACCTTAATGATGAACGGTCTTAGATCGAGGGTGACGGTAGAAACAGACGGGAAGTTACTCACAGGTAAAGACGTTGCTTACGCATGTGCATTAGGCGCAGAAGAATTTGGTTTTGCTACGGCGCCATTAGTGGTGCTTGGATGTATTATGATGCGCGTATGTCATAAAGATACTTGCCCTGTAGGCATTGCTACTCAGAACCAAGATTTAAGAGCTTTATTTAATGGCAGAGCAGATCACGTGGTCAATTTTATGCACTTTGTTGCTGAAGAATTACGAGAGATTTTAGCTGGACTTGGCTTGAAATCCGTAGATGAACTTGTAGGTAGAACGGATTTATTAGCACGTAAAAATAATCTGGCTAGCAGCCGCCCTAAAGCTGCATCGATGAACGTTGAAGCATTGCTATATCAACATAAAGGTGAAAGATTTAAAAAAATCGAACAAAATCACCATCTCGATGAAGGATTTGATTTAACAGCGTTGTACCCAGACGCGCGAACAGCGATTGAAAATGGTCAATCATTTATTGGTCAATACTTATTGAAAAATGAGCAACGTGATGTAGGTGTTATTACCGGTAGCGCCATTACAAGAGCCCATGGCAAAGAAGGATTGCCTGAAGATTCAATTTACGCTAAGACAGTGGGGCATGCAGGGCAAAGTTTGGGTGCATATACGCCGCATGGTTTAACCATTCATCACACAGGAGATGCTAATGATTACGTAGGTAAAGGTTTATCTGGTGGTAAAGTGATTGTTAAAGCACCAAACCAGCAACGTGAAGACGAAATTATCGTGGGTAATGTTTGCTTTTACGGTGCTTCACACGGCAAAACGTTTATAAATGGTAAAGCAGGCGAGCGTTTCTGTATTAGAAATAGTGGTGTACAGGCAGTTGTTGAAGGCATAGGTGACCATGGTCTTGAATACATGACTGGTGGCCGTGTCATCGTTCTTGGGGATGTAGGAAAAAACTTTGGACAAGGTATGAGTGGTGGCGTGAGTTATATTTTTCCATCTGACTTAGAAAAATTTAAATCAGAAAATCAACTTGATAGCTTGGATCTTGATTTCATTACTGTAGCAGAAGAATACGAAGTTTTGAAGTCTATGTTAGAAGCACATGTGCAATACACAAATAGCACAAAAGCGAAAAAAATCCTAGCTGACTTTGAGCATGTCGCAGATAAAGTCGTTAAAGTTATCCCTAAAGAATATAAACTAATGATGCAAAAAATCGACTTGCAAAAGCAAAACTCAGATGAACTTGATCAAGCTTTATTAAATGCTTTTAATGATAAGCGCACATATATAGAATCAGAGCAACAATTGACTGCTGTATATTAATACTAGAAGGGGGATTTATCATGGGTGAATTCAAAGGATTTATGAATTATGACAAACAACAACTGCAGGAGTTATCTTTGGTCGATCGTTTGAAGCATCACGGTGCGTTTCAACAAAGATTTACGAAAGACGAAGCGGCACAACAAGGCGCCCGTTGTATGGATTGCGGGACACCATTTTGCCAGACAGGGGAGCCTTTCGGCAGAGAAACAATTGGGTGTCCTATTGGCAATTACATTCCAGAATGGAACGACCTTGTCTATAGACAAGATTTCAAAGCGGCCTACGAGCGGTTAAATGAAACGAACAATTTTCCGGAATTTACAGGGCGGGTCTGTCCAGCACCTTGTGAGCAATCTTGTGTCATGAAAATCAATCGTGAATCAGTTGCTATTAAAGGAATTGAAAGAACTATTATAGACGAAGCCTTTGAAAATGGTTGGGTAAAACCGACAACGCCAGAACATCGTAAAGACGAATCAGTTGCTATAGTGGGTAGTGGGCCAGCTGGTTTAACTGCTGCTGATGAATTAAATAAATTAGGGTATAACGTAACAGTGTATGAGCGCGCACATGAAGCTGGTGGCTTACTTATGTATGGTATACCTAATATGAAATTAGACAAAGATGTAGTGCGTCGTAGAATAAAAGTGATGGAAGAATCAGGTATTCAATTTGAAACAGATACAGAAATTGGCGTAGACATTAGTAAAGAAACACTTAATGAGGAATATGGTGCTATTATTCTATGTACCGGTTCGCAAAATGCGAGAGATTTACCTCTAGAAGGACGTATGGGGTTCGGTATTCACTTTGCAATGGATTATTTAACAGAACAAGCTCAATACTTAAACGATGAAATTAAGGAACCATCTATTTCTGCAGAAGGTAAAAATGTAATAGTCATCGGGGCTGGAGACACTGGGGCAGATTGTGTTGCTACGGCATTGAGAGAAAATTGTAAATCTATTGTTCAATTTAATAAGTATACAAAGCAACCTGAGGCAATAGAATTTGATGAAAACAGTTACTGGCCATTAGCAATGCCTGTATTTAAAATGGATTATGCACATAAAGAGTACGAGGCGCGTTTCGGATTTGAGCCACGTGCATATGGCGTACAAACAATGCGTTATGATGTTGATCGAATTGGAAATGTGACCGGCGTTTACACACAGATCCTTGAAGAAACAGATGAAGGCATGGTGGTTGTCGATGGTACAGAACGTCACTGGCCAGCAGATTTGGTATTGTTGTCCATAGGGTTTATTGGCACGGAAACTACAGTGCCACACGCTTTCAATATCCAAACTGAAAGAAATAAAATTATCGCAGATAACAAAAATTTCAAAACGAATCAATCAAATATTTTTGCGGCAGGTGATGCAAGACGAGGCCAAAGTCTTGTTGTTTGGGCAATCCAAGAGGGTAGAGCAGTTGCTAATGCGGTGGATGGATACCTAACGGAAAAAACGTTGGTGTAACATTTTAATTATAATTGACTTTTGCAATACACTATAATATTATAATTAATGTGTTTATTTGGAGGAATACCCAAGTTCGGCTGAAGGGATCGGTCTTGAAAACCGACAGGGGCTTAACGGCCCGCGGGGGTTCGAATCCCTCTTCCTCCGCCATTATCATTAAAAACCAAGACTAATTAATAGAGTAGACAAACAATTCATATGTATATGAATTGTTTGTCTTTTTTGTTTTGAAATGGGTATTTTAACATAACTATAACTCCAATAGTTTAACTTGTAACTAATTTAATGTGGTTCGTGTGCGTATCTATAAATGTTGAATTATAGTAGATAATGTATTGTTTGGCAGATTATATTGTTAAGCACAAATAAATAAAAGGTGGTTGATTTATACAAGGTCGTGAATGTAAATCAAATGCTATATTTGGTCTCGCTTCGGTCTTTTTTTATCTCTCTTTATGAAAGCCTTTGCAAAACTTGTATAGACAAGTTATAATCTGGATAACATAGAAAAATTAAGGGAGTGAATCATCATGGCTGTTAAAAAAAAAAGATGTTCAAGATATCGTCGAAGCTATTGGGGGCAAAGAAAACTTGGACACAGCAACACACTGTGTAACGCGTTTACGACTTGTTTTAAAAGATGATGATAAAGTTGACAAAGATCGTTTGAATAATAACGATTTGGTTAAGGGTCAATTTAAAGCAGACAATCAATATCAAATTGTTATTGGACCAGGCACAGTAGATGAAGTTTACAAGCAGTTTATTGAAGAAACTGGGGCTGAAGCGTCCTCGAAAGATGACGCGAAAGCTGCAGCTGCCAAAAAGGGGAATCCAATTCAAAGATTGATTAAGTTATTGGGAGATATCTTTATTCCAATCTTGCCAGCTATTGTAACAGCTGGTTTGTTACTAGGGATTTATAATGTGTTAACGATGGAAGATTTATTTGGGAAACAACCACTCGTTGCACAATATCCACAATTAGGTGATATTGCGGATATTATTAATGTTATTGCGAATACTGCTTTTATCTTCTTGCCGGCATTAATTGGTTGGAGTAGTATGCGCGTATTTGGTGGTAGCCAAATACTTGGTTTAGTATTAGGGTTAATTTTAATGAACCCACAGTTGGCTTCACAATATGATATTGGTAAGGGTGATATTCCGGCTTGGCATATTTTTGGTTTAGAAATTAAACAATTGAATTACCAAGGCCAAGTATTACCGATTTTATTAGCGTCTTATGTATTAGCGCAAATTGAGAAATTCTTAAATAAATATGTGCACGATTCAATTAAAATGTTAGTTGTTGGGCCTGTGGCCTTATTAATTACTGGCTTCTTAGCATTTATCGTTATTGGGCCAATTGCATTATGGTTAGGAACAGGTATCACGAATGGAGTAACATTTGTCTTTGAACATGTAGGTTGGTTAGGCGGTGTAATATATGGCTTGTTCTATGCACCGTTAGTGATTACTGGATTGCACCATATGTTCTTGGCAGTTGATTTCCAATTGATGGGAAGCAGCCTTGAAGGCACATATTTATGGCCAATCTTAGCAATCTCTAACATTTGTCAGGGGTCAGCAGCGTTTGGTGCTTGGTATGTTTACAAAAAACGAAAAATGGCCAAAGAACAAGGTCTTGCAATGACTTCTGGCGTTTCAGGTTTCTTAGGTGTTACTGAGCCAGCATTATTCGGTGTCAACTTACCGTTGAAATATCCATTTGTAGCAGCAATTTTAACTTCCAGCGTGATAGGCGCCATCATAGGTGCAAGCGGTGTTTTGGGTAAAGTAGGTGTAGGTGGTGTGCCAGCCATTATTTCAATTCAAAGCAATTATTGGCTTGTGTATGGTATTTGTACGATTATTGCTATGGTTGTGCCAGCAATTCTAACAGTCGTGTTCTCTAAATTTAGTAAAGAAGAAGCGAAAGAAATGGTGGAAGAATAAAGAAACTATATCGTTAAGGGTAATTAAGACGCTATGCATCGATAATCATCAATGATATTTGTAGTAGAAGGCTGAAATGAAAATGAGTTTATAACATCGTTTTATAGAGCGGCTTCTTGATTTATTAAGTTAACTTTACTTATTTGTAAGTGTTGGCTTATGCCGTTCTTAAGAAGGCGGGTAATTCTTGCACAAACTTAATAAGTTACGTTAGTGCTTGTCTTTTTATCAAGGCGAGGCAATAAAATCTTTAAAGAAACACAGATTGCTGTCTCGTCTATTGGTTTTAAAAATATATTAAGAAAAGGTGGTAATTATGTGGTTGTAAATGATTGGAGAAAGTCGGTAGTTTATCAAATTTATCCCAAGTCATTCAATGACACTACTGGTAATGGTGAAGGCGATCTACGTGGTATAATTGAAAAATTAGATTATCTACAATATCTAGGTGTAGATTATATTTGGTTAACGCCCGTTTATGAATCACCTATGAATGATAATGGTTACGATATTAGCAATTATTATAAAATAAACGAACAGTTCGGTACGATTGATGATTTAGAAACTTTGATAGCTGAATCACATAAACGTGATTTGAAAGTAATGATGGATATTGTTATTAATCATACTTCTACAGAACATGAATGGTTTAAACAAGCTTATTCCGGCAAAGAAAATCCTTATAGAGATTATTACTTCTTTAGAAGGTCAGCAGATAATCAACCGCCTACCAATTGGGAATCTAAATTTGGTGGTAATGCTTGGGAATATGATGAGAAGACAGATGAATATTACTTGCATTTATATGATGTAACACAGGCAGATTTGAATTGGGATAACCCAGAAGTACGCCGAGCGCTTTATAAAGTGATTAATTATTGGATTGATTTTGGCGTGGATGGTTTTAGATTCGATGTTATCAATGTTATTTCTAAGGGTGAGTTTAAAAACTCATCAAAAATCGGTAAAGAATTTTACACGGATGGACCACGTGTACATGAATACTTGCATGAAATGAATCGACAAACATTCGGTGATAAAGATATGATGACAGTTGGAGAAATGTCTTCAACCACAATTAATAATTGTATTAAATATTCAAATCCTGAACGACAAGAATTAAGTAGTGTGTTTAACTTTCATCATTTAAAAGTGGATTATATAGATGGAGAAAAATGGACCAACGCGAAGTTAGATTTCCATCAATTAAAAAATATATTGATGGAGTGGCAGACAGGAATCTATAATGGTGGCGGATGGAATGCGATTTTTTGGTGTAACCATGACCAACCTCGTGTTGTAACAAGGTTTGGAGATGATTCGACGGAAGCGTTACGCAAAAGTAGTGCGAAAATGCTTGCTATAACGTTGCACATGTTACAAGGCACGCCATATATTTATCAGGGTGAAGAGATTGGTATGACAGACCCTCATTTCGATAGTATAGATCAATATCGAGATATAGAAACGCTCAATGCTTATAAAAGATTGAAAAATGAAGGCTACGCAGAAGATGAAATATTAACGATTTTAGGACAAAAGTCCCGTGATAATTCAAGAACACCTGTACAATGGACAGGTGGTGAAAATGCTGGCTTTACTTCTGGCACACCATGGATAGATATCCCAGACAATTATGAAAATATTAATGTTGAAGCGGCTATCGAAGATGACCAATCTATTTTACAAACTTACAGAAAATTAATTCAATTACGACATGAACACGATATTATCACTTATGGCGATATTGAACCGCTTTATATGACACATGATAAATTGTTTGTTTATAAACGCCATTATAAAAATGAAACTTGGTTAATCATCGCTAATTTTTCAAAAAACAAAGTTGCGATACCTGAGGGTTTAGATGTTGAAGGAGAAATCGTTTTACAAAACGGTTCTATTGTCAATGGATTGATAGAAGGCTTTGGTGCGATAGTGGTCGCACAATAATTTAGATTAAAAGGCAGTGAGTGATATCACATGACAAAGAAAAAATTTATTTCGATATATGAAAATTTACGCGCTGACATCATAGAATCAAAATTGCCATATGGTGCTCAATTGCCCTCTGAAAATGAATTGGTAATAGATTATAGTGCCTCTCGTGAAACAGTTCGCAAAGCATTGAATTTACTCGTTAGAGACGGTATGATTCAGAAAATAAGAGGCAAAGGTTCTGTTGTTATTTATCAAGGTGTCACAGAGTTTCCGTTTGCTAATCTAACAAGTTTTAGAGAAGTGCAACGTGGGTTAGGGCTAAGCCACGAGACAGACGTTCGGTTACTGGAAAGTGTATCTGCTAGTGATTTTCCAGAGGTAAAAAAAGCATTGAATCTTCGCTCGAGTACAAAATTATGGCATATTATCCGGACAAGAAAACTTGATAACCGTGTGAAAATTATCGATGAAGATTATTTAGTGAAAGACATTGTGCCTGATATCACTTTAGATATCGCTAAAGATTCGCTATATCACTATATAGAGCAAATACTGAAATTAGAAATTAGCTACTCCAATAAATCGATTACTTTTGAATCATTTGGAAATTTAGAATACGAAGTATTTGGAGATGTAACACCCCCGTATACCGCCACAGTGAGAGGTATTGTGCATTTAAAGGATACATCGAAATTCCAATATAATATTTCTAAACATTTAGCAACTGAATTTAAGTTCAATGATTTTTCTAGACGTCATAAAATTTTATGATCAATGGTAAGGCTATGATATACATTAATAAAATAAGTTAAAATTAATGGATGGTATGACTTGCAATCAGCCGACACATTATAGTATGATATATCTTGCCGTGCTAGGTGGGGAGGTAGCGGTTCCCTGTACTCGAAATCCGCTTTACGCGAGACTGAATTCCTTCGCTAAGGCTACGTTTTTGTGAAGTCTGCCCAAAGCACGTAGTGTTTGAAGATTTCGGTCCTATGCAATATGAACCCATGAATCATGTCAGGTCCTGACGGAAGCAGCATTAAGTGGATTATCGTATGTGCCGTAGGGTTGCCGAGATTTAGCTGTCGACTTTGGTAACGTTTATGATACGTAGTCGAAGCGAAGGTGCCGGTTTTAAATTTTAAATTAATTCAATTAACTAATAAATAAGGAGTGACTTATCTTTTGATAGCAGTCACTCTTTTTTTATATTAAAATAATAATAATCCTTTGATGTGTATAATTGGAATTAGTTGAAACCTAATTTGAAAGTGTGCTGTCGAAGATTAAATTCAGTAATTTACGGGGGAGTGCTCATGCAAATTTATTTAAGTACTTTAACTGAAAATGATTATGATACAAGTTTAGACGAAATAAAAACTGCTTTTAGAAATGTCGCAGCCTCCAACCACGATGAGCAAGATTTAGTTCTGAAAATCAGGGAGTCAGCTGAATATAATTATGAATTGGAAGTTGTCGCGAAAACAGACGACGGTGATGTAATTGGCCATGCAATGCTCTCAGAAATAAAAATCATAAATGATGAAACGCGTTATACAGCTTTAGCTTTAGCGCCTTTAACTGTATTGCCAGAATACCAAAACAAGGGAATCGGTAAAGCGCTTGTGCAAGCTGTAGAAGAACGTGCTAAGGCACAAGAATATACTACTATTATTGTACTGGGGGATCCTAATTATTATGGGAAACTAGGTTATGAAGAAGCAAGTAAATACGATATTGCTAGCCCGTTTGGCGTGCCTTCAGAGCATTTTATGGTTAAATTCCTATGGGATCAACTTGTAGAACGGCCTAATGGCGATGTAGTTTACCCAGAATCATTTAATTAATATTCAAAGTGTAAAACACAATGATATAATAGTTATTGAATGCTATTGGAGGTGCAAAAGTGAATTATCAAGCTTTATATAGAATGTTTCGGCCGCAAAGCTTTGAAGATGTAGTAGGTCAGGAACATGTAACTAAGACATTGCGTAATGCAATTTCAAAAGGTAAACAATCACATGCGTACATTTTTAGTGGGCCAAGAGGTACAGGTAAAACAAGTATTGCAAAAGTGTTCGCTAAAGCGATTAATTGCCTTGAACATACGGATGGCGAACCTTGTAATGAATGTGCTATTTGTACGGGGATTACACGTGGAACGAATTCAGACGTGATTGAAATAGATGCCGCTAGTAACAATGGTGTTGATGAAATAAGAAATATTAGAGACAAGGTAAAATATGCACCTAGCGAATCGAAATTTAAAGTATATATTATTGATGAAGTTCATATGTTAACCACAGGGGCCTTCAACGCTTTGCTTAAAACATTGGAAGAACCACCAGCTCATGCAATATTTATACTTGCGACGACTGAACCACATAAAATACCTCCGACAATCATATCAAGAGCGCAAAGATTTGATTTTAAAGCAATTAGCCATGATGAAATTGTAGAACGATTAAAATTTGTAGCAGATTCCCAAACAATAGAATATGATGTATCAGCATTAGATTTTATTGCTAAAGCTTCTGAAGGCGGTATGCGGGATGCGCTAAGTATCATGGACCAAGCTATTGCTTTTGGTGATGAACACCTTACATTGCAAGATGCTTTGAATGTAACAGGAAGTGTGGATGCGAGCGCACTAAATGACTTACTTAAAGAGGTAGTTGAAGGAGATGTAAAAAGCGCCTTCTCAACCTATCATCAATTTATCTCACAAGGTAAAGAAGTAAACCGTCTTATTAATGACATGATTTATTTTGTGAGAGATACAATTATGAATAAGACATCTAACATAGAAACTGAACACGATGCGTTGATGCATTTTGATTTAGACACACTTTACAAAATGATTGATGTTATTAATGATACACTTGTTTCAATTAGATTTAGTGTGAATCAAAGTGTGCATTTTGAAGTCCTATTAGTGAAATTAGCTGAGATGATTAAAGATAAATCGGAAAATGTTCAAACTATTGCTACTACAAGTGTGGCTAGTGAACCTAATAACGAAGTATTATTACAACGTATGGAACAACTAGAAAATGAGCTGAAAACATTAAAAAACCAAGGTGTATCAGTTAATAATGTTAAATCGCAATCTAAAAGAACAGCTAGCAAAGGGACTCAATCGAAGAATGCTTTTTCAATGCAACAAATTGCGAAAGTGCTAGATAAAGCAAATAAAGAAGATATCAAACAACTAAAAGATCATTGGCAAGAAGTTATAGATCATGCTAAAAGTAATGATATGAAGTCATTAGTTAGCTTACTTCAAAGTTCAGAACCAGTAGCAGCAAGTGAAACACATGTGTTGATTAAATTCGAGGAAGAAATACATTGTGAAATTGTAAATAAAGATGATGAAAAGCGTGAGAATATAGAAAATGTTGTTTGTAATATCATTGAGAAAACAGTGAAAGTCGTCGGTGTGCCTGCTGACCAATGGATGAGAGTGAGAACGGAATACCTTCAGAATCGTAAACAGGGTACGAGCGAAGAACATAATGCTTCAACCACAACCCAGTCAGATGAGGAAGCCGACGTAGTCCAAAAAGCTAAAGACCTATTCGGTGAAAACACAGTGAACGTCATAGATGAAGAGTAAGACATGACAATGAATTAAAAGGCATGTATAATGAAACAAAAGATTAATTACAATCAGAGAGATTGAAGTTTTAAGGAGGATAAACATATGCGCGGTGGCGGAAATATGCAACAAATGATGAAACAAATGCAAAAAATGCAAAAGAAAATGGGTGAAGAGCAAGAAAAGTTAAAAGAAGAGAAAGTACAAGGTACAGCAGGTGGCGGTATGGTGACTGTAACGGTATCTGGCCACAAAGAAGTGCTTGATGTAGAAATTAAAGAAGAAGCAGTTGATCCAGACGATATCGAAATGTTACAAGATTTAGTGATCGCTGCTACAAATGAAGCGATGAACAAAGCTGATGAGCTTACACAAGAACGTTTAGGTAAGCATACACAAGGCTTAAATATTCCTGGTATGTGATAGTATGCATTATCCAGAACCAATATCCAAACTTATCGACAGTTTCATGAAACTGCCAGGCATTGGGCCCAAGACAGCTCAACGTCTGGCGTTTCATGTATTAGATATGAAAGAAGACGATGTCGTACAATTTGCTAAAGCCTTAGTGGATGTAAAACGAGAACTTACTTATTGTAATGAATGTGGCCACATAACAGAACAAGATCCATGTTATATCTGTCAAGATAAACAGCGCGATCGTTCCATTATTTGTGTAGTAGAAGATGATAAAGATGTTATCGCTATGGAAAAAATGCGTGAATATAAAGGTCTATATCATGTCTTACATGGTTCGATATCTCCAATGGATGGTATAGGACCAGAAGATATCAATATTCCAAGTTTGATCAATCGCTTGAAAAATGATGAAGTAAAAGAATTAATTTTAGCGATGAATCCTAACTTAGAAGGTGAATCAACTGCGATGTATATATCGAGATTAGTTAAACCGATAGGTATTACTGTAACTAGGTTAGCCCAAGGACTTTCTGTCGGTGGGGATTTAGAGTACGCTGATGAAGTAACATTATCTAAAGCGATTATGGGCAGAACAGAGATGTAACAAAAATTAACTGTATATTTAGAGTAAAGTAAAACCGCTTTTTTAAAGTGGTTTTATTTTTTAAAAAAGAAAATTAAAAAAACGTAAAAAAGAGTAAAGTTTGGTTTATAGAATTTAAAACTGATTGTTTTAATAAATGAAACGACAAAAAGTATATTATAACGAACGATATATATCATTTGCTATTGAAAGTATGTTTATTTTTGTGAACTTCCTTGTGACTGGGAGGGAAAGTGTAAATTTTACTGTTGTTTAAAGTGCACTAAGCGTGTATAGTATTTACTTGTCGGACGAAACAAAACGACAAACACAAAACAACAACTTAAAGACAAGTTGAAAATTAATTTTAAAAAGTGATTGACTTTCTAAGTTAAAATCTGTAGAATTAATTCTTGTGATTGAAATAAACGAAACAATGAACATTGA